>JBJTOX010000107.1:0-5542 GCA_046074785.1 Actinomycetota bacterium
CCGCACCTGAAGAACGTGTCGATCACTGGCTCGCCCACCGCAACGACACGAGCGGTTTGCAAGCGCTCACCAAGAAAGGCTTCGTCATCGACACCATGGAAGTGGCCGCGCCATGGTCGAAACTCGCTGCGGTGTACGACGCCGTACTCGGGGCCACACGGGCGGTCGACGGCGCACGCAGCGTGAGTGCGCACGTGTCGCACAGCTACCTCGACGGAGCCTGTATCTACTTCACGTTCGTCGGCCAGATTTCATCACGCGACATCAACGAAGCGACGACCACCGAACACCACACGCTCTACGTTGCAATGTGGGATGCCGCACAACGAGCCGCGCTAGCGGCGGGTGGCAATCTCGCCCACCATCACGGTGTTGGCCTGAATCGAGGGCGGTTCATGCGCGAAGCGATGGGCAGTTCGTTTGACGTGCTCGTCGCAATGAAGCGTGCGCTCGACCCCAACGATCTCTTCAACCCCGGCAAGCTTGGATTGCCCACCAAGCGCGGGCACGTGGCGTTTCCGTGAACACCGCGCGCGTGAATCACCTCATGATCGACACAGCCACGTCATGAGCGTGCTCGTCGTCGACGTCGGCACCACGGGCTTGCGTGCTGCAGTGGTGCGTGACGATGCGAGCATCACCGGCTTCACCTACGAACCGCTACCGCCTTCGAGCCCCTTTGCCGGGCTCGTCGAATTCGACGGCGTGGCGATGCGAGATGCCGTCTTGCGCGTTGCAAAGGCTGCACTTCAGCACGCAGGAACTGTTCGCGCGGTTGGCATCACTGCACAACGTGCTTCCACCATCGTGTGGGACTCCCGCACCGGCAACCCCGTCGCACCCGGGCTCGGGTGGCAAGACCTTCGCACGGTTGGCGATTGCATCAGCCTGCGCACGGAAAAGAATCTCGTGTTTGCGCCGAATCAGACGGCGACCAAGTTGAAGTGGTTCATCGCAAATGTCGAAGCAGCACGATCACCGCATGCTCGCGCCGGAACGGTCGACACGTGGGTGGCCGCGGTGCTCAGCAACTTCGACGTGCACGCCACCGACTCATCGAATGCGGCGGTGACGGGTTTGGCCGACCATGCCTCACTCGTCAAACACGAGTGGTCACGCTCGGTACTCGATGCGCTGGACATCGATCCGGCGCTCCTTCCCCGCATCGTGCCGACGATGAGTCATATCGGTGTCGCATCGGCGTTGCCCGGTAGTCCACCGATCTTTGCGATGGTCGGCGACCAGCAATCGTCGCTGGTCGGTCAGGGCGGCATCGTCACAGGTGCGGCGAAGGCAACGTTCGGTACCGGAGGCATGCTCGATATGTATGCGGGCACCGAAACTCCGAAGCATCTTGCGCGCACACAGCGCGGCACGTTCCCCATCGTGGTGTACAGCCAGGGCGACACGTTGCACTGGGGCTCCGAAGCGATCATGCTCACCGCCGGCACCAACGTGGAATGGCTGGTCAACGACATGGGTCTCATTCCCGATGCATCGTCGAGTGATGCGATTGCGGCGACGGTTGCGTCAAGTGACGGTGTGATGTACGTGCCGGCACTCATCGGCATGGGCACGCCACAGTGGGATTATGGCGCTCGAGGTACCTTGCTCGGCCTCACGAGGGGGACGTCAAAGTCGCACGTCGTGCGCGCGGTACTCGAGGGCATCGCCCATCGCGGTGCCGACCTGCTTGAAGCCAGTGAATCCGACACGGGTTTGCGAGTTGATCGACTGCGTGTCGACGGAGGTATGAGTCGCAACCACGTGTTCGTTCAGGCTCTCGCCGACGCCACCGGTCGGCCCGTCGACGTGTGTCGCGAAACCGAGGCCACCACGCTCGGCGCGGCGTTCCTGGCGGGAGTCGGTGCTGGCGTGTGGCGCGATCTCACCGAGGCGGCGTCGCTCGTCTCACCATTGCGTACGGTCGAACCGCGCGACGCCACATCGGAAACGAGCGGTACGACCTCCATCCCGTCGACACGGGCACAATGGCACGAAGCGGTACGCCGCGCGCGGGGCTGGATACCCGAACTCTCGGCGCTCGATTTCTAGCGACTATTCTTTTCACGGCGCTTGCGCCGTAGTTCTCGTATGACGTTCCCTGCCGCAACCCCCACACCACCCACTGCTGCCGATCGCGCGTTACTCGCCTTCGCCAACTCCGCTGAGTTCGCGGCTCGTGACCTCTACGCCGCTGCCGCCGCCCTCACCTCGTTCAACGATGAAGAGAAAACCGTCCTCGTTGGCTTTCATGATCACCACCTGGCGGCAGCGCAAGCTCTCGCCGGCTTGATCGGAAAAGACGCCACCAACGTTCGCGCCGACGCCGTGTACAGCGCGTTCCGCGGCAAGGTGATGGGCAGCGACAAGAGCGCCATCTACGACACGCTGCGCGAACTCGAGAACACGCTGGTCTCCACGCATCTCTCGCTCGTCGGCACACTCGAAGGCACCGAGGGTTCGGCTCTCGTTGCGTCGATTCTTTCGATTCAGGCGCGTCATGCGGCGGCGCTTGCCCTTCTTGCCAGCCGCGGTCTCAATGATGCGCTCGTCAACGACGCTGCACCGCTCTCACCCGGAGCTACGTCATGAACCGCTACTCGCGACGCCAGATGTTGCGTTTCAGCGGTGTCGGTGCCGCTGGTTTGGTGCTCGCCGCGTGCGGCAAGCAGGCCGGGGTCGAAGAGAGCAAGAACATCACTGCCGTCGGCGTGGTGCCTGAGGCCGAAGGCCTGCCCAACGTCGAAGTGAACGACATCGTGTTGTTGCGCACCGCGGCCTCGCTCGAGTACAACGCCATCGATACCTACGAAGCCGCACTCGGATTGGGCGTCTTTACCGGCTCGTTTGCCGCAGCCGGTGACATCGCCAAGCGCTTGCGTGATGACCACCGCGGTCATGCCGATGCCATCAATGGTCTCGTGACGAAACTCGGAGGCAAGCCGTTTACCTGCGGCAACCCGCGACTCTCAGAGATCTACATCTCCCCTGCCCTCGGTCTCATCACCGACGAGGCGAACGAGAATCCCGCACTCGACGTGGTGGTGCTCGCTCATGCGCTGGAGAATCTTGCCGCGCAGACGTATCAGTCGGTGGTGACGATGCTCTCCGACAAGGCGATCCGTCAGGCCGCAATGACCATCGGTCAAGAAGAAGCCCGTCACGCCGCAATCCTCGCTCAGGCACTCAACCCAGGGCTGGCCGGTGTGTTGCCGAGCGTCGACGAAGCCACCGGCAAGCCGAATGTGGCAACCGTGCCCGGTGCATTCGGGCCACTTACGCCAATACCCGTCACCCTCGGCCCGGTGCGTGAAGACGGCTCACGGGCCTCGCTGAATCTTGAAACGCCGAGCCTCAACTCGCTCGCCTACGACTACGTCACCTGCGCCTAAGCGCAGACGAACCACGGGAGACCCGTTTCCTACCGTCGGTGCATGGAAATCATCATCGTCATCACGCTCGTCTTTCTCATCGGATACGCCCTGGGCCGCAAACGCAATCGATTGCGACCAACTGCATCGACTACTGCCCGCCCCGCTTCGACCCGACCCAGCACACGGGCAGTCCACCGCGAATACTCACGCGAACGCGAGTACGGCGGGTTCGGAGCTCTCGGTGCCACGAATGAAGCAAGCGATTTCGGCGATGGCGGTTCGTGAACTGCTCGACCGGCCGTAGCCTTGCATCCGACGGCGAGTCGGTCGGGTGACCGCAGTTGCGCGCTTCGCGCGCGGTTGAGGAAAGTCGGGACTTCACAGGACAGAGTGCTGGCGCGAGCCAGGTCGGGGAAACCTGACATCCCGTGCAACAGAGAGCACACCGCCGATGGCGCAACTTCGGTTGCGATCAGGCAAGGGTGAAACGGTGCGGTAAGAGCGCACCACGGTCGGCGGCGACGTCGGCCGGCGGCACGGCACTCGAAGCAAGATCGAACAGAAGGTACGGGTGGTCCGCTCGCCGCAAGGCAACCTTCGGGTAGATCGCAAAGATGGATGGTCACCGCCAACGATTCGTAAGGATCGTCGGCACAGAATCCCGCTTACAGACCGACTCGCCGTCACTCAGCATTGCATCAACTGCACAATCGCGGTTACTTCGCGTGCACGAATCTGGCGACGAACTGCTCACAGCACCGACCGCAGCAGACGTACGAAGTAGAAACTTTTTTACACTGCGTATCAACGGCTGGTGAGTAATCGTTTTTCATACGCTTTGGCGTCGTGCGCGACGCCAGATCTGCAAAGAACGGTTCGGCATTGGTGCACCATCCAACTCGGCTTGCGCGATGTTGGATACTGCTCACGATCATCGCCTCACTCGTGTTGGCACCGAATATTGGCGGAGAGACCGTTGAGGTACGCGCAGCAGGTGAATGTCCGGCCGGCTGGACCTATCGCCCAGCATCTGGAACATGCTTTCAGTCGTTTACGGCAAGTACGACATGGACGCCACCGGCTGGCGTCACATCAATCACGTTTCTCGTGGTTGCTGGCGGCGGCGGTGGCCAGGGTCAAGCCGGTTGCGGGGACAGCTGCAAGGGAGGTCAAGGCGGAACGGTAAGACAGTCCGGCGTCGGAGGAGTCGCATCCAGCAGCAGTGTGACCGCAGGAACCTCGGTCACCATCACTGTCGGATCTGGGGGCGCCCAGAACGTCGCGGGCGGAACCTCGAGCATCGTTCAAGGGGCCACAACGATCGTGAGCGCGACGGGTGGAGCAACCGGTTCACGCACTGGTTCGGGTGCAGGCACAGGAACGACATCGACATTCTCGGGAGCTTCGGCAACATACGGTGCCGACGGTGGAGGCTCGCTCAGTGCCGGCGGTACGAATGCCGGCGCTGGCGCCAACAGCAGCACCGATAACTGCGTTGGGGGAGGAAATGGAACTGCCAATTTTGGTGGTGGTGGAGGAGCCGGCGACAATTGCCCCTTCAGTTTCGGAGGAAGTGCGAACACGGTAGGAGGAACCGGCGGCTCGGGTGTCGTCATGATTTCCTACGTTGCATTTGCGGTGTCGTCGTTTACAACTGCGGTGACATCACCCACCAATGCAACATCAATCGACTACACACTCACCTTCAACAGCAATGTTGATGCAACCACAATCGCCGCGAGTGATTTCACCAACGCGGGAACTGCAACAGGTTGCACGCTCACTCCGACGCCGACCACTGGCGCCACCACGACATTCACGGTGACTGCGACTGGCTGCTCCGAGGGCACGCTCATTCCACGACTCGCGGCAACCTCGGTTACTTCGTCTGGCGGAGTAAGCGGACCAGGGACCGAATCCGATGGCTCCACCTTGACGATCGATCGAACCGCACCTTCGCCGGGAACTCCTGATCTTGCTGCGGCTTCTGACACCGGCACCTCCAACACCGACGACATCACCGCCGACACCACACCAACGTTCTCGGTCACCGGCGGCACCAACGGCGACACCGCCACCATCACCGCAACCAAGGGCGCCACCACCGAAACCTGCAGCTACACCATCGGCGTCGCCACGTCCTGCACACTTCCCGCACTCACCGA
>JBJTOX010000108.1:0-2614 GCA_046074785.1 Actinomycetota bacterium
CGTATCGGGGTAGTCGCCGATGAGTGACGAACATGCCGTTCGGTCTTTGCGACGGCAACACGCTGTAGCGATGCCGTGACGGTGCTGTGACGATGCCGGTCTCGGCGCGCCGGAGCCCGACTACGCCGTGAGCTCGTAACCGGCGTCTTCGACGGCCGCCCGTATCGCATCGCGTGAGACCGCACCTTCGGAGTGCACGGTGGCCGATGCCGACTCAAGCGACACCTCGACAGAGCCAACCCCGTCAACGCCCTGCAGGGCTTCGGTCACATGCCTCACACAGTTCTGACAAGACATACCCGAGATGTGTAGAACAGTGGTGGTCATGAAACGAACTTTAGCGGCGCTCGCCGCCGTGTTGTTGTTCGGATGTGCTGGAGGCGGCGAAACGGCCACCAGCGACGACACCAGCGAATTCAACGATGCCGACCTCGAGTACGTGCAAGGCATGATCCCCCATCACGAACAGGCGATTGAGATGGCCGACATGGTCTCGCGAGAGACGTCCCAATCAGGCACCGCCGACCTCGCCGACGAGATTCGCGCCGCGCAAGCACCCGAGATTGCCGACATGCGCGCCTTGCTTGCCGAGTGGGGCAAGAAAGAAGACCCCCATGCGATGCACGACATGGATGACCATTCGATGCACGGCATGATGAGCGAAGAAGACTTCGAAGCGCTCGGTTCGGCTTCGGGAGTCGACTTCGATCGCATGTGGCTGCAGATGATGATCGAGCACCATGAAGGCGCAATCACCATGTCGGAGAAGGTGCTCGCCGGCGGCAAACACCCCCGCGTCCGTGAACTGGCCGAGGCCATCATCGCCGTGCAGCGCGATGAAATCTCTCGAATGAACACCGTGCTCGGCTCGCTGTAATCATCGCCACGACTCACCTATGGCCGCAACTTCACTGACGACATATCTCTGGTTCGACACTCAAGCGCTCGAGGCCGCGAAGTTCTACGTCGACCTCTTTCCTGGTTCGCACCTCGGCGATGTGAGCTACTACCAAGCCGACGCACAGCATCGTGCCGGCACAGTGTTGACGGTGGAGTTCGAATTGTTCGGGCGACCGTTTGCAGCACTGAACGGCGGGCCCGCCTTCACACATAGCGAAGCGGTGAGTTTTCAGGTGAGTTGCGAGACCCAGGCCGATGTTGACCGCATCTGGAACACCATCGTCAACTCTGGCGGTGCCGAAAGCCAGTGCGGTTGGTGCAAAGACCGCTGGGGTGTGAGCTGGCAGATCATCCCTGTTGCGCTTGAACGAGCGCTGAAGGGTCTCGACGGCTATGACAGCAAGTACGCGTTCCAGGCGATGATGCAGATGACAAAAATCATCATCGCTGACTTGAAACCCACAAGCTGAACGACACATCAACTCGAGTTTCGTCGTCACGATGACACTCGTTGCCAGGAAAGTACGACTTCACCGCGCGAGAGTGACGCGAATACATGTGGCGGTGAGTCGAATCCGCGTTGCCTGTTCGCATGACACAGTCACAACGCAGTTTCAACATCATCAGCATTGTTGCTCTCGTGATCGCACTCTTGGTCGCGGGCTACCTCATAGCGCGGCCACTATGGGACGACGAGACTTCGCTCGCCGACGAACTCATCGTGCTCGGCTACTGCCCTCCGGGTCAGACACTCAAGGCTCAATCACCAGACGGCTCTGGCACGGACGGGGTTGATGGCTCTGCCGATTCCGGTGTTGATGGCGCCGCGTCTGACGATGTTTGCACTCCACTGGTGACGACCACGGGCGACCTCATTCCGTCGGCTGACAACGTTTACACGCTTGGGTCGCCAGTGTTCCGCTGGAAGAGCCTGCAACTCGGGCCAGGCACCATCTACATTCAAGACGCGAGCAGTGGTGAGCAGGCCGCAATCACCGTCAACAAGGGCACGTTGCTGATCAACGGAGCTGAATCGCTGCGCCTTGGCAACATTCAGATCACCTCCACTGGTTTGTGCTCGTTGTTGCGAACACAAGACATCACCATTGGCGATGCCGGCGACACGGGATACCTCGCAGTGGCCAAGGGCATCAGGTTTCCTGACGGCACCACACTGACCTCGGCGAACGATGTCGGCTCGACTGGTACGCGCGGCGCAACGGGTGTGAGGGGTGCAACCGGCGCTGTTGGCGCCACGGGTGCACAGGGCCCGGCGGGTGAACCTGGAGCACAAGGTCCGGCGGGTCCGATTGGCGCGACTGGTGCTGCGGGTCCAACCGGAGCAACGGGAGCAACTGGTGCCACGGGTGCAACCGGAGCAACGGGCCCAGCGGGAGCAACGGGCGCGACTGGTCTGCAAGGTCCCACGGGGCCACAGGGACCAGCAGGCCCTGCTGGCCCGGCTGGCCCGGCAGGCACATTCACCATCGGTGGGTCGTGCTCGTACAACGACGGTGGCACCACGATCAATGGAACGTTGCAGTGGAAGGTGGAAGGGCCTCGCGCAGTGCTTGAATGCCTCGGTAGCTGAGCTATTCACCAACTGAACAACAGCATCGAGATTTCGATACGAAGAGGTAACGCGCCGACAGAATAGACAGCCGTGTCTGGCATCGTCGTAAGCGAACTCGAGTACGGCCCACCGGGTGCCGAC
>JBJTOX010000109.1:0-3234 GCA_046074785.1 Actinomycetota bacterium
GGCTCGATCAGGTGGTCACCCTGCGGAAAGTTGATCGTATTCACTTCGCGCACACAAGACGAGCGTTATACGAAGGACGACGTCTCGTGGATGTCTCCGCGAAAGATCGAAACATTTTTCACGCGCCTAAATGGAGAGGACTTTGTCTTTGATCGTCCACAGCACGTCTATGTCGTTCCAAGTGATGGCACCGCAGCCCCCCGCAACCTCACACCCGGAAAATACGAGCACTCACAACCGTCATGGCTGCACGATTCGTCGGGTGTCGTCACCAGTGGCGCATTGCATGAGGGCTGGGATATCGATCTTGCCACCGACCTGCATGTCGTAAAACTCGACGGTGCAATCACCACACTCACCGATCGCAAAGGTGTCTACTATCAGCCGTCAGTTTCCCCCGATGGAAAACATGTGGCATTCATCGGCTTTGACGACCCGCTCACTTCTCCACAAAACGATCACGTCGGAGTGCTCGAACTAGCCACCAAGAAGCGTCAATGGGTGTCGCGTGCGCTCGACCGAACCTTTAGTACGACGGCCGGGAGCGTTGCGCCTATCTGGATGAACGACGGCTCGCTGGTTGCCTACGCAGAAGACCGCGGCACCGCGCATGTCGTTCGCGTCGATCCAACTGGCAAGAAGTCGCCGGAGTGGCTGACGAGTGGACGACGGATCGTGAAAGGCGTACACGCAGCGAACGGAACGATCGGATTCGTTGCGAGCGAAGTGACACAGACGACTGAGGTGTATTCGCTCGTCGGCTCAAAAGAGCGCCGGCTCAGCGAGCTGGGCGCCAATCTCGTTGCAGAGACGAAGCCCCAGACGTGGGAGCACTTCACCGTGCCGACCGGCTCTACATATGCAGGTGGCCCAGCCAAAGTTGATGCTTGGATCATGAAACCCGCCAACTTCGACCCGACAAAGAAGCATCCCGTGTTGTTGAACGTGCACGGTGGTCCACACACGCAGTATGGCGAGACGTTCTTCGACGAAGCACAGATGCAGGCTGCTGCTGGTTTTGTCGTACTTATGAGCAACCCGCGTGGGTCGAGTGGTCGCGAACAGGCGTGGGGGCAGGCAATTCTCGGTCGTCAACACCCGGTCGCTCCCGGAACGGGTTGGGGTGATGCCGATGTGAAGGACGTGCTCGCCGTGCTCGACGGTGCACTCGCCAGATATTCGTTCTGCGACAGTGAGCGCGTCGGCATGCTCGGTGGAAGTTACGGCGGTTACATGGCGACGATGCTCGCCGGTTGCCATGGCGAAAAATTCAAGGCGATCTGCTCTGAGCGAGCCGTAAACAACATGCTCAGCGAAGAGTGGTCAAGCGACATCGGCACGGTATTCCGCGTCGAACACGGCCCCAACCACCTCGACGGTGAAGAGGACTACAGGCGCATGTCACCAATTCGCCATGTGCGCAACATCAACGTGCCGTTCCTCATCATTCACAGCGAGGACGACTTGCGCTGCCCGATCAGCCAAGCTGAAGAGCTCTTTGTTGCGATGCACTTGCTCGGCAAAGACGTGACGTTCTACCGATTCCCCGGTGAAACGCACGAGTTGTCACGCTCAGGCTCTCCCGTTCACCGCGTGCAGCGAGCCGAAATCATTCTCGACTTCTTTGCCAAGCATCTCGGCATTGTCTAAAGACCCCGCAACCACCAACTGATCGCGTCGGGCAGACGCTTGGCCCACGACCATTCGTTGTGGCCACTGCGACGAAGCATGCGCGAGACTAAATCACGGCCAGGTCGATAGCCGCGTGCAACGAGCCGCGCATCGGCTCGTTGCTGAAACGGCGCATACGAACTGTCCAACCCGCCCGTTCCGTTCTGCATCCACAGCCGTATGCGACCAGGGGCTGGCAAACGGTCGATGAGTCCGTCTACGAGCGGGTCACCGGCGAACGGCCAATGCACGGAAAAGGTCAGCCCGCACGTAAACACGTCTGGGCGTTCACCGAGGGCATAGATGGTTGCGAGCGCACCCATGCTCGAGCCCATCATTGCGATCGGCACTTCGCTGCCAACGAGCGTTGTCACTGCTGGCACGATGTGTTCGCAAAGTTCGGCGAGATACTTGTCGCCTTCCATCTTTGATGCATCAAACCAGCCCGCAACTCGTGGGTCTATTGCGACACCAGCACTGACGACTTTCTGTGGCGCAAGTTCGAAGCCGCGCTGAAATGGTCTTTCCGACGTGCTCCCGTTCCACACCCCGACTACCGCGGGCGGATTGACGCCGATGCGCCGAGCCGTGCGAATTGCTGCCCGTGCTGCATCCCACGTTTGGTGATGCGTCGCAGCACGATCATCGAAGATGTTCTGGCCGTCGTGGGCAATGATTACCCCGCTCGGTGCCGAGTCGGGAATCCACACATCAACCCACCGCTCACCTATCAGCTGTCTCCGCACCGGCTCACGCACACCGCGCAGGAAGAACTTATGTTGCTCCAGGCGGACAGGTCGGTGGGTCATGCGATTGCCGATGCTAAACAACGTGACGGGCACGTAACTCCACGGCACCACGCCCGCAACCTGAGCCCACGCCCACGCTGACATTCCAGCGGCCCGAATCACCTACCGTCATGGTGATGAAAGTGACGTTGCTCGGCACTGGAAGCCCGATTCCCGATCCGAATCGTGCGGGCCCCTCCACTCTTGTGCAGGCCGCAGGTCAGCACATCGTGGTCGACAGCGGTCGCGGCTGCGTGATGCGCATGACTGCCGCTGGCGTATTTCCACCGTTCGTTTCTGCCGTGCTGCTGACCCACTTACACAGTGACCACATCAGCGACTTAAACGACATCGTCACATCGCGCTGGATCATGTCGCCGCAGCCCATCGTCACGCACATCTACGGCCCTGTGGGCACGAGCAAGGTCGTCGTGGGGCTACGCACGATGCTCGAACTTGATGCTCACTATCGCCTCGAGCACCACGCCGACCTTCGATCAGGTCCAGGCATGCAGATTGAAGTGCACGAGGTATCTCCTGGTGATGAGTTCTCAATCGGCGAGGTGCGGGTGAAGGTCGGCCGCACTGATCACCGACCGGTGCAACCAACCGTTGGTTATCGCTTCGAAGCGGAAGGCAGGGTGGCTGCTCTCGCCGGCGATACGGTGCCGTGTGCGGAGCTCGATGCGCTCTGTGATGGCGCCGACATCTATGTGCAGACGGTGCTTCGTCCTGATCTCGTCGATGCCATGAAGAAAATGCTGCCGGCGCAAGC
>JBJTOX010000110.1:0-22067 GCA_046074785.1 Actinomycetota bacterium
CCCGGTGACGACGACACCGGGTTCGGCGTCACGAGCAAGTTGCGGTAACTCGGGGAAGCGAGGGCTTGCAGAGTGAGTGGTGGAGTGAGCTTGCGTTCTGCAAACCACGACTTGTTATAGTTGATGCACACATCACCTGAGTCGACGGGAGTGGCCTCTCCGTTCGGTGCGAGCGCGACTGCCGCAGCGTCGAGGTCGTCGCGGAGTGTCGCGACGTATGGCGAGAACACTTGAGCATCAATCGCACGCGAGAGCAGCGTGTTGTCCACACCCCAGAGCACGTCGGCTTCGGGGTTGCCCGCCGATATCACCGCCTTTGTCACGAGGGTACCGGCGTCGCCTCCACGCACGATCTCGACGCGGATGCCAGTCCTTGCGGTGAAGCCATCGAAGATTCCTTCAGTTGGTGTGAACGAGTCGTGCGCGAGCAATGTCAGCGTGACGTCATCGGTGGTTGCAGAGTCAGCACTGCAGCCAGCAGCAAGAATCAACCCGCACAGAGAGAGGGCGGCTCGTCGTCTCATCTCGCTACTC
Source organism: Actinomycetota bacterium (assembly GCA_046074785.1). Classification (GTDB taxonomy): domain Bacteria; phylum Actinomycetota; class Acidimicrobiia; order Acidimicrobiales; family Ilumatobacteraceae; genus F1-60-MAGs027. The sequence continues at coordinate 535 of JBJTOX010000110.1, forward strand.
CACCACCGAGCGAGCGGTCTCTGGTGCGTGCACCGTTGCCAGTAAGAGTCCGGCTCCAACACTGACGGTGAAGCTGCCATTCGTACATCGGTTGCTCACCCCGCGTGACGAGACAACGGCAAGGGTCTCGTCGTGCAAGGGCCAGTGCAGACCGTCGGTTCGGATGTTGTGAACATCGCCCCCGAACGGAATGAGACCGACAACGGCGTCAGGTGCGCAGTCAATGGTGCGCGATTGTCCGCCACGAATCGGGAATACCCGCCCGCTTCCGAACCGCGCCTCGACGTGGATACCACTCAACCTGTCGTGAAAGAGCAACGCGACGATTGACATCTGGTGATCGATTCGCCCACCCCACGCACCGATGATGGTGAGGTGTCGTGCACCTCGTTCTACGGCGTGGAGAATCGCCAGTTCGGCGTCGGTCTCGTTCTTGTCGGCTGGGTGCCGCACGATCGTGGTGCCGAGGGCCGTCAGCGCTCTGAGCGCGGTGTCATTCAACGAATCAAGGTCACCCACCACCGTGTCGACGGTGAGCCCGAGAGCGTCGGCGAGTTCGGCACCCGAGTCGGCTGCAATCACCCTCGTCGCCTTCGGCAGCGTTCCGATGCTCGCAGAGTCGACTACGCCTCCGCCCAGCAAGATGATTGCTGATTCGTCTGAGGCATTCGTCGTCACTGTGGTGCTCCCTCCGCTGGCATTACCCAGATCAGGTCTGCGGGTCGGCGGTGGCGTCCGCCCTCTCAGTCCGACGATCCTCGGACTCCCCGTGCTTGTGACCAAAACACTAACGGTCAACGAGTGATCGCCGGAGGCGTAGCTCGGTAGCCTGCGGGGCGTGTCAGAGACGAAGACGTCGCCGTTGGCAGCAATGTCACCACGTGACACCATCATCACCGTTACCGATGCGGCAATGGCGAAACTGAAAGAGCTTCGCTCCACCGAACCAGACGCCGAGAAGTTGGGTCTGCGACTGTCGGTCGTCTCTCAACCAGGTGAAGACTTCCGTTATGACCTCGTCTTCGAAGAGTTCCTGAAGTCAGCCTTCACCGACGAAGTGCGCACGATTGACGGATTCAAGTTCATAATTCCCGGCAATGACGTTGATTCCCTGCGTGGTGCCGAACTCGACTACAACGAGCAAGCCGGGCTCGTGCTTCGCAACCCGAACCGTCCCAAGGCTCCGCAGGTCGAAGGTCTCGTCCGGGACGACGAGACTTCTGCACAAATCGAAGCAATCGTCTCGGCCGAAGTGAATCCGGCTCTGGCCGCGCACGGCGGCTTTGTCACATTTGCCGGTCACGACAAGGAAGGCACTGCCTACTTCACGATGGGCGGAGGCTGTCATGGTTGTTCAATGAGCAAGCAGACGATGCTCGAAGGTGTGCAAACCATGATTGCCGAGCAAGTGAAGACCATTACGCGTGTCCGCGACCTCACCGACCACACCACGGGTGCGAATCCTTACTATCGCTGAAGTGCAGTCATGAGTGTCGCGGCATTCATCGGGCACGGCAGCCCGATGAACACGCTTGAGTCGAATCGATTCACTCGAGCCTGGCGAGAGTTTGGCGCACGACTACCGCGCCCAAGCGCGATCTTGGCGATTTCCGCCCACTGGTACATCGATTCCATTGCCGTGACGGCGATGGAGCAGCCGCGAACGATCCATGACTTCATGGGATTTCCCCCGGAGTTGTTCGCTGTGCAGTATCCGGCGCCAGGCAGCCCGGATTTGGCGCGACGCGTGGTAGGTCTACTTGAGCCGGAGAAAGTGCGGATTGATGAGCAGGACTGGGGTCTCGATCACGGAACCTGGTCGGTGCTGGCTCACGTCATGCCCAGTGCCGATGTTCCGGTGGTGCAATTGTCGATCGACATGACGAAGTCAATTGATGCGCACATCAACCTTGGGCGTCGACTTGCACCGCTTCTTGATGAGAACGTGATGATCCTCGGGAGTGGCAACATCGTGCACAACCTTGGCCTCATCGATTGGTCGAAACAGGGCAGTGCATTCGAGTGGGCCACCGAGTTCGATGCCGAGGCCCAGCAACTGTTGCTGTCGTCGGTTCCAACGTCGATCGGCTCCTTGCTCGGTCACGCCCACGCACAGCGGGCAGTGCCGACCCCAGAACACTTCCTGCCGGTGGTCTACGTAGCAGCAGCGGCGGAGGCAGCCGGATTGGCGCTTTCGACGATTGTCGATGGTGGTGACTTCGGCTCGCTGACGATGACGTCGGTGACGACACCCACCGCCTCGCGCTGAAGTCAGCCGTCTCCGCCCCGCCGTTGTGCCGCAGCTGATTCGAGGCACGCTGCCGGTTCACGGCGGATCTTGCGCTGTACCTCTTGGTTCGGAGAGAGATTGATGCCCTGTTGCCAGGCATCGAGGTACTTCTGTGGCCAGATCTCACCACGCAGCAGATTTTGTTCAGACATGGGGCAGATACGAGAGATCCCGAAGTGCAAGTGACAGCGAGTGAATTTGGCATTGCCTGAGTCGCCGACCGTTCCGATTTTTTGGCCGCTCTCGACTCGCTGACCCTTGCGCACCATCAGTCGACCGAGGTGGGAGAAGAAGTAACGAACGAAGTCGTCACCGTGCAAGGTGATGGTGAGCCCACCTCGTGTGCCGGGATCGTCAACCTTCCTATCCCACTTGTCGACACGTCGTACATCGAAAATCACACCGGAGATTGGTGCACGTACCAATCTCCGGCAGTTGGTGATATCGGCAGCGGGGTAATCAAGGTGATCGCGCGGGTAGTACGGACTGGGACCACCGACCGGGAATGTGTACACCCACTCGGATCGCTTCTTTCGCTGGTTGTTCGACTGGTGGTCATCAGACGTGTCGGTCGAAGTGAGAGGTAGTGCGCTGGTTCCGATCAATCCGGCGACGATGACCAGCGCGCTCCACACGGCGTTATCTCTTGCTGAAACCCTTGGGGCACTTGGTGCCGGTCACCTTCTTCACGGTCTTTCCCTTTACGCAGGTGATGGTCTTCGACTTACTGGAAGGCGTGGTTGCCTTCGGCGTGGTGGTGACGCCGACGCCACCGGCTGGTGCGGACTTGACGCGCAATGTCGCACGCTTGACGACGAACGAGTTGTTCGCTCCACCTGCCGAGTAGTAGATGCGGAAGACGTTTGCGCTCACCTCATAACCCGTTGGATCGAGTTTCGACTCTCCTGCACCCGTCAACACCTGTGGCTGCGACCATGTGAGGCCATCCGTCGACGTCGAGACGAACAACTTTTGGTTGTTCGACGCGGTGCACCCAATGTCGGCCAGAATCATCAGCCACTCTCCGTCCTTCGCGCGCAGCATCTCGGTGTCGACATATCCACCCTCGAGACGCCAGCCGGGCTCTTTGTTGAAGCTGACACCATCAGTGGAAATGTATGACGCAATCTTCTCCGTGCACTTGCCGGCGACCGGTGACTCGACAAGGTAGATGCGAATGCGACCATCGGGCAGTCGAACTGGATCGGGTACACCCCAGGCGCGTTGGTCCAACGAGACCTGTGTCGCTGCAGATGTCAGCGTGGCCGCGCCGATACTGAGGCAGTCGGTCGTTGTGCACGGTGCCGAATAGACCCCCTTTGAATTGCTTCGTGGGTCAACTTGTACGAAGTATGCACGCAGGCCACTCGGCGTCTGGGCTATAGCGAAGTCGTTGATAGGTCCACTGCTGGCGGTGGTAAGCGTTTCCGCGGTGCACGATCCAGCGTCGGTGCACAGACTCACCACCGTGCCCGAGGGACCATCACTTCGCCACACACGGTCACCCCCGGCAACTTTCTCCACGTGGGGCGATACACCGCTCATGCCGAGCGACACCGACTCGTCAACCAACTCCCATTCAACGACTGCCGTCGTCGGCTGTGCGAAGCCGAACAACATCAGTGCGGCGAGCACCAGCCCTGCAACTCTTCTCTGTAACACGATCATCCCCCCGTGCCGACATTACAAGCGGTTGCGGAGATTTGGATCGAGGCGTTCTCGTAGTCCGTCGCCGAGCAGGTTCAGTCCGAGTACGGCAGCGCATATGAAGAGAGCCGGCCACAAGGTGAGCAGCGGATGAACGAGCAGGTACTGCTGGGTGGACGCGAGCATTCGACCCCATGACGGAGTCGGGGGCGTTGTGCCCAACCCCAGGTAGCTCAGCGTCGATTCTGCGACCAGAGCCACGGAGGCGGCACCAGTGGCCTGAATGATGAGTGAAGGCAGAAGGTTGCGAATCAGATGTCGTTTGATGATCGACCATGTGTTGGCACCAGAAAAATGTGAGGCAGTGACGAATGATGACTTCATAATGTCAACCGCGTCACGTCGCGTGACGATGGCAACCGAAGCCCCGGCCGCAACAGCGACAGTGATGACCGCCACCGAAGTAGACGGACCGCGTGCTGCGACCACGAGCAAAGCCAGCAATAGTGCGGGAAACGCCACGAAGATCGTGCTTGCGGCGGTGATGGTGTCGTCAATCCACCGTCGTGAGACGGAAGCGGCGATGCCGACCGAGGCTCCGAGGATCATCGCGATTGCGGCTGCCAGAAGTGCGGCGATGATCGACGTTTGAGCGCCGCGCCACAGCACGCTCAACACATCTCGACCGAGCTGATCGGTGCCGAGCAGATGCGACGCCGACGGGCCGGCAAACGTTCGATTCGAATCGACGGCCAGGGGATCATGGGGTGTCCAAATGCCGCCAGTAACCGCAAGGAACGCCATCGACGCCGAAATCGTCACACCCAACAGCAGAACCGGTGAGCGCCTCATGCCAGTCGCCTTGGATCGAGTCGATCATTCACGTAGTCAGTGAGGAGGCGAATTACAAAGACGGCGATTACAACGACGAGCAAAGTTGACTGCACTTTCGTGACGTCTCGATTGGCGATGTCGCGCACCATCATCGAGCCGAGACCAGGAAGCGAGAAGACACTCTCGACCACGACTGCGCCGGTGAGGAGTGTGGAGAGTTGAAGTGCCGTTACTTGCAGCACCGGTGCAAGAACGAGGCGTGTCGCCGTTGACATTGCTCCGTCGGTGGAACGACCTACGGATCGTGCCGTGCGAAAGGCATCTGACGCAACGAAATCGAGTGCCCGAGACCGTGCGAAGCGCACGAGCATCGCCACCTGGGTCAGCACGAGTGAAGCCAGGGGCAGAATCAACGATTGCAGGGCGTCAATTGGCGAGCGCCAACCATCAGTCGGGAAGCCACCCGCCGGCAACAGCCGCCACCGCACCGAGAAGATCGAGATGAAGGCGACACCGACGACGAACGTGGGCACAGCCAACCCCACCTGGGAAAACGACGCAGCAACCAGACCTGAGAGTCGTTTTGTGCGTAGCGCGGCACGACGGCCGATTGCAGTGGCAAGCAAGAGCGATGCCAGAGACGAAATTGCAACGAGCGGCACCGTTACGTCAAGTCGCGCGATGATGTCTCCGCGTACCGGGTCGCCCGTCACGAGTGACGTGCCGAGATCACCCTGCAGTGCATCACTCATCCAGTTGAAGTACTGCACGACGATTGAGCGATTGAGTCCGTACTGTTCGCGCAGTGCAGCCAAAGCCTCGGGCGTGGCGTCAATTCCGAGTCGGGCGGTCGCGATGTCACCGGGCAGGGCCCGCAGAACAGCAAAGACCACGACGGTCGATGCAATGACACCGGCGAATGCAACAACGAGCCGGCGAAGTACGCCGCTCATGTCATGCGAAGGTCAGACGCGCTCGAGACGGGCGACGTAGTACGAATCACCAACCGAGGTTTTCACCACGCCGGTGACATCACGTTTGGCAACCTGAAGATTCGGCATCAGCCACAGCCAGTCGCTCGCAGATTGCTCCGAGAGAATACGTGCAGCAGACCGCAATGCATCGGTGCGAATCGATGCGGTGGCAGCTGAGCTTGCCGCGGCAATCAAGCCTTGATATTCGGCGTTGTCGAATCTGAAGTAGTAATCCGGATTTGCGTAGATCGCCATGTCATTGCGTTCAATGTGACAGACAATCGTCAGGTCATAGTCGGCTTTGGTGAAGATGCGGTCCAGCCACTCTTCCCAGGTAACTGGTCTGATCGACACGCTGAATCCGACGTCATTCAACGAAGCGGCGATGAACTCACTCGAGTTTGTCGCATAGTTGATCGGCGGAATATCGAGAGTGATGGCGGTGCCGGGCTGCACGCCGGCCGCCAGTAATGCATCGCGGGCCGCGCCCGGGTCGTACGGTGCAACGCCGGTCAGGTCTTCGAACCATGAATCGGTTGGTGGCACGAAACTTCCGATCTCGGTTCCGTAGCCGGCCCATGCCGTCTTGATCAACGCCTTCTTGTCGATTGCCTGACGAACGGCCTTGCGCACCGTTGCATCGTTGAATGGCGCACGTGAGTTATTCATGCCGAGCGTCACTTCGCAATTCGTCGAGCCGCTGAGCACCTTCAAGTCGTCACGTGACTCGAATGCCGACAGCGACTCCGGTGACTGAACGGTCGTCATGACATCGATGTCGCCGGCGAGCATCGCATTGCTCAGGGCAGACGCATCCGAGAAATAACGGAAAACCACGGTCTTGGTGTCGGCTCGTCGACCCCAGTAGTCATCGAATCGTTCGAGCGTGATGCTGTTGCCTTTGTCCCACTTCGAGAAAATGAATGGTCCGGTGCCGATCGCGGAATTGGTGAAGTCACTCGTATTCTTCTTGAAGATCACACCGCCGCGCTGCGTGAGGTTGTAGAGCAGGTCGTTGTCACGTTCGCTGAGCGTCAAGGTGACGACGTTGCCGGTTGCCGAGACATCGGTGACTCGGGAGAACTGGGCGAGTTGGGTCGGAAGAACTGAGGTCGAATTGTCATCGAGTAGTCGAGTCAGGCTCCACACCACGTCTTCGGCGGTGAGAGCAGTTCCGTCGTGGAAACTGGCGTCTCGCAGCACGAATTCGTAAGTGAGCCCGTCATCGGACACAGTGAACGACTCGGCGAGCGAGGGGGAGATCGATCCGTCCTCGGTCACGCGGAGTAGTCCTTCGTAGACGTTGTCGAGCAATACCTGGGGAATCGACTGTCCGGCAGTACCGCTGATATCAAGGCTGGTGGGCTCAAGTGTGAAGCCGAGCGTGATTTCGTCCGATGTTTGGGTTGAGGAGCAACCGACTGCCAACACGCATGCAGCCGAGACCAACAGGAATGCGCGTCTCATCGAGCCCAAGTCTATGAACACGTCAGTGAACCACCGCTCGCCAGCACTTACGCTGTTGGAGGGACGCACATGGGCGACACAACCGACGAGCGCGACCAATTGATTGCCGACCTGCTCGAAGAAGCACACGGTCTGCGCATGAAGCTGGAGGACTTCAGTCAGTACACCGAAGGCAGGGTCGCGGAGTTCGTGCTCGCGCGGAAACAGTTGACAGAAGAGAGAGATTCAGCGGTGCACCACAACGCGCTTGCTCAACAGGATGTCGAGGTGCTTCGACGTCGACAGGATCAGATTCAGCAACAACTGATCGAAGTGAGTGCCAGGTTGCGTGATGCCGAGGCACGAATTGAACGACTCGTGAACCAACGCGACCGTGCGCGCGCAAGGGTCAGTGCGCTCGAATCTTCGCGAGCGGTGCGAATCGCTACTCGCCTCCGGACGCTTCTGCGCCGCAAGTAAGCGAAGAGGCTTGCCTCACTGCTCCGAGGACTGGCGTAACAAGAATTCGACGAGCAGATCGTTCCACGCTGATTGCCAGTCATGCGTCCATTGCGGGTCGGTGATGATGGAAACTTCGACTCCGGTCGGACAAGTGGCAGCCGTGTCGTTCGCAATGCAAGCATTCGCCGTTGCAAATCTTGTGAACGAATCGCGCGCGCTCGGGAATGCAATTCCGGCCGTTTCGCCACCGGCTACCGGCACGACGGCGTCAAGATCTCCGTGGAGGTGCAGCGCACTCACCGGGCGCGTCGGAGAGCACTGGTCGATCATCAGCGCACCAGCGGCTACGCCGATTGCAGTGACTCGGGACGAGAGTTGGCAAGCGAGGCGGTACGCCATCATTCCGCCGTTGGAGTGCCCCACAACCCAGACGCGACGCTCGTCAATGTCGTAGCGAGCCTCAATCACATCGAGCAATTCGTCGAAGAATGCGACATCGTCGACCATGTCGTAGATCGCAAAGGGGCAGCAGCCTCCGGCGTTCCACGATTGTGGCAAGCCCTCATCAGAGCCAGAGCCGTTCGGATAGACGACGATCACTCCCTCGTCTACGCGTGCGCTCAGTCGACTCTCGAGATCGACATATTGTCGCAATCCCTCCGCCGTACCACCGAAACCGTGCAAAACAAAGAGCAACGGTGCCGGCTCACCCTCGGCGAGATCGACGACCCGAAATGTACGAGTACGACCATCCGCCGTTGTGATGGCTTCGTATCCATCTGGAATCGCCGATGTCGTGACCTCGGTCGTTTGCGTGCTGGCGATCGAGTTGATGCTGCTCGTCGTGGTGGCATCGTTGGAAGAAGGCGCACTTGATGCACACGCCGACAGTGCGACGACGCTGGTGACCAGCAGCAATGCAGATCGTTGAAACCTCATTTCTCCCATTGTGTCAGTGGAACGGTGAACTCTGCGCTGAGTAGTGTCGCCGTTCAATGGACTCACATACGTCGCTTGCCGAAGCCTCGGCCGCTCGAGCAAGGATCCTTGCAGCGGCTCGCGAAGAAGTGGTCAGCCGAGGGATTCTCGGCATGCGCGTTGCGAATGTGGCGGCTCGCGCAGACTCGTCGATTACCTCGATGTATCGCTACTTCGGTAGCCGAGATGGGCTGCTCGCCGAGGTGCTGCTCGGACTGTACGAAGAGAGCTTCGAGTCGCATTATGCAGTGGTTCGCTCGCGACTCGTCGGAACGGGTCCACTCACCATTGATGACGTCGTGGAGAGCATTCCGATGCCGCAACATGAGAACGCGCAACGTGAGCACGCACTACGAAGTCAGGTGCTCGCGGTGGCAGGCACCAACCACCTTCTGAGGGCAAAGCTCGGTGAGAGTCTTCGTACGAGAAGACTGATGTTGAACAACCTCATCGACGATGTTCAGTCACGGTTGCCTCATGGGACATTGCTCGACAAGGAAGTGATCACGGTGTTCGTCTTCAATCTCAACTGGCAGTACAACGACCTGATGGGCGACTGGGCAGTGACGAGCGAGCAGTACAAGTCGTTGCTCCGCCGACTCATCGTGAAGCGTTAGCGATTCTCGGGCAGGAATAAAAAGTTTTCCGACGAATCCACTGTCGTGGTGGCATGAAGTCGTCGTACATTCGACGATGTGCTGTCGGTTTGGCTCGCGTTGTCAGATGAGGGCGGTGGCGCGATCATTATCACGGCTCTACTGGTGGCAACCGTCATCTGGTGGGGCGCGATGAAACGCCGGCAGAGCTGGTGGTGGGGTTACTCTCGGCGTCCTGGTGACGTCACGGGAGAGCGATGGTTGGCGTCGAGTCAAGCGCGGGCCGATAAACCGATGCCCGAGCGACGCGCGACGATTGATCGCCGTCACCGTCGGTAGTCTCCGTGCGTGCCGCACGATGCGACAGAACATACCGTCAAAGCGAATAGCGCCGGTCAAGCGAGAATTGCTGATCCATCTGACTTTGAGCGGGTACGCAGGGGACATGTCGCCTCGCTGACCGAGTCGACGATCGTCAGCCCGGAGGGGCGCAAGGTGTTCAACGTCGGTGCGTATGAGTTTCTCCGCTCCGGTGACGAAGCCCCCGACACGGTGAACCCGAACCTGTGGCGTCACGCGGTTCTGAATGCGCACCACGGATTGTTCAAAGTGATCGACGGTGTCTGGCAAGTTCGCGGATACGACATTTCAAACATCACCTTCATCAAGGGCTCGGTTGGTTGGATCGTCATCGACCCACTCACGAGTGAGCACACGGCACGTGCAGCCCTCGGGCTCATCAATGAGCACGTTGAGAAACGACCGGTCACGGCGGTGATCTACACGCACTCGCACGCCGACCACTTCGGTGGCGTGCTTGGAGTTACCTCTTCAGCCGAGGTGAATGCCGGAAAGTGCAGGATCATCGCCCCCGAACACTTCATGCGCGAAACAATCGGCGAAAACGTGATTGCCGGCCCTGCAATGGCAAGGCGTGCCACGTATCAATTCGGCCCGCTGCTGCCTCCTGGCCCACGTGGACATGTCGATTGCGGTCTTGGCACTGCTGTGCCGATCAGTCCGCCCACACTCCTTGCTCCGACCGAAGACATCACACGAACCGGTCAGGAGCTCACGATCGACGGAGTTCGCATCGTGTTCCAGCTCACTCCAGAAACCGAAGCGCCTGCAGAGATGAACTTCTTCTTCCCTGAACTGAGGGCGTTGTGCATGGCAGAAAACTGCTCGCACACCATGCACAACCTCGTGCCCATCCGTGGAGCATTGGTACGCAACGCCCTCAACTGGTCGAAGTACATCAATGAGAGCATCCAACTCTTCGGGGCCGAAGCCGACGTGCTCTTTGCATCGCACAACTGGCCGCGTTGGGAGAACACCGACGTCCGTGAGTTCCTTGTCGTGCAGCGTGACCTCTATAAGTGGATTCACGACCAAACGATGCGGTTTGCCAACAAGGGGCTGACTCCTCTCGAGATAGCCGAGACGCTCGTATTGCCGCAGGAGTTTCAGCGCCACGAACACACTCGCGGCTTCTACGGTGACCTCGTGCACAATGCAAAGGCGGTGTATCAGCGATACCTGAGCTGGTATGACGGCAACCCTGCCAACCTGCGCAAACATCCACCCGCCGAGGCGGGGAAGCGATATCTCGAACTTGCAGGCGGAGCGGATGCCCTACTTGCGCACGCAGAGGCCGCATACTCACAGGGCGACTATCGGTGGGTCGCAGAGGTTGTCAACCACCTCGTGTTTGCCGATGCGACGAATCAGCGGGCACGAGAACTACAAGCCAACGCGTTGGAGCAGCTCGGCTATCAGTCAGAGTCGGCAACCTTCCGAAACGCCTATCTGATGGGCGCGATGGAACTCCGGCAGGGCCCGCCCATGAATCCGAATCCCAATGTTCGGGCGCGAAGTCTGGTGCGACAGATGACCGTTGACCAAGTCTTTGACACCATTGCGGTGCGCACGATTTCGGAGAATCTCGACGGTGTGTGCCTCGCCACGAATTGGACGTTCACCGACTTGCGCGGTACTCCTGACGAATGTTGGACGCTCGGAGTATCCAACAGAACGATCTATTCGACGCGAAATGCGCACGCCGCAGATGCCGTAGCTAACGTAACCCTGACCAAGGCGAAATTCCTCGACGTTGTCTTGCAAGACACCACGTTCGTCGATGCAATCAAGACGGGAGACGTAATCGTCGGGGGTGATGCAGGCGCTTTGATCACCATCTTCGGAAACCTTGACACCTTCTCGATGGGTTTCCCGATCGTTGAGCCGTAGCAATTACGGGCGGATTGCGTAGAACGCATTCACCGAGTGGTCGACGTCAAGCCGATCGAAGCGGGAGAAACCGGCCGCTCGAGTCATCTCTTCTGCAGTCGTAGCGGACAAGCCAAGGGTTCCGAGCCCGGCTCCGCCAGGGACCGACAACGCAGATGACATGCAGGACAGCACGCTGATTCCGTACATCAGAGGTGCCATCGGATTTTTCTTTGCGTTCAACGCAAACCCGTCATGTGCCTTGATATCGACGAGCAGCCAAACACCGTCGTTCTTCAACGACGACCTGATTGCCGCCATGACATTCGCCGGATGCGTCATGTCGTGAATGCAGTCGAATGTGCAGACGAAATCGAGGCTGTTGTCGGTTGGCAGCGGCTCCACGCGCGGGTCGGCGAACCGAGCGTTCGTCAACTTTGATTCGTTCAATCTCTCGTTGGCACGGGCGAGTGCGTAAGAGGAGATGTCGTAGCCAACGAAGCTGCTGGCCGGAAACTCGCGGGCCATGCGCAGTACGGCACCGCCGGCGCCACAACCCACGTCGGCAACGCGCGCACCGGCACGAAGTCGTTCGACGACTCCAACCGTGGGTAGTACGACCGGCACCAAGTTTGCATTGTTCCACGGTTCGAACGATCGCTCGATGCCAACCGCTCCATCTGGACCGTGACTGTCGTAGTCGAATCCGATACCAGTGCGAAATGATTCCGGCATTCTCTTCAGAGATTCCATCGTCTGCGGTAGTCGATGGAACATCCCCATTCCGAACGCCGGATGAGTTTCATCGGCAAGTACGGCAGATTGTTCAGGCGAGAGAAAGAATCGATCATCGTCAATCTTGGAGGGAGTTGACGGCTGCGACTCGAATGAAATCAGCTTCGCCGAGGCTTGGTTGTAGGCCCACTCACGTACCCAGCGCTCATGAAGATTGGTGACAGATGCGAGTTGTGACGTGGTCAGTGGTGTGGGGGCAGATGCAAGAGCTCGGTACAAACCAAGCTGGTCACCGAGGTGCACCATTCCCGATGTAACTGCACCTTCTAGCTTGCTGAACAAGACGAACGAGAAAAGTTTGAGTTTGTCCGGATCCACGACCATTGCCTGAGTCTGTCACAACGACTGGTTACGGGTCTCATCTCGGTGTTTCCGCAGGTACGGAATGAACGGTGTACCACCAGTGCCAACTGCGGATGGATTTCCCGGCGTCTTCTGGGCTTGGGCGAAGATGTAGGTGCTCGCGTATTGCAGATGCATCGCACGAAAATCAGCGAGCAGCTCTACGGAGCGGTTGAATAGTGCCGTGGTTCCGGGACGACCCAGGGCCTTCACGTATTTGCGGATACTCGGACCCTGCTCGACGGATTCGATGAATCGAACGTGGGCTGGAGGCATGTAGTCGCGCATCTCCATGAGGTAGTCGCGCAACTCGTCACGCTCGTGCTCGATGCCGAGCGCGCCGTCGAGCGCCGGAACGATGGAGCTCTGCGCACCAGTCTCGCCGCGGTACGACATTCCCTGACCGCCGAGTTCGTCAACACCCTCGTATACGACACCGTTAGGCAGGGCCGGATTGTTCTTCCATCCGAAGATGTAGGGGCGCACGCGGTGAAAGTACACATAAGGGTCACACCTCTCGGGCATCCGTGCGAGCACGTCATACATCGCCTTGATTCCCTCGCTGAGTTCGTGCAGCGCCGTATCGAGGCGATCGGCGTCATTGGCACCGACGGCGTGCTGTGCATCAACGATCGCCTGCAGGGCACGACCAGCCTTCTTCTCGATATCAATGTGGATGATGATGAACCACTCTTCGTCCTGGCCACCGAGAAAGCACTGCAGAAGTGCGATATTGCCGCATTCGACTGGACCACGAGGGTCGAGACGCCGCCAGTTGTCGATGGAGTAACTGGAATAGCTGAGGATCGGAGGACGCCCGACAAGTTTTCCGACTGCATGCCACGGTCGTGCGAGCACGGCAGGCAGTGAGTGTGCTGCCTCATTCTCACACCACTGATATGCCTGACCGATGTAACTCAGAGCGAGCATTGCGCGGCGAGTCTCACCCTCACTACTCAGTGCGGCGACGTCGAATGTAGGCATGGACCTGACGTGCTTGCGGAAGCCGGTGCCCATGAGGTGTTTGGGCAGGTCACGGGCAAGGGCATCCCACTCGGAGTTTGCAGCACCGAGTGACACGACGGGATCACTCGTCTGCATGTAGCCCCACTCCTTGGAAAGCCCGAAATCGGCAAGTTGAATCGGTTTGTTGGTCATTGGCAACCTCCCGGAGCCGATTTTCAACAGTAGTTCTTGAAGTTCATATTCTTCAGTTGTCTGAGGTCGTGCTTTGGTCAGGCGATGGGAAAGATGCCAGACGAAAGACCGAAGTCGATCGACAAGTTGGCCCCCGTAATCGGTGCCGCATCTGGTTGAGCGAGGAACCAAATGAACGAGGCCACTTCATTGGGAGTAATGAAGCGGGCCTTTGAGCGTTGTGGGTAGCCGGCGAGTAAACGGTCGTAATACTGCTGTTCTGATCCGCCGCCATACGTTTGCGCTTGTCCACGCAGCATCGGTGAATCAACGTCACCCGGACACACCGCGTTCACGCGCACTCCCTGTGGTGCAAGTTCGAGTGCGAGTGCTTTCGTAAAGAGTGATACGCCACCTTTCGATGCGCAGTATGCAGCTGCACCCGCATTGCCTTGAATCCCGGCATCGCTGGAGAGATTGATGATGGAGCCGTGGGAAGTCACCAAGTGAGGGATGGCGGCGGCGCTCATGAAGAACGTGCCCTTCAGGTTGACATCAATGACACGATCGAAGTCTTCCTCGCGCGTTGTCGCCGTGTCGCCTTCGTGCCAAACGCCTGCGGCGTTAACGAGGGCATCGATTCTCCCAAAGTGCGCGACGATCAACTCAATTGCCTGATGACACTCAGATACGGAGCGAACGTCAGCAGTAACTCCGAGATGTTTCGACGCTGGGTTGGGTCGCAAGTCAACGCTTGCGCAGCGCCAACCACCCTGTTCGAATGTGGCGAGGGTAGACCCCCCGATTCCGCCGGATCCTCCGGTTACCACTACCACCGGTGAGACAGACGACGTTGACGTACTCATAGGGGGAGCGAATCGTCAGCCTAGGCAACGTCGCACCGTCAGTGTTCGGTGGGGCAGTAGCTAGTCTCCGAGTGGTGAGATTCATCATCTTCGTCATCGACGATCACACCGGTTCTGCGTCCGGCGGAGAAGTCGATGCAATTGATGCATTCAATGAGCGATTGCAGTCGAACGGCAACTTCGTGATGGCAGCAGGAATCGCAGGACCCGAGAGCGCAAAGTTGATCGACGGACGTGGTGGCTCATCGCATTCGACCCAAGGCTCGCTATTCAACGCCCCTGACAACTACAGCGGATTCTGGATCATCAAGGCGAATGATGCCACCGAAGCGGCGCGTTTGGCACTTGAAGGATCCATGGCTTGCAATCGCAAGGTCGAGTTACGTCCGTTCTTGGGAAACGAGTAACGACGCAGCACTCAGTCTCGTGGCAACGTGCGCAGGCGCGTCCACAAGTACATCAAGACGAGTGGAAGAGCGATGTCGGTGAAGCCGAACACCGGGTAGTCGGTGAGGTAGTCGCCAAACCACGCCCGGTTCTGTGCGTAATTGGTGACCTGTGAGAAAAGGAGCGACACGGGCCAGAGCAGAGCACCAACCCACAACCATTCGATTGCGCGTCGGCGCCCAGATGCGTAAAGAAGGAGTGTGATGGTCGGCAACGAACCTTGGCTGACCCAGCCGATCGTGGAGAAGGTCAGCGCAACTGCAGTTATTGATCTCGGAGACCTCAAGTTCGATTCTGAGTCGCGTCTGGTGGAACGGTTGCTTTTCGGTCGATTCGCAACTGGACGTAGTCTCTTGTTCTAATGACGACGACATATGCCGGTAACCGATCAGTCATCGATGTTGACTCACACATTCTCGAACCAGTCGGCTGGCTGAAGAGTTACGCCGACCCGAGCATTCGAGAGGACATTCCCGAATTGGGTGATGACGATCCAGAATTCGCCAGGCTGTTGATGCAGGCAGCGAAAGATCATCAGCGTCGCTTGGGGGATCCGGAGTTTCAAGCGTTAGTCGCAAACGACTACATGAAGATGTCACGGAAGGGTTGGCTGTCACTCGGCGGCTGGGATCCAACGGAACGCTCATTTGCTCTTGACAAGCTTGGATTCAAATCTCAGGTGGTATTTCCGACAGGCTCATTCGTGCAAGTCACCCAGACATCTCGTTCGGGAAGGGTGGCAGCTGCACAAGCGATGAACCGCGGGCTTAGCGAGTTCTGCAGTGACTCTCGACTCTTGGCTACGTCTTACGTTCCCTTCGAACACGGCCCTCAAGTAGCTGCCGAGTTCGTGGAGATTGCTCAGCGTTCTGGCGCGGCGGGTCTGCTCATTGATTCGATTCCATCACCGCTTCAGCGGTCGTTCACGCATCCTGACTTTGACACAGTCTGGGGTCGAATCCAGGATTCTGGGATTGCGATTTTTCTTCATGTCGGTGCTGACCAGAACTACCGGCCAGTTCCGAAGGCGTTCTTTGACAACGGGCGCAACATGAACCATGTCCGATCTGACGCACCGGGCGATCCGTTGTCCTTCGTGGGCATCGGATACCCCGCCGAACTCTTTCTCGCATCGCTTGTTTATGACGGAATCATGGAGAGATTCCCGAAACTGCGGTTCGGTGTGACTGAACTCGGTGCCACATGGCTCCCGGCGTTTATTCATTTCATCGATACGGGTTTTCGTTTGTTTCGCAACATTCAAGACCTCTCACATTTGACGATGAAACCCTCCGAGTATCTGCGGCGACAAGTCGTAGTCAGCCCCTTTGCGGGCGAAGATGTCGGATGGATCATCGAACAGGCTGGTCATGAGATGGTTGCATTCTCCTCGGACTATCCACATCATGAGGGAACTGACGATCCAATTCGGCGTTTCGAGGCCAGCATGCCGAACGTCGACTCCACCGCTCGCAACTCGTTCTACGAGGACAATGCCCGTCGACTGTTGGGGTCTGCACTGCGCTGACCACCAATCATGAAGGACTCAATGACCGTGGCGCGCTCGGGAAGACTCGAACTTCCAACCTTCTGATCCGATGACAACGAATGGGTGTATCACCCTGTCCGCCGATTCTTTATGGTTTGTGACCCCTTGTGACATCGTTCCGTCTCACGTTCGCGGGGCCTGCGTACAGCGATGCCTTGCTGGTGCGATTGGCAACGATGTTCGAAGCGCTCCGCCCACCCCGCACCACACCGCGCCGCACAGCACAGCAGAGCTGTAAGTAGGAGTAAGTTCGGTCGGGATGAGTCCGTTTGACGGCAAGGTCGCCATCGTGACGGGTGCCGGAAGCGGGCTCGGGCGAGAGTATGCGCTGGCATTTGCAGCGCACGGCGCAGCAGTGGTGGTCAATGATTTCGGCGTGGCGGTGACTGGTGATGCACCGTCGGGCGACTCCGCACAACGTGTGACTGATGAGATCGTCTCTCGCGGTGGTCGGGCCGTAGCGAACAGAGACTCGGTGTCCGAGTGGGGCGGTGCCGAGAGCATCGTGAGTCTGGCGCTCGCGGAGTTTGGTCGTCTCGACATCATCATCAACAACGCAGGAAATAACCGACCAACTTCGCTCGTTGATTTGTCGGAAGTCGATGCTGACGTGCAATTAGGTACGCACCTGAAGGGCACTCTCGCCGTCAGCCACTTTGCGGCTCGTCACTGGGCCCGGCTCGGTGCTGCCGCGGGTCGCGCGATAGTCAACACCACGTCTGCTGTGGGTTTGCATCCTGCTGCAGGAGGCGGGGTGTACGGCGCGGCAAAGGCCGGTGTCGTTGCGTTGACGGTGAGCCACGCACAAGAGCTGGCGAAGTATGGAGTGCGAGTCAATGCCGTAGCGCCGTGTGCCAGAACGCGAATGGTGGAGGCCTCGCCAAATGTGCTGGCGTTGATGCCGAAGTCGGAGGGATTTGATCGTCACGCTGCCGCTCACGTAGCGCCGATAGTGCTTTACCTGGCGAGCACAACGTGTCGATTCACAGGTCGTGTCTTTGCAATCGAGGGCCCCGACGTGGCGATCTATCATCCGCAGGGAGTCGAGGAACACTGGTCAACCGACGGCCAGTGGTCGCTGGCTTCACTGACGGAAGTGTTCGCCTCACATCCGCAGCGTTCAGAGATTGACGCGTTCTTTCCTGGTGGGGTAGTGCCCTACGCCGAGCCATCGGGCCGCACGCTGCGAGACCTAGAGAAGGTGGCGCGCTCGGAGGGACTCGAACCCCCAACCCTCTGATCCGAAGACAACGGTCGGGCGTATCACCCTGTCTGTTCAGTCTTCGGAGTGTGTATTCATGGGGTGGCGGCGAGCAATACGTGACACCTAGTCCACGGATTCTTTGTGGTTTGTGACCCCGTTGTGACCCCGACTTAAATCGGTTGAATCGGAGCTCTCTGGCGTGAACGGATGTTTAGCCCGACTGATGCGAGCAATGTCAGAGTCAATGCGCTCACGAGCAGCCAGACCCAAATCGGGGTCACGGAGTCAGTTCCATAGACAATCAAGCCGAACTTGACTGAGATTGGCCGGTTATCGGCATCCACACCGCTAATGACCAGAGTGTGATTTCCAGTCTTTAGGTTGCTTGGAAGCGTTACCCGGGCCGTGACTGTTCCATTGACGTCGACTTTGACTCGTCCCAGGTTTGTAGGTTCTGAGTAGATGATTACCTCCGCTTCGGATTCGGGTTGAAATCCGGAAGCAGAGACATTGACTTCCGATCCAGCTTCGAATGCAAGTGCATTCTGTGGCGCTTCGCCGTCGACAGCGGGAGCCTGACCACCAGTGATTGTCGCCGAGACATCGCCAGCAACAATCGTGGCTGATCCAGCGTCTGAGTCGACTGACGTCTCAACGGCCACGCTCGTACCATCCACCATGGCTTCGCCTGATCCTGGAGGAACCGGTGCAACTGATGTAGTGCTTGCTGAATTGGTTCCCGAGGTGCTGGTGGAAGTGACTTCAGAAGCTATGGATGTTGAATCTGAAGAGATGGTTGTCGTTGTTCCAGACACCGGGACTGTGGATGTTGGTCCTGAAGAGATGGTTGTCGTTGTTCCGGACTCCGGGACTGTTGAGGTTGAACTCGTTGTTGTAGTCGGCGAGAAGAAATTCTGTGCATTCCAGTCGTAAATCATTCCAGGACTTGGGTAGTTCTTCCCACCTACGCCCATCCAAGCAGGCACCCAAGTACCTGGATATCGGGACGGATTCGCTCTGATGAATGACTCGGAGCACACGCAAATCTGAAGTACGCGATTCTCGGAGTCAATCTGAGCCATGTACAGAGGAGGATCAATTGTGGTTGAAGTTGTAGAGACTCCGCTCTGCACAGTTGTCGAAGTTCCACTTGACACATTCGTGGTCGTTGTAGACGTTTGCCAGCCAGAACCCAAAGTTGTGATTGAACGCGAGGCGGACACTGTATTACCTGCATAGCCACCAGACACCGTCACCGTGTAGGTCTTTGAAGGCTCCAAGCCCCATAAATTGAACACTCGACCCGAATCCCAGGAGTTTCCACATGCACCCACGTCCCACCAGACAGTTGCTGTACCACTCGTATAGGTATTTCCGTCGGCGATACTGAACTGGCCCTCTGTCGGAGATCGGGACCATGACTCGGTAAATCGACCTATCGGCATACAGCCACTAGCCGAACCGGAAATCGAATAGATGAACCGAACTTGTAATTGATTCTCAGACAACTGAAGGAGAACCAGACTCCCACCCGTAAATTGCTTTACTGAGGACGTCGTGGTCGTTGAGGACGTCGTGGTCGTTGAGTCTTCGCCGTAGGCACTGCCTGAAAACGACAGGACAATGAATGAGACGGTTGTGAGGACCGCTAACTTCGTTCGTCGGTGACCCATCTCTGGGAAGTCTATGGATTATTTATGTTTTGTGACCCCGGATTGTGACCCCGGACTGTGACCCCGGACTGTGACCCCGAGCGTCGACGAGAACGCGTGACACTGTAAAAGCGTTGCTGCTATTGGCGCGCTCGGAGGGACTCGAACCCCCAACCCTCTGATCCGAAGTCAGATGCTCTATCCATTGAGCTACGAACGCTGGTGGTCGTCACGCTACCAAGTGCCATGATTGGTGAATGCCGCTTCACGCACAAACTGCCGCAGTTCTGGAATTCATGCGCCAGATGGGCGCACCACCGCTACACGAATTGACGCCCGCCGAAGGACGCGCCAACTATCTCGCGATGCGTACTCCGTCGACGGTGCAGTTGCATGACATTCGCGATATCGACGCTGGCGGTGTGAAGTGCCGGTACTACCGAGCTACGTCGACTACACCGGCGCCACTCCTTATCTATTACCACGGAGGCGGTTGGGTGATCGGCGATCTCGACACGCACGATGACATCTGTCGGAAGCTGGCGCGTGATGCGAACTGCAACGTAATCGCCGTTGATTACCGCCTTGCCCCCGAACATCCGGCGCCGGCCGCCGTCGACGACTGCATCGCCGCCACGAAGTGGATCTTTGCGAACGCCAAGTCACTTGGCATCGACCCAACTCGAGTGGCAATCGGAGGTGACTCCGCTGGTGGCAACTTATCGGCAATCGTCGCAATGCATTCCGGCGAGAAGCCGGTGTTTCAGTTGCTCGTGTATCCAGCCACCGACATGCGCATGGGTCAGCAGAGTCATAGGGACAATGCCCAGGGCTATTTGCTAACCGCCGACTCGATGAAGTGGTTCATCGGGCACTACCTGAAGGGTGATGACAAGAAGAAGCTTGACCCGATGGTGTCGCCAATTCTCAGTAGTGACATTCTTCTGAAGAAGTCGCCCCCCACGCTGGTAATTACCGCCGAATTCGACCCCTTGCGCGACGAAGGTGAGGAGTACGCGGCCAAACTTGCATCGCTGGGAGTGCCGACATCAACGGTGCGGTTCAACGGCCAGATTCACGCGTTCTTCGGCATGAGCGAAGTGCTCGACGACGCTGCCGCAGCGATTGCACTCAGTGCTTCGTATCTGCGCAAGTACCTGGGCACCTGACCGCGATGGCTCGACCTACCGTCATCGTCGACCACTGGACGTATGAGGGCGTCGACGCCCACCGCACGTTGCAGCACCTCGGTGACCTGTGGCTGCATCACACGCATGGTCGAACACCATCGCCCGACCTACAGCAACGCAGTGCCGACGCTCTCGCGGAGATGTTCGCACCCCTTGCCGGCGGCGACGACACATCACTTGCGCCTTACCAACGGGTGAAACATCTGGGTGAGCGCGCAGCGGCTCAACTCGACACGCTCGACCCGACTGAATTGCAACGAGCCCTGCGCGATATGTGGGCACCGCTTTCTGCATTAGGTGGCGACACCGGCGCGGCACGCGGCGTTGTTGCCGGACTATTTCTTTCCGACGGGGGTGTGCCGAAGACGGCCGTCGACAGTGCTGAAATCGGTTGGAGAGGACTGACAGGTGATCGACAGGCAAGTCGTCAACACCACGGTCGGCCATGGCAGGCAGTCTGTTTGTGGAGCGCCGACATCGTCGCCGACTTGGCCTCACGGGGACACCCAATTCGCCCAGGCTCAGCAGGAGAGAACATTTCAATTCGCGGTCTCGACTGGTCGATGGCTCGACCTGGGGCACGAGTGACGCTGGGCACTGCCGTGCTCGTGCTGGCCGCCTATGCGATTCCGTGTTCGAAGAACGCACGCTGGTTCACCGACGGCGACTACGAACGCATGAGCCACGAGCGCAGTGATCAGAGTCGTCTCTATGCCCGAGTCGTGCAGCCCGGCAGGGTCAGCGTGGGCGACGAACTACACCTCAACGCCTAGAGCCCAATAACCACGCCATTTCGCGGGGTATCCACCACCGGTATGTGCAATTGCGCTCTTATGGTCTCTGGCGGCAAAGGTGCCGTCATCACCGTTGTCCGAAACCGGCCTAAGCCACGAAA
>JBJTOX010000111.1:0-10581 GCA_046074785.1 Actinomycetota bacterium
AGCCAGCGATAGTGATCGTGGAATTCCTGGTAGCTGTCGTTCGACAACACGGTGGCGTTCACTTTGTCGGCGATCATCAGCACGAATCCGTCGCCACGTCCGACCGCTCCGGCCGGCGGTGTTACCAGCTCGCCGTTGGCAATCGCCTCCGAAAACTCGGCGGCTTCCTTCTTGTCGATGCGGTAGCCGAAACTTGCATCAACGACGACGGTCACCTGGGCCTTGGGGAACTCCTTCATGAAGGCGAGCACGGCTTCGTTCAATTGCTTGAGACTCGGAGAACCACGACCCTCGGTCGCCAAGTTGCTGCCGTCAACGACGACATGGGTCGGCACCGAGCGTGCCGCAACTTTTGACTTTGGTGTTACCACGCAGCGAACGTCGCGTTCATCAAGTCGGCAAGTTCTTGGTCGTGCACGGCCTTGGAGCCGGTCGCCGGACTGCCTGACTCGACGCGGGCTGCATGGCGCAGGTCGTACCCGCGGTCCTTCACGCGCCAGATGAGGTGCTCGACGAAATGCCAGGCGCCCATGTTCTCCGGCTCTTCTTGCAACCACAACACTTCTTTTGCATTCGGATAGCGACCCAACACTGCACTGATCTGCGCCTCGGGGAACGGATACAGCTGTTCCACCCGCACCACGGCAACCGGGGCGTTGCGCTTGGTGCGCTCGCTCATCGCATCCCAAGCCACCTTGCCCGAACACAGCACCACGCGACGCACGGCGTTCGTATCGGTGACGAAGGGGTCGTCGAGCACTTCGCTGAACGAACCCGAGGTGAGCTCGTCGATCTTCGAGCGACTCTCCTTCATGCGCAACGGCTGCTTGGGGGTCATCACGACGAGCGGCTTGCGCACATCGCGACGAACCTGACGGCGCAACAAGTGGAAGTACTGGCGCGCCGTGGTCGGGTACGCAACCTGAATGTTGTCCTCGGCGCACAACTGCAGGAACCGCTCGAGGCGCGCCGACGAGTGCTCGGGACCCTGGCCTTCCATGCCGTGCGGCAACAACAGCACGAGACCGTTGTGCTGTCCCCACTTGTCCTCGGCCGCGACGAGGTACTGGTCGATGATGATTTGCGCCCCGTTGACGAAGTCGCCGAACTGCGCTTCCCACAACACGAGGGCCGCAGGGTTGGCGTGCGAGTAGCCGTACTCAAAACCAAGTGCCGCATACTCCGAGAGCAGCGAGTCGTACACCCAGAAACGCGCCGCACCAGACCCGAGATTTGCAAGCGGGGCGTACTTGGTTTCGTTCGTGTAATCCACGAGCACCGCATGGCGCTGACTGAACGTGCCGCGACGGCAATCTTCGCCGGCGAGCCGCACCGGTGAACCTTCGAGCACGAGTGAGCCGAACGCAAGCGCTTCGGCGGTTGCCCAATCAACTTCACCATCACGCTCGTACATCTCGGTACGACCTTCGAACTGACGTAGCAGCTTCGGATGCACCGTGAAGCCCTCGGGATACCGACTGAGCGATGCAAACACGCGGTCGAGCACCGATCGTTCAACGCCGGTTATCACGTGCGGCAAGACACCGACTGGCTTGGGTGGCGGTGGCACCTTGGTGACCTCACGGGCGTGCGCGCGCGTCTCATCGAGTGCCGACTGCAACTTGCCCTGGTAATCGGCGAGCACTTTTTCGGCTTCTTCAACCGTGACCACACCGCGCTTCACCAGCGTCTCGAGATACAGCTTGCGCACGCTGCGACGGTCGGCAATTGCCTTGTACATGAGCGGCTGGGTGTAGCTCGGGTCGTCACCTTCGTTGTGGCCGTGTCGGCGGTAACACACCATGTCGATGACGACGTCCTTGTGGAACGCCTGTCGATAATCGAACGCCATCTTGGCCACACGCACGCACGCTTCGGGGTCGTCGCCATTCACGTGGAAGATCGGTGCACCGACCGACTTCGCGATGTCGCTGCAGTATTGCGACGAACGCGCGTACTCGGGTGCCGTGGTGAAACCGATTTGGTTGTTGATGATGAGGTGAATGGTGCCGCCGACCCGGTAGCCGCTGGTGTCGCTCATCGCGAGACACTCGGCCACCACGCCCTGACCCGCGAACGCGGCGTCACCGTGCACGAGCAACGGCAACACGCTGTAGGCGCCCGGCGGGTCGATCTGGTCTTGCATCGCACGCACCGTGCCAAGCACGATCGGGTCGACGGTTTCGAGGTGGCTCGGGTTTGACGCCAGTTCGACCGGCAAGAGCGCACCGCTGCGAGCCTGGAATTTTCCGTTGGCGCCGAGGTGGTATTTCACGTCGCCGGATCCCTGCACGGCATGCGGATCGACGTGACCCTCGAATTCTCCGAAGAGATGCTCGAGGCTCTTACCCACCACGTTGGCGAGCACGTTCAAACGACCGCGATGCGCCATGCCGATCACCGCGCCGTCGAGTCCGTGGTCGGCCGAAAGGTTGAGGATCATGTCGAGGATCGGAATTGCCGACTCCGCACCTTCCAATCCGAAGCGCTTCGTGCCGACGTACTTCGTGGCGAGGAACCGTTCGAATGCCTCGGCGGCGTTGAGACGCTCGAGAATCACCATCGGATCGGGTTCGAAGTGGTCGACACCCGAACCTTCGACGCGCTCCTGCACCCAGCGCTGCTCGTCGGTGTTCTGTATGTGCATGTATTCCACGCCGATGGTGCGGCAATATGCGTCGCGCAGTACACCGAGCAGTTCACCGAGTGTCGAGCGCTGCACTCCACCGACTCCGCCGGTGGCGAATTGGCGGTCGAGGTCCCAGATCGTGAGACCGTACGTCAGTGGGTCGAGTTCGCGCGGCATGCGCGGTTCTTTCCAACGCAGTGGGTCGAGGTCGGCGATCAAGTGCCCGCGCACGCGATGCACGCGGATGAGCGTGGCAACTTGCATCTGTTTGTGGGCCTGCAGATCGGCACCTTCAAGATCGTTGGTGTCGCTGCGCCACTTCACTGACTCGTACGGCACGCCGACACTGCGGAAGATGTGCTCGTAGAACCCGTGCTCGCCGAGCAACAATTCGCTGACGTACTTGAGGAAGAGACCGCTCTCTGCACCCTGGATGATGCGGTGGTCGTAGGTGCTCGTGATGGTGACCACCTTCGACACGCCGAGTTGCACCAGCGCACGCTCGTCGCTGCCTTGGAACTCGGCTGGATAGTCGATCGATCCCACGCCGACGATGACGCCTTGTCCCACCATCAAGCGCGGCACGCTCTGGTTGGTGCCGATGGTGCCCGGGTTGGTGAGGCTCACGTTGGCGCCCTGGTAATCGTCGACCGTGAGTTTGTTGTTGCGAACCTTGCGAATGATGTCGTCGTAGGCGCGCACGAAGCCCATGAAGTCGAGGGTGTCGGCACCCTTCAACACCGGCACCACGAGCGTGCGCTGACCGTTGCCCTTGTCGACGTCAACGGCGAGACCGATGTTCACGTTGGTGTGCCGCTGCAATTGCGGCTTGCCGTCTGCATCGGCGACATACACGTTCTTCATGTTCGGGACGGCGTCGACGATGGCGCGCACGACGGCGTATCCGATGATGTGCGTGAAGCTGACCTTCGACTGGCCGGTGCGGGCCCGATAACCGTTGATGACACGACGATTTACTTCGAGCAACTTCGCCGGCATCTGGCGAACGCTGGTCGCGGTCGGAACACTGAGACTGCGATCCATGTTCGCAGCGATGGCGGCTCCGACGCCACGAATCGGCTCGGGCTCGCTCGGCGGTGTCAACACCGCGGGTTCCGCTGCTTGCGTCTCTTGCGTCGGAGTAATGCCCGCGGGGCGTCGCACGGGGAAGGTGTCGTCCGCCGACTTCGTCTTCGAACCGGCACCGTTCGATGCCGAACCATTCGACGTTGCACCGTTCGAACCTGTCGTCGAGCGCGCAGCACCGGGGGCTACCCGCGGCGTGCCGCCAGCACCACTGCCCGGGACATAGTCGGCGAAGAACTCGCGCCATTCGGGCCCGACCGCAGCCGGGTTGTCGCGGTACCGCTCGTACATCTCCTCAACGAGCCACGAGTTCGTCCCGAAATCGTCGCCCGACGCAGTTGGGGGCGTGTTCGTGGGCGAACTCACGGCTCCAGCGTACTTATTGCGCTACCCACCGCTTCAACGGCGATGTAGACGTTGATGTAATCGGTTCGCTACGCGTTGCGCGACGAGTCGGCTCGGGTCAGCCGAGCATGAACTCCGACAGGAGCCAGAGCACCAGCCACAGAATGCCGCTCGTGATGAGCGCGTTCTTGTGCGACTCGTACGGCCACAGCAGTTTGTTGGTTGGCGCGGTGCCACCCAACTTGCCGAGAGCGTTCAACTGCAGAATCGCGCCGAGGACGACGGCGATGATCACATACGTCGACGCGCTGCTCGGCGTGGCCTCGGCGTATGCACCGCTGTAGAAGTGCGCTGCACCGACCATGAACCACAGCATCGAGACGGAGAAGATCATGTTCTGGCGCGACGCCAGCAACGCGCGACGGCCGGCTGCCGCTGCATTCGGATCGGCCTGTCCGCCACCGAGCACGTTCACTGCATTGGCGAGCACGACCTTCTGGTTCTTCCAGATGACCATCCAGACGTTGGCGGCCATGGTGATGCCGTAGATCATTCCCACCGAGATGGCGGCGTTGTGACCGATGCCGGCCGTGGAGCCGTCACCGAGGAAGTTCTGCCAGTAGTCGGGCTGACCGGTGATGAGCAGTCCCGTGCCGAGCGTGGCAATTGCCGCCCAACGGAACCACCACAGCGCGCGCCGGGCGAGCTTGTCGAGGGTGATGTTGCGGGCCTTGGCTTCGTCGCCGTACGACGCGAGCGCCGGCACCTGCACGAGGTTGAAGTAGTAGAGCAAGCCGATCCAGGCGATACCCACCAAGACGTGCAGGTATCGCATGAAGAAGTTGAGGAAGTAGTCGCTTGAGAACAGTTCCACTGTGTGACCTCCGAAGAGTGTTGTGATTCGAGCAACGATCGTCGCTCGCTCATCGAAGGTAGTGGAAAGTAGGTTGTACGGCGGTGACTGCCGAATTCATCTACACCTGTTACAAGTTGGGTCGCTTCTACCCGCCCGACCGCCAGGTGCTCGCCGACATCTCGCTCTCCTTTTATCCCGGGGCCAAAATCGGCGTACTCGGCTCCAACGGCAGCGGCAAGTCGAGCCTCTTGCGCATCATGGCCGGGCTCGACGACGGTTATTCCGGTGAGGCACGACTCACCCCCGGCTTCAGCGTCGGCCTGCTCGCCCAGGAGCCACAGCTCGATGCCGCAAAGGACGTACTCGGCAACGTGATGGACGGCGTCGCGCCGATTCGCGACCTGCTCGCCGAGTACGAGAAGGTCACCGCGATGTGGGGTGAGCCCGACGCCGATTTCGAGAAGGTCGGCGCACGCCAAGCCGAACTCGAAGCCAAGATCGCCGCCAGCGACGCATGGAGCCTCGAGCGCAACGTCGAGATTGCGATGGACGCCCTGCGGTGTCCGCCCAACGATGCCGACGTCACCAAACTTTCCGGCGGTGAGCGTCGTCGCGTCGCACTGTGCCGCCTGTTGCTGTCACGACCCGACTTGTTGTTGCTCGACGAGCCCACCAACCACCTCGATGCCGAGAGCGTCGACTGGCTCGAGCGGTTCTTGCAGGAGTACAGCGGCACGGTGATTGCCATCACCCACGACCGCTATTTCTTGGACAACGTCGCTAAGTGGATCTTGGAGCTCGACCGCGGCCGAGGCATCCCGTTCAGCGGCAACTACTCGAGCTGGCTCGAACAAAAACAGGAGCGTCTGGCGCAAGAAGAAAAGTCGAACGAAGTTCGGCGCCGCACGCTGCAGCGCGAACTCGAATGGGTGCGCATGGCGCCCAAGGCGCGTCAGGCCAAGGGCAAGGCGCGACTCGCCGCCTACGAGAAGTTGCATGCCGAGGCTCAGGCCGCCGAGCGCGGGCCCGACAAGTTGGAGATCACCATCCCCGCCGGCAAACGACTTGGTGACACGGTCATCAAGGTGGAGAACATGTCGAAGGGTTACGGCGATCGTCTGCTCATCGAAGACTTGAGCTTCTCGTTGCCACCCGCCGGCATCGTCGGCATCATCGGCGCCAACGGCGCGGGTAAGACCACACTGTTTCGCATGCTGACCGGTCAAGAAAAGCCCGATTCCGGCACCATCACCGTCGGCGACACCGTGCAGCTCAGCTACGTCGACCAGAGCCGCGACTCGCTCAACTCCGAAAACAGCGTGTACGAAGAGATCACCGGTGGTGCCGACACGCTCAAGGTCGGTGGCCGCGAGATCCACGGTCGTGCCTACGTGGCGAGCTTCAACTTCAAGGGCAGCGACCAACAAAAGAAGGTCGGCGAGCTCTCCGGCGGTGAGCGCAATCGCGTCCATCTCGCCAAGCTGCTGAAGAGTGGTGGCAACGTGCTGCTGCTCGACGAGCCGACCAACGACCTCGACGTCGACACCCTGCGTGCACTCGAGTCGGCGCTCGAAGCGTTCCCCGGATGTGCGGTGGTCATCAGCCACGACCGCTGGTTCTTGGACCGCATCGCCACGCACGTGCTGGCGTTCGAAGGCAACAGTCAAGTGCGCTGGTTCGAAGGAAACTTCCAGGACTACGAAGCCTGGCGCCGCAAAGAACTCGGCGTCGACGCCGAGCAACCCAAGCGACTGCGGTACAAGCCGCTCGTGCGCAAATGAGCAACGCCTTGGCCGTTCGGGTCATTCGACTCACCTGCATCGTGTGTTTCGTCGGCGGAATCGCCGGCATGATCGTCGCGTCACTCGCCGACAACAACATCGGTGCCGTACTCACCGCCGGCATCATCACCGCGATCGCCGCAATTGTGCTGCTCGCAGTCAGCACGGTGACCGCCCAACGACGACTCGCCGAGTTCGACGACGCTGATGCCGAGATTCTCGAACACGGCATCCGCAAACTCACCGACGCGGGAGCCGACGAGTCCGCGGTTCGCGATGTCGTGCGCCGCGCGATCGATCTCGGTCGGCGCACGAAATGACCGACGCCGAACTGGCCGCACAACTCGCCCGCGAAACCGGCGAACGGCTGGTTGAACTGCGCGAACGGATGCTGCGCGAGGACGCGTCGCCGTGGTACATGATGGACGCCGGCGATGCACTCGCCCACCGATTCATCGTCGACACCTTGCAACGCGAGCGACCCGGCGATGCAATCTTGTCCGAAGAGGGTGCTGACGACCCGCGACGCCTCGCTGCTGATCGGGTGTGGATCGTCGATCCCCTCGACGGCACGTCGGAGTTCGGCGAAGGCGACCGCGACGACTGGGCGGTGCACATCGCGCTGTGGGAACGCAACTCGGGTTCATCGGGCGAACTCACGGCAGCAGCTGTCGGACTTCCGAGTCTCGACCTCACACTCACCACGACTCCGCCACCTGCGACTCCACCGAAAGCCGAACGCACACCGCTGATGGTGGTGTCGCGGTCGCGCACACCGGCGGTTGCCGCATTCGTGGCCCGCGAGCTGGGATACGACGGTGTGCGGCTGGGTTCTGCCGGTGCCAAGACCATGGCAGTGGTGCTCGGCAACGTCGACATTTACTTGCATGCCGGCGGTCAATACCAGTGGGATTCTGCTGCCCCGATCGCCGTGGCGCGTGCCGCCGGATTGCACACCAGCCGCATCGACGGAAGTCCTCTCGTCTACAACTCGCGAGACACGTGGCTACCCGATCTACTCGTGTGCCAACCGCACCTCGCCGACGACATCCTGCGGGCAGTGCGCAACTTCACAGCCCAATAGTCGGCTCGGCACGACTCACCGACGCCATCCATCGGCAGACTGCGAGGGTGGAAAACGCAGTCACACCCTCGCATGGCAATGATGGGCGCGCGACCTTGACTGCATCCGACCGTGAGTGGGGTGCGTTCAGCGATAGCCCACCATGGGTTCTCGACAAGAACGCCGTTCGCTGGCGTGGGCTCGTCGAAGGTCTTCGTGCCCAGGCCCGCGCAGAGCTGCCCTCGCTGATGACTGCACCACGGGTTCCACCAATTGCCCGACTCTTCGTCGTCGTCTTCCGACTCGGCATCGCGTTGGGCCCGTGGTGGTGGAAGCGTCGTCGCAACAAATACGAATCACCCGAAGCATCGCGCGCCGATTTGTCGTTACGCATGCGCCATGCCATCGAACGCCTCGGCTCGACTTACATCAAACTGGCGCAGATCATCTCGAGCGGCGAAGGGCTCTTCCCCGTCGAACTCGTCGAGGAGTTCAAGCGTTGCCGTGACCAGGTACCCGCCGAGTCGTTCGCTGATGTGCGCAAGGTCGTGGAAGAAGATCTCGGCGCCCGACTCGAGGACGTGTTTGCGACGTTCGAGACCACGCCGATTGCCGCTGCGTCGATTGCGCAAGTGCATGCCGCAGTGTTGCGAACCGGCGAGTCGGTCGTGGTGAAGGTGCAGCGTCCGCGCGTCGGCACCCTCGTACGCAAGGACCTGAAGGTCATGGCGTGGCTCGCGCCGTTCCTCGTGGGGCGCATCAAGGTGGCCGCACTCGCCAACCCGCCAGCGCTCGTCGAGTTGTTCGCCGAAACGATCGTCGAAGAGCTCGACTTCCGTCTCGAGGCATCGAACATGCTCGACATCGCGAGCATCCTCGCCGACCTGAAACAAGACGGTTACGTCATCCCGCGCCCACACCCCGAACTGGTGACCCGTCGCATCATCGTGATGGAACGCCTTGCCGGCTTCAAGTTCGACGACGTCGTCGGCATGAAGGACGCAGGCATCGACACCGAGGCGGTCATTCGCACCGGCATGGTGGCGTTCATGGAAGGTGCGCTCTTGTACGGCGTCTTCCACGGTGACCTGCATGGCGGCAACTTGTTCGTGATGCGCGATGGTCGCACCGCATTGCTCGACTTCGGCATCGTCGGGCGACTCACCGGCAACCGACGACTCGCATTCTTGCGATTGATGCTGTCGGCGACCACCAACGACGTGAAGGGGCAGATCGCCGCACTGCGCGACCTCGGCGCACTTCCGATGGACACCGACCTCGACGCGGTAATCAAAGACCTCCGTCTTGACCAACCGACCATCGATCCGACCACGCTCTCGGGCGAGGAACTCGTCAAAGAAGTACAGCGTGTGGTCAAGGCACTGCTCGCCTACGGCGCGCGCATGCCGAAAGAACTGATGCTGTACGTAAAGAACATGGTGTTCCTTGATGGTGCCATCGCCCGATTGGCCCCCGATCTCGACCTGCTCGGAGAAATCGCCCAGATCTCGATGCTCTTTGCTCAACGACATGGCGAGCGCCTCGGCCGAGAACTCGGCATCGACCACACGCAGGTGGAAATCAACCTGGACAGCGTGAAAGCCGGTCTCGGTGTCAGCAACGACGTGAACCGTATGACGTATCGCGATTTACAGAAACGTCGCGAACTCATCCAGAAGCGCATGCGCGACCACGTCGGGCGTTGAACGCACGCCGTACGGCAGCCGACGCCACACCCACTTTCGGCGCACTCCTCACCATTTGCCAGACTTGACCGAATGCGCCTCGTCGTTGCCCGCTGCACGGTGAACTACGTCGGGCGACTCGAAGCTTCGCTGCCCGAGGCGGTGCGTCTCATCATGGTGAAGGCCGACGGTTGCGTCGCGATTCATGCCGATGGCGGCGCCTACAAGCCGCTCAATTGGATGAACGCTCCGAACGAAGTGAAGGAGCTCCCCGACCGCTGGGAGATCACCAATCCAAAGGGCGAGAAACTCACCATCACGTTGCACGAGGTGTTCAGCGATTCGTCGCACGAGTTGGGCGACGACCCGGGATTGTCGAAGGATGGTGTTGAGGCGCATCTGCAAGAACTCCTGGCCGCCGACCCGACCGTCATCGAGGACGGGCTCGTACTCATCTCGCGCGAGTATCCGACGGCGATTGGTCCGGTCGATCTGTTGTGCAAGGCCAGTGATGGCACCACCGTGGCCATCGAGGTGAAGCGCCGGGGAGAAATCGACGGAGTGGAGCAACTCGGCCGATACCTCGAATATCTGCGTGCCGACTCGTCACTCGGTGTCTTGCGCGGTGTGTTCGTCGCCCAGTCGATCAAACCACAGGCGAGAACCCTCGCCGAGACGCGCGGGCTCGCGTGGAAGGAAGTCGACTACGACGAGTTGCGTGGCAAGCGGGTTGACGAATTGAGGTTGTTCTGAGCGCCGTTCGCGATTTTCTCCCTGCCGACTTTGACAATGTGCTGCGCATGAACAACGAGAACGACCCTGCGGTGTCGTGGCTCGAGCGCGACGAACTCGAGTCCGACTTGCTCGTCGCCAAACACGCTCTCGTGGTCGGCGATGACACCGCGAAGGGATTCTGCGTCACCTTCGAGAGCGGGCTCACCCGTGATCTTGGCGTCAACTACCGGTGGTTCTCCGAGCGCTACCCCGACTTCGTCTACCTCGACCGCGTGGTCGTTGATTCGCCGTACCGTTCGCAACGCCTCGGCGAGGCGCTCTACCGCGAAGTTGAACGTCGCATTCTCGAAGACGGCAAGACGTCGCTGTTCACGTGCGAGGTGAACCTTCGTCCGCGCAAC
>JBJTOX010000112.1:0-11033 GCA_046074785.1 Actinomycetota bacterium
GATAGCCTGCACGGAGCGCTCGGGCGGTCTGCTCGAGGCGTCGAAATCACGTCAGGAGAATCATGTCCGTCAAACTTCGTCTGGCCCGCGTCGGCAAGACCAAGCAGCCGCACTATCGCGTCGTCGCGGCTGACACCAAGAAGGCTCGCAACGGCGAGTTCCTCGAGATCGTCGGCACGTACCGCCCGCTCGAGAACCCCTCGGGTTTTGCGGTCGACAATGCCAAGGTGCTGCAGTGGCTCAACCGCGGTGCTCTGCCCACCGAGCGAGTGCGCAAACTGCTCGAGACCACCGGTCTCTGGGGCGAGTTCATGGCCACCAAGTCACCGAAGAAGAAGTAGTCGCCGTGGCCGAAGCAGCCGTCGCCACGAAAGTGCTCGACCACATCGTTCGTTCGATCGTCGACAATCCCGACTCGGTGCGAGTCGAAGCCGTCGATGACGACGGTGTCATCATCCTCGAAGTGCGTGTCGCCGACGGCGACCTCGGTCGCGTGATCGGACGTCGCGGTCGCACCGCGCAGAACATCCGTGCGCTCGTGCGAGCCGCAGCCGAGAAAGACGGCGTCGACGTCGACGTCGACTTTCTAGACGACTGACGCCTCCTTCGTCGGTGCCCGCTATGCGCATCGACGTCTTCACCATCTTCCCGTCCCTCGTCGACGGTTTCTGTACAGAGAGCTTGCTGGGTCGCGCGCGAGCCGAACGGTTGCTCGATCTGCGTGTGCACGACATTCGTGCGCACACCCATGATGCTCATCGAACTGTCGACGATTCACCATTCGGTGGCGGGGCCGGCATGGTGATGCGACCCGAACCGATCTTTGCCAGTGTGCGTGCCGAGCAACCACCGCGACCATTGCTGCTGTTGTCGCCCGGCGGAAGACGGTTCGACCAAGCGATGGCCAAGTCACTGTCCACATCGGGCGGATTCTCGTTGTTGTGTGGTCGATACGAAGGGGTCGACCATCGCGTGACCCGGGAATTGTGCGACGGAGAAGTGTCGATCGGAGACTTCGTCCTCGGCGGAGGAGAAGTTGCGGCATGCGCGATCATCGAAGCCGTCACTCGTCTGGTGCCGGGCGTGATGGGCAACGACCAATCTGCGACGAACGAATCATTCGAGGGCTCGTTGCTCGAAGCACCCCAGTACACGCGTCCCGCGGAATTCGAGGGTCATGTGGTGCCCGAGGTCTTGCGCAGCGGTGACCATGCACGAATCGCACGCTGGCGATTGGCGCAGTCATTGCACCGCACCATTGCGGCGAGGCCCGACCTCATGCAGCGTCGAGGTGGGCTGAACGAGAGCGAAAAGCGACTGTTGGAAGAGTTCCCGGCAGAGCCGTATCCTGAAAGTTCCCTATGAAACCCACTGACATCGTCGACAAGCAGTACCTCCGCACCGATATCCCCGAGCTGCGGCCCGGCGACGAAGTCAAGGTGCACGTGCGCATCAAAGAAGGCGACAAAGAGCGCGTCCAGGTATTCCAGGGCGACATCATCGCCATCGAAGGTTCGGGAATCTCCGAGAGCTACACCGTCCGCAAGAACAGCTACGGCGTCGGTGTCGAGCGCACCTTCCCCAAGCACACGCCTTCCGTCGAGAAGGTCGAACTCGTCAAGCGCGGCGAAGTGCGTCGCGCCAAACTCGGCTTCTTGCGCGATCGCGCCGGTAAGGCCGCGAAGATCCGCGAGAAGCGCGAAGAGTAAGTCGTTTTCGATTTGCGCCGACCAGCCGACCGCCGACTTTCCGGTTCGTCGCTGCGCGTCACACAGATGACTGGTGGTGTTCGATGAACACTGACGATCTCGAACAATACGAAGCCGAACGCGAACTTCAACTCGCGAACGAATATCAAGACGTCGTCAGCATGTTCAAGTACGCCGTCGAAACCGATCGCCGGTTCTATCTGGCCAACAATGTCGACGTGCGGGTCGTTTCTGAGGGCCCTCGCCCGCTCCTGGAGATCACACTTACCGACGCATGGGTATGGGACATGTACCGAAAGACGAGGCTGGTGCCGAAGGTGCGCGTGCTGAGCTTCAAAGATCTCAACATCGAAGAACTGCCCGCCAGCAACCTGTAGCCCGCTCGGGTCGTCGCCCGAGCGTACGAACACCTGCCGACCCGGCTCGTGTCACACGCGCTCGAGCCAGCCGGGCCCGTGCCAACCAAGCGCGGGCACGCTTCGCCGAAGATTTGGTTGCCGAGTGGTACGTACGCGAGGGATACGAGGTGGTTGCACGAAACTGGCGCTGCCCGAGGGGTGAACTTGACGTCGTTGCATGGCGCGACGGAGTGCTGGTCGTGTGCGAGGTGAAAGCGCGGCGCAACACCAACTTCGGAGATCCTTTCGAGGCAATCACGCCGCACAAGGTGTTGCGGCTGCGCCGGGCGACAGCAGCGTTCATTGCGACAATGCATCGACCGGCAAGGGAGGTGCGTTTCGATGCCGCCTCGGTTATCGGCTTAAGCGTGGTGGTTCGCCTCGGAGTCCTTTGAGCCGGCGTCCTGCGACTACTCTCGGGTCGTTCACGAGAACTCGGAGGAGGGTCATCATGAAGTCACACAAGACCAAAGCGTTCGTCGCAATCGGCGCCGCTATCGCGGCGCTGGTCGGCGGATTCGTCGTGCCGACTGCGTCGGCATCCAAGGGGGATGGCAAAGCCGTCACCCTCACCTTGTTGCACAACAACGACGGTGAGTCGTCACTCGACACCTCGACGCTTCGCGCGGGCACGGTCACCTACCGCTACGGCGGTATCGCTGCATTCAAGTCGGTGTTTGATCGCGAGAAGGAATCCGCGCGCGCTGCCGGAAACGCCGTGTTCGGCGTGTACGCGGGTGACTCGTTCCTGGCCAGCAAGACCCTGATCTGCAGTGAACCTGCTGTCGCCGATTCGAAGATTCGACCCTTCGATGCCCTTGCGCTCCGCGAAATCGGGTATGACGCACTCGTACTTGGCAACCACGAATTTGACTACAGTCCGAGCTTCCTGGGTCGCTACCTCAAGGCATTCGCGAAGAACGGCAAGCCGACCATTCCGGTGTTGAGCGGCAACATGGAATTCAGCAAAGAGCCGGCGTTGTCGGACTTGATTGGACCAGAGGGTCAGACCCGCAACGTTGCAACACCCGGCAAGAACATCTCGCAGTGGATGATCTATACCGATCAAGCCACCGGGGCGCGATTCGGCATTGTCACGGCAATCACGCCGTTGCTCGCAACGATCTCGTCACCCGGCAAGAGCAAGTTGCTGACCGGCACCATTGACGCGGTTGCAGCACGACTTCAGAAGCAAATCGATGCGTTGCAGAAGTTGGGAGTGAACAAGATCATCCTCGTCAGTCACTTGCAGGACCTCAACAACGACAA
The DNA here is from genome assembly GCA_046074785.1 of Actinomycetota bacterium. Classification (GTDB taxonomy): domain Bacteria; phylum Actinomycetota; class Acidimicrobiia; order Acidimicrobiales; family Ilumatobacteraceae; genus F1-60-MAGs027. The sequence continues at coordinate 3,377 of JBJTOX010000112.1, forward strand.
GGTTCTCGTTTCGAAACTGCGCGGAGTCGACGTAGCAGTTGGCGGTGGCGGTGACGAACTGTTGCAGAGTGATTTCATCGCCAATTCGGTCGAGTTGTTGCCCGGTGAGTCTGCGCCGGTCGGCACCTATCCGACCAACGTCACCGATGCTGCGGGCAAAGTCGTTCCGATCGTCACGACGAGTGGCAACTACAAGTACGTGGGTCGCATCGACGTGAAGTTCGACAAGAAGGGCAACGTGGCCGAAGTTGTGCAAGCCACGACGTATCCGCGTCGAGTGGTCCCGACCAGCGGTGAGTCCGTCAGTCTCGGCGTCACCGATGCAGTTTCGCCCGACTTCGACCTGCAGACCAAGTTGCTTGGTCGACTGAACACGTGCCTCGCAGGCTTCAACACGCCGTTCGCAAAGTCGGACGTGTTGTTCAACACGGCCCGTGGTAGTGCAACGGTTGCCGGTGTGCGCACGGTGGAAACCAACGGTGGAAACCTCGTTGCCGACTCATTCGTCTACTTGTATGACCAAGTGGCGAGCAAGGAAGGTTTCGCTGCTCGCAGCGCTTCCAATCCGGTGGTCGCTGTGCAGAACGGCGGTGGCATCCGACAGAACGCCGGCGACTTCTTGCCGGTGTCCGGTGCCGCGCCAGGCACAATCAACCGTGGCAATACGTTCGACTTGCTGCCATTCGACAATCGCTTCGCGGTGTTCGTGGACATGACTGCCGCACAGTTGAAGGAAGTCTTCGAACGCTCGTGCGCGATCGGCACATCGGGTGGAGGTCAATTCCTACAGATCTCAGGCCTCAAGGTCACGTGTCAGCGCAGTGGTACCGCACAAGTGGTGGGTACCCCGCCTGCCGGACTGCAGTACGGTGCGGTGACAACGGCAGGTAGCCGAGTGGTCACGCTGACCTTGGCCGATGGCACCAAGTTGGTGGACAACGGTGCGGTGGTTGCCGGCGCGCCGGCCATCGACCTGATCACCAACTCATTCACCGCTGTTGGTGGCGACAACTTCCCGACGTTCGGGGCCGCATCGTCCAAGGTGCTCGGCTACTCGTATGAAGAGGCGTTGTACCGCTATCTGTTGAGCTTCCCGAAGGGTGCCGACGGTCTGCCGACGGTACCGACCTCTGATGCCCGTTACAAGTCGGGAGGCGAAGGTCGAATTACCTGGGTGCCCTGATCGGTAACTAGGCGAAGCATTCGCAGCGCGACCGCTGCGTTGGGTGCCATTGCGGTGCTCAGCGCAGCGGTCGATTGCTGTATGGAGTCGAACGCGGCCGTTGACTCACCGTCTACGTTCCCAGCAGCCTTTGTGCCAATGACGTCGGAGGTCGGGTGCGTCATGCGGTACGCACACCAAGTGGCCGACGCCTACGGCAATCGTGCGGTGACATCCCGGGCAGACGTACTCCTTGCGTGCTTCATACGGCTGAACGCGCCGCACTTCAACGGTGCCGTAAAGACCGTCCCACATCGACGGAGAGGTTCGTTGCGCCGCCGGCCTGCGCTTCTTGCGCTTGCGCTGTCTGGTTCGACGTTCGGTCATGCGAGGAAAGCCCACGCCACGAGCGCGGTGATGATGGCAAACGCACTGGCGATGACCACGTAATCGAGCGGTGAAGCCTTGTATTTGCGGTGAGGATCAAAACCCACACTGCAAGTATCGTCGTTGCATGGCCGAAATCGAGGTCACTCGTAGCGAATCGATCGCCACGGTGACCATCAACCGCCCGCAACGCAAGAACGCCGTGACGGGTGATATGTGGGCGCAGCTCGCCGAGACCTTCCGGTCGTTGTCCGCCGACTCCGACGTGCGATGCGTAGTGATCACCGGGGCGGGTGGCGAATTTTGTTCAGGTGCCGACTTGTCGGCGCGAAGTGCGAGCGGTAAACAGGTGCATCAACTTGCGGCCATGCGTCACGTGAACGACGCAGCCTTGTCGCTGCACCGCATGCCACAGCCCACCATCGCCAAGGTGCGCGGCGTGGCCGTCGGTGCGGGCTGCAACATGGCTCTGGGTTGCGATCTCGTCGTGGCGAGCGAAACTGCGCGCTTCAGCGAAATCTTTGCCAAGCGTGGACTCTCGCTCGACTTCGGCGGCAGTTGGTTGTTGCCGCGTCGCGTAGGTATCCATCGTGCGAAAGAACTCGCACTATTCGGCGACATCATCTCTGCAGCCGATGCAAAAGAGATGGGTCTCGTCAATCGGGTGCTGCCCGATGCCGAGCTCGATGCCTTCGTTGATGGTTGGGCCAAACGTCTTGCATCCGGTCCGCCGATCGCTCTCGCACTCACCAAGCGGATGTTGAACAACGCGATGAACGTGACGATGGAAGAGGCGCTCGACGACGAGGGAGCCGCACAAACCGTCAACTTCGGCACCAAAGACACGCTCGAGGCAATGGAAGCGTTCATGCAGAAGCGGGAGCCAAAATTCAAGGGCTACTGAGCGCCGTCGTCGCGGTGCTCGCGCTCGTCGCGCCGTTCGCCGATGAAGGTGATGGCACCGACGAGGAAGGCGGCACCGACGTCACCGAATCGCTGATCATTGAATCGGCCGTCACGACGGTTCCGTCATCGTGCACGACACCTGAACCGCTGCGCAGCGTGTTCGTCGGCGAAGTGTCGAGAGTCGAGGCCAACTTCGTTCTCTTCGAAGTGGTGTCGGAGCGCTACGGCACGGTTGCCGAGCTTCTGCGGGACGGCGTGCTCACCGTGCGTTATCCGATCGACGATGTGCGATATCTCGATGTCGGCCGACGATTCTTGGTGGGCGCTGTCGCGGCACCGTCGGGCATTCGCGGTGAAGTGCCCGTCCTTGAATCGAAGGTGCGGGTGCCACCCGACATGTTCGGCGGCGATGCCGTCGCCGCGGTGCAGCGTGTGTCGTGCCCCGATTACGAAGATCCGGTGCGAACGTTGCGGGTGAATGGTGACCCGATCGACACGGGAATCTTGCGACCGCTACTCAGTGATCGCGCCGGCTTGTTGCGCGCGTTCTTGTTGCCGATTGGTGCCGGGCTTGGCTTGCTGTTCTTGCTTGCCGCTGCCCGTGTGCTGATTGCTGGTTCTATCCGCGGAATGCGGAAGTAGCCAGCGAGCGAATTTCATCGACGGCGTGGCCGAGGCCTGCTTTGTCCTTGAACAACGCACTTCCCGCAACGAGCACGTTTGCGCCGGCGGCAGCCGCACCCGCAACGGTGGCAGGGGAGATTCCTCCGTCGACTTCGAGATCAACCTTGTCGTCGAGCCCGGCTCGCGAGATCATTTCGCGGACCGCGCGAATTTTCGGCTCCATCGTCGAGATGTACGACTGCCCGCCAAAGCCGGGGTTGACCGTCATCACCAAGACGAGGTCGACCAGGTCGAGCACGTGAGCGACCTCGTCGGGTGGAGTCGATGGGTTCAGTGCGACTGCGGCGTTGGCCCCGAGTTCGCGAATGTTGCCGAGCGTGCGGTGCAGATGTTCGCACGCTTCGACGTGCACGATGAGTCGCTGGCAACCGGCCTCGATGTAGCGCTTTGCCATCACATCGGGCGTCAGCACCATGAGGTGGGCTTCGTAGGGCTTCTTCGTCAGGTGGCGTGTTGACGCAATCACGTCGGGGCCGAAAGTGAGGTTCGGCACGAATTGGCCGTCCATTACGTCCCATTGGACGAGGTCGACGCCGGCAGCATCGAGTGCGACGATTGCGTCGCCGAGTTTGGAGAAATCGACCGGAAGCACGGATGGGGCGATCTGCACGGGTCGCATGCTCGTTCAAGCCTAGGGTCGATGGCTGTGACGAGCGCCGATTCTTCTGCGCGCGGCTCGGACACACCCGCAAAAGTTGGCGCCACTCGACGGTTGCACATCGAACGCCTCGTTGCGGGAGGTGACGGAATGGCGCGTGACGCCGACGGTCGCGTGGTGTTCGTCGAAGGCGTCGTTGCCGGAGAGCAGGTCGATGCTGAATTCGTCGAAGTGAAGCGCGACTTTGCGCGAGCCCGCCTCATCGCAGTTGTGGCACCGTCTGCGAGTCGCGTGCTCGCGCCGTGTCGACACGTTGCTGACGGTTGCGGCGGATGCGATTGGCAGCACCTCGCAGCCCCGGCACAACACGATGCGAAGGTGGAGATCGTTCGCGAGGCGTTCTCCCGAACGGGTCGGATGCCCGACGCGGATATTCGCAAGGGTGCCAGCGTCGGTCACGATGCGTCGCGCACAACGGTGCGTATGGCGGTAACGAGCGACGGTCGACTCGGATTCCGTCGCGCAGCATCACACGATGTCGTGGGCATCGAATCGTGTCTGGTGATGCATCCGCGCCTCGCCGATCTCGTGAACAGCGTCGGCGTGCGGGGGTCGGGGGAGGTCACGTTGCGCTGCGGCGATGCAACGGGCGATCGCGGCATCTGGGCCCACGACAAAGCGCGGCTGCTCGGCCTCCCGGACGACGTCGCAACTGGCGCACAAGCCGTGGTGCACGAAGAGGTGAACGGTGTGCGACTGAGAGTGTCGATGGAGTCGTTCTTCCAGGCTTCACGTCAAGCAGCCGAGTCGTTGGTTGATGCCGTGGCGCGAGCGTCGCAAGGAGCACTCGATGGTGCCGACGGACCTGTAATCGATGCCTACGGCGGCGTCGGGTTGTTTGCGGCAACCGTCGTGCCGGTCGGTGTGCAGACCGTGTTGGTCGAGTCGAGCGAGTCGGCCTGTGCTGACGCACAGGTAAATCTGCGTGGTCACACTGCCAAGGTGGAGCACGCACGTTTCGAACATTGGAAGCCGCAACGTGCCGGTCTCGTCATTGCCGACCCAGCACGCAGTGGTTTGGGTAAGCCCGGAGTGGGAGTCATCGTTGAGACCGACGCCCCGCGAGTGGTGCTGGTGTCGTGCGATGCGGTCGCTGCGGCACGTGATGCTCGGCTCTTGGTCGATGCCGGATACCAGTTGGTCGATGTTGAGGTACTCGACCTGTTTCCGCACACGCATCACGTGGAGGTCGTCGCTCGCTACGAGCGTTCGTAGCGTTGAGCGCGTGCCAACGAGCAGTGGTGAGCGCGCCAAACACTTCCCGCGCATCGAGAAGAAGCACGCCAAACCGATTGCCTTTTGGCTGAAGCAACTCGCATCACTTCGCAGTGACAAGTACCAGGATCAGATTGATTTCTTGCGCGAACGACACGGTTTCAGTCGCGAACATGCCAACGCCGTGGTGATGTATCACCGTGGTTCGACGACGTCAAAACGCCACGCCGACCCCAAGCAGTATCTCTCGACGCTCGATGCCACGAAGGCCCGCACGGTAAAGGCGATCTTCCGCGCAGTGCAGGCCAAACACAAGGGGCTCGAACTCGTGATGGCATGGAATCAGCCGATGTTGCGCAGTGGTACGGCGTACGTATTTGGTGTTTCAGTCTCGAAAAACCACATCACGCTGAACCCGTTCAGCAAAGCGGTGATGGACGAGTTCCGGGTGAGACTCGCAAAGTACGACCCGCTCAAACACACGTTCAAGGTGCCGGTCGACTGGAAGGTTGATGCGCCGCTCTTACAACACATGGCGAAGTCTCGCCTGGCTGAGCTACGGCGTTAACAGCAATTTGTCGAGGCGCGCCGCGTCAATGTGACATCCTGAGCAGCAGGTGCACAACAGACCTCATCTTGCGATGTCTCTGAGGAATGCGTCGCTACCGAATCCGAAGAAGTCTTCACATCGGACATCGAGTCGGCATCGGCCAACACGGTGTAGACCTCGAATGGGTGCTCGCCGCCATGAATCCAGAACTTGTCCTGTACCGAATAACAACAAACGGTCTCGCCCTCAACGTGCACCGGCAAGCCCACCTCGGTGACGCGCTCGTGTTCAGCGCGAACCGCATCGACCGACTCGACTTCGACTCCGAGGTGGTTGATCGAGTCTTGCGCGTCGGGGTTTTCCATCAACACGAGTTCGAGCGGGGGATTCGCGATGGCAAAGTTGGCATAACCAGGCCGCACCTTCGCTGGGCCAACACCGAAAATTTTGGAGTAGTGGGCAATTGCCGCGTCAAGATTTCTGACGTTCAGAGCGAGCTGCAGGCGAGACATGCTCTTACCGTAACGCACGTACTTCGTGCCCCCCCTCGGATTCGAACCGAGGACCTGCGGATTAAGAGTCCGTTGCTCTAACCAACTGAGCTAGAGGGGCAACAATCTTGAATTGCGACGCCCGAGCCTAACTTGTGCGAAGTACTGCGGTCATATGCGACGCACCGCGAAAATCACGCGATTTTCGGCGCGCAACAGCGCCACATTCATTGGGGTGGACGACGGGGCTCGAACCCGCGACCTCTAGGACCACAACCTAGCGCTCTAGCCAACTGAGCTACGCCCACCAAGGCGCTCCATTCTGCCACGGGTAGCCTGTAGGCACACACCTGTTTGGAGCTGATAACCATGCCAGCGGCTGACAAGACGCTGACGCAATCCCTGGTCACTCGGGCGAAAGAGATCACTGCACGCGAACTGCAGGTCTACGCCGACCGCACCAAAGGATCGCAGGTCGCCAATGCCCGGGCCCGTAAGTCGCTGCCGCTCGGCGTCCCGTCGAGTTTCCAGGATTACGACCCGTATCCGATCGTGCTGGCCAGTGCTCAGGGCTATTCGTCGGTCGATGTCGACGGCAACCGCTATGTCGATTACAACATGGGCTTCGGCGCGTTGTTCGCCGGGCACATGCATCCGGCCGTGCGCAAAGCCGTATCGGCACAGCTCGACGACGGCACCTTGTTCGTCACGCCGTGCCCGAGCAATGCCGAAGTGGCCGAGCTGCTGACGGCTCGCTACGGCTTCCCGCTCTGGCGTTTCACCAACTCCGGTACCGAGGCCACGATGGATGCGCTGCGTGTGGCCCGTGCCGCCACCGGCCGCGACAAGATCGTGAAGGTCGAAGGTGGCTATCACGGTCACCATGACGAAGTGATGGTGTCGATGAAGCCGGCGCTCGACAAGGCCGGCCCGGCCGATGCCCCGAACTCGGTGGCATCGTCGGCGGGCATCACCAAAGGTGTCGTCGGAGACACCATCGTGGTGCCCTACAACGACCCCGAGGCGCTCGAGCGAGCGTTGCGCGGGGGAGACGTTGCCGCATTCATCGTCGAGCCAGTGATGCAAAACATCGGTATCTGTCTGCCACGCGACGGCTATCTGCAGGCTGCTCGCGAGATCACCCGTAAGTATGGCACCTTGCTGGTATTCGACGAAGTGAAGACCGGCATCACCGCGGGTTGGTCGGGAGCGGCAGGTGCGCTTGGTGTTGAGCCTGATCTCGTGGCGCTTGCAAAATCGATCGGCGGCGGTCTGCCACTCGGCGCATTCGGTGGAAAGCGCGAATACATGGACGAAATCACCAATCGACGGGTGGTGCACCTCGGCACGTACAACGGCAACCCGCTATGCATGGCGGCGGCCCGTGCAGTGCTTGTCGACGTATGCACCCCCGAGGTAACGCGTGACGTGATTGAGCGCAACCATCGTCTTGTCGAAGCCTGCCGCTCGGTGATCGACCAGCATTCACTTCCGGCGAACGTTGTGGAGTTTGGTGCGAAGGGTTGTGTCACATGGTCGCCCGAACCGATTCGCAACTACCGCGATTACAAAGCCACTGACTTCGATCTCGCCTTTGCCCAGTG
>JBJTOX010000113.1:0-7212 GCA_046074785.1 Actinomycetota bacterium
TTCGAGGAATCCGCCGGTCGCGACGGTTCAGGCAACTCTGCGCCGTCCATGCCGCTCTTTCCGTGCACGTAGTCGGCGAACACCGGCGGCTGCACGAGCGGTCGGTTTGCACCGGAGTGCAGCGGTGCCGACGAGCCGCACAAATCGAGGATGATTCGAGCGTTACGTGTGGTGAGTTCGAGTGACGCGTTGCCAGCAACGGTCGTAACCCCGAGCAGATCCACGAACCTCGCCGCCACGATCAACGCGAAGGCGTCATCATGTCCGGGATCACAGTCAAGAATGACCTTCGTACCCGCTCGCATCGAGACCGAGCCTAAACCATCACTCGGCTCGTTGAATTCGCGACCAAGTAGTCCGACGGATTCTCGTCAATCGACGGCGAACCATGCAGTGGTGTCCGGTGGCACCTTGCCGTCGCTCACGTTGCCCGATGCGCACAATATCCGCCCGTTCACGCTCGGGGTGGGCCGGTCACCCATATTTGCCACGCACAATACGGACTGTTCTCCCGGCATCGCCCGTGCGAAGGCAACCACCCCGTTGACGCACAATTCAGTCTTCCATTCAAGAGCCCCGTGCAACAACGCGGCGAATTTTCTGCGAACGCTGACGGCTGTGCGGAGTCGATTGAGCATCGAACCGTCGTCGGCTTCTTGAGCCTCGACTGACAACGTTGACCACTCCAGTGGCTGCGTCAGCCAGGCAGGTGCACCTGAGTCGGCGCCAAATCCAAGGCTCCTTCCAGCACGCGTCCACGGCATCGGCACGCGACACCCGTCCCGCCCGAGATGCTCGCCCTTGGTGCGATGAAAATGCTGATCCTGGCGCTGCGCGTCATCAAGATCGATGACCTCCTCGAGCCCGAGCTCTTGTCCGTTGTAAATGTACGTGATTCCCGGAAGAGCGAGAATCGTGTACAGCGCGGCCAACGAGCGAACGCGGCCGAGTGCCAAGTGCTGCGACGTCGCCACTTCACGATGCACCACTCGCCCGCCGTATCGCGTTGGTGCACGACGAACATCATGGTTCTCCGTCACCCATGTCGTCGGTGCTCCAACGAGAGCATCGGCCGCAATCGAGGAGTCGATGACGTCACGCCACTTGTCTCCGTTCCACTCGGCGGTGAGCAGATCGAAGTTGAATCCGGAGTGCAATTCGTCGGATCGCAGATATCGAGCCCGCTTCTCGGGTGTGTCGAGCCACGCTTCAGCAACGAAGATCCGCGGAGGGTCGTACGAGTCGGCAATCTTTCGCCAGCGTCGATACACGTCGTGTACGCCGGGTTGGTCGAAATACGGCCGCGCGTGCGGGTCGAGTAGCGACGGATCGTTGCTGTCACGAATGTCGGGGTATCCCGCCTCCTTGATCATGCCGTGAGCCACATCAATGCGGATTCCGTCGACGCCACGGTCGAACCAGAACCGCAGGGTGTCATCGAACTCGCGAACGATGTCGGGATGATTCCAATTCACGTCGGGTTGATGGGTGTCGAAGAGGTGCAGATACCACCAACCGGTCTTCGCTCCGTTGGAGTCGAGGATCTCCGTCCAGGCGATTCCTCCGAATATCGACTGCCAGTTGTTGGGAGGTAGCTCCCCGTTGGCACCCTTGCCTCTCACGCAGTGGTAGCGCTGCCATGCAGCCGATCCGGGTGGCGTCGACAGCGCTTCTACGAAGAACCGGTGCTTACTGCTCGTGTGATTCGGCACCACATCGAGAATCACCCTGATGTTTCGCGCGTGCGCCTCACGAATGAACGTCTCTGCATCGGCGAGGCTGCCGAACAGTGGATCAATGTCGCGGTAGTCGGAAACGTCATAGCCGCCGTCGCATTGCGGACTGGGGAAGATTGGGCTGAACCACACCGCATCAATGCCGAGTTTCGCCAGATAGTCGAGTCGGGAGATTGCACCGGGAAGATCGCCAATTCCGTCACCGTTTCCATCGGCGAATGACTTCGGATACACCTGGTACACCACGGCATGACGCCACCACTCGCGCGTGCTCACGACACCCCTATCCCTCGTTGATGAACGTGAGGACAGTACTACGACGCAATGTTCCGTCGGCGAACCTCGACACCGCGACGACTCGCACACTCGCCCCGGGGGCGATGGCGTCAGCCGCCATGAATCCGCGGTATGGTGCCGAATCGTCAACTGCGATGCGACGCCATCCGGTTCCGTCATCGACCATGAACGAGACTTCCTGCGGCGACCCGGACGTTTCAGCCGACATCAGCCACAGGTCACTGAAGTCATCGACCGCCATCGTCACGACCGGTGCCTTCTTCTCCGACGTAAACCGACCATTGGCCCGAAGTACCGCCGCCGACAATGGCGGAACGGTCAGAGTTACGTCACCTTCGGCATTCGCTGTTGCCGGGCTCACATCCCCCCAAACCGCATCGAAGGTTGCACCTGCCGACGACGTTGGCACCGTGAACGTGACTGCTTCGTTGGAGTTGTTGAACAGCGTGAGGAACTCGATCTGTGACTGCAAGTCGAAACGACTAATCGCCAACGCCCCGTCTTGCCGCACTCGTGGCAACGTGGCACCGCGCCACAACACCGGCACGTCACGACGCAACTTGGCTAGGGCACGCAGGTGCTCGCCCACCGGATGGCCCACTACATCGAATGACGAGCCCGTTCCGATCGGTTTGCTGCCGACTCGTTCCTGCGTTTGCCACGCACTCACCTGGGTTGTGAACAGGTCATGGCGAGCTTCTTTGTCTCCGCCGGTGCCGATGATGCCGAACTCGTCCCCGTAATAGATGATCGGGGCCCCGCGATTGAGATACAGAAGGCTGTGTCCGAGGTTGACTCTCGCCAGAAGTTCGTCGCCTTCGGCGCCCGACTGCGACTTGATCACCATCGCCGTGCGGCCGATGTCGTGATTGCCGATGAACGTTCCCGGCGTTGGCGCGCGACCGTCCGCAGTTCGCGAATAGTCATCGTCGTCGAGACGCAACATGATCGGGCCGGCCCCCACGAGTCCGCCGGCATACCGTGCCACTGCGTCGTAGAGCGGAAAGTCGAGTTGGTTCGGGATTCCCCACTCACGCTGATACGTGCTCTGCTCGATCGAGTCGATGATCCAGGTCTCCCCAAAGATCTCGAAGTCGTCAATGCCCGCGTTCTTTGCGACGTCGAGGATTTGCGGTACCCATCGCTCATAGAACTTGCGGTCGACGTGTCGTGCAGTGTCGATTCGGAATCCGTCGAACCCGAAGCGCGTGATCCAGCTACCGAACACCTCTGCCAGCCCGTCCACCACTTCGGGTTTCTCGGTGTACAAGTCATCGAGACCGGAGAAGTCGCCCTGTTCGATGCACGCCTGACTGCATCCTCCCCAATTGATGTTTCCGCGGTTGTGGTAGTTGGACGTGTCGTTCATCCACTCGGGTTTCTTGAGGTTTCGCTCGACGGGCAACACATAGGCCTCGTACGGCGGCGCTGGTTCCTCGACGAACTCACTGCCGCCAACCAACATGATCACATCCCCGGTGTGGTTGACCACCACATCGAGGTACACCTTCATCTCCAGCGAGTGTGCACAGTCGACGAACTGCTTCAGTTCGGCCTCGGTGCCGAATCGAGGATCGAGCGTCGTGAAGTCGATGCCCCAATAGCCGTGGTAGGCCGCGCTGTCTCCCTGCACCGTTCGCTGCACCACGAGTGGAGTGATCCAGATGCCGGAGAAGCCGAGATCGGCCAATCGCTGCAGCCCCGTCTTCGGGTCGCGACAACCGCCGGTCAACCCCTTCAGGTCACCGCCATGGAAGAAACCGATGTCGGTCGGGTCGAAGCCCGTGACGTTGCGCTGGCCACTCAGCATTCCCGAATCGTTCGAGGTGTCGCCGTTTGCGTATCGGTCGGTCATCACGAAGTAGATCACGCGTGAAGCAAAGTCGGAGTACACGATCGGAACCGCCAGTGATTCGATGAGCGTCGCCTCGTCAGTGACCGTGGATTCGGCCGCCACCACATCGTCTGCAACCTCTGGTTCGTTGCTCACGCCATTCGACGTGCAGGCCGCCACGCCACACAGCGCAGCGGCTACGACGAAACGATTAACGAAGCGCAGCGCCGGTTTGGGCATCGAAGAAGTGCAGGTTGGCGGTATCGAAGGCGACACTCACGTCGGTGTTGATCTTGAGCGGCATCCGCGGTGGGAAATATGCAACGAGATTGGTGACAAAGCTGCTCGCTGCTTCGGTTTGGAGGTCTTCTGGCCGACTCGACGCCGTCTCGGCCGTGGTGGTCGTCGACACCTTCGTTGCTTCGATGTTCAGATACCCGATCTGCGACGAACCCAGAGCCTCGAGCAAACCCAGGCGGCCCTTGATTGCCGGCCAGCCCGGCTTGGTTTCTGCAGCGTGCACGTCCTCGGCCCGCACGCCCAACACCACCGACTTGCCTGCGTAGTCCGCAAGTCGCGGGTACCTCCACTCACGATCCTTCGGCATCGGTATGCGAGCCCCACCCACCACGACCGCCACATAGTCGCCGTCTTTCTCGATTCGAGCCTCGAAGAGGTTCATCGGCGGGGTTCCGATGAACGCGGCTACGAACATGTTCGCTGGTGAGTCGTACAACACCTGCGGCTCGGCAACCTGCTGCAACACACCCATGCTCATCACGGCGACACGATCGCCCATCGTCATTGCCTCGACTTGGTCGTGCGTGACATAGATCGTGGTCGTACCGAGTTGCTTCTGAAGATTGGAGATCTCGGCACGCATCTGCACGCGGAGCTTCGCATCGAGGTTGGAGAGTGGCTCGTCCATCAAAAACACTTTCGGCTCGCGAACGATTGCGCGCCCCATGGCTACACGCTGACGTTGGCCACCCGAAAGTTCCTTGGGTCGGCGATTCAGATACGGCTCAAGATCGAGCAACTTCGCCGCCCAACCCACTTGCTTGACAATCTTCTCTTTTGGTTCCTTGCGAAGTCGAAGTCCGAAGGCGATGTTGTCGGCCACCGAGAGGTGCGGGTACAACGCGTAATTCTGAAACACCATCGCAATGTCACGATCCTTCGACGTCAAGTCATTTACGACCGTGCCGCCGATCGACACGGTGCCACTGGAGATGGCTTCCAGACCGGCGATCATGCGCAGTGCCGTGGTCTTGCCGCACCCCGACGGGCCGACGAGCACGAGAAACTCACCATCTCGAACGTCGAGGTTGAGATCTGACACCGCCTTCACTCCGTTGTCGAACACCTTGTCGACGCTCTCGAACTTGACCTCAGCCACGAGCAACCTCCGTAGATGACTTTGTTGTTGATGAACCTGTTGATGATGAACCTGCTGACGATTCCGTCGGTGAACTCGACCCCACGGCGTGCCGATTTGGGGAGCCCGAGAGGCGCCACATGTGGAATGCCGGGCCCACCGCAGGCAGTACGACACGACCATCAACCAACTGGGCATTCGACCCAAGGAGGGTCGTCAACGACTCGCAATCCAATTGGTGGGCCGGAATCTGGATTGGTGCATGCACGCCTCGTGCAGCGCAACAAAGGATGCGATCAGAGGAAGTTTCACGCAGGTAAACGACAACGTCGGTTCCGACGTGCACCCATCGCAGTGACCCGATGGCCAGGGCTTCGCTGGCACGACGCAACGCGATGCACTGTGTGTACCACTCAAGGAGATCGTTGTCCCACTCGCTCTCGTTGCCCCACGGCATCGGCCGTCGCGAATCTTCGCCACATGACGTGCCGCCGAGACCGATTTCGTCACCCATCCACACCATCGGCACACCCGGCATGGTCATCTGCAATCCGACTCCAACCTTGGTGCGCGACGTATCTCCAGTCAGCACGTGAAACCGAGGAGTGTCGTGGCTGTCGAGAATCAGCCACGAGCGCAGAACCGCATCGAACGGCACTCCTGCGGTGAACGCGCGCATCGCCGCCACCATCGACACGCCGTCGCGCTTCGGTACCCCGAAAGCAGAACCGAGAAACGATTGCGGGAACTCAGACGGCAAGGTTTCGGCCCGCAACCATGCCCAGACCGGGCGAGTGAATGCGGAATATGCCATCACTCCGTGCCAACCGCCGTGCGCGAGGTCGGCGCGTCCGTCCTGAAAATGTTCGCCGACGACATAGGCGTCGGACTTTTCCGCACGACACTCGTCAACGAACTCCTTCGACACCTCGTGCGACACGTCGTGTTCGCGACGTCGCGCCATCATGTTGGCCACATCGATACGCCAGCCGTCCAGACCGTTGTCGCCACGTAGCCATTTCTTGGCAATCGCATCTCGGTGTCGATACACCACCTCGCGAAGGTCGTTGCTTGCAAAGTTCAACTTGATGAGCGAACGAACGCCCAGCCACGTGGCTGGTTTTTCGACGCCATCGGCGCCCCGCTCGAAATAGAAGTAGCTGCGCTCCTTTGCGTCGGGCCGGCTGGTTGCCTGGCCGTACCACGGGTGACTTGCACCGCAGTGGTTGAGCGTGAGGTCGCCCATCACCCGCATGTTCCACGCGTGTGCCTGCTTGGTCAACGCCTCCAGGCCGTCGTTGCCTCCAAGTAGCGGGTCAACCTCGTCGAAAGTCGCTGCGTCGTATCGATGGGCGCTTCGGGCCGTGAAAAACGGCGTGAGGTACACGACGTCGGCCCCGAGTCGCGCGACATGATCGAGGTGTTCGGCAGCGCCATAGAGATCGCCACCGAAGAGCTCGCTGCTCCAGTCGGGGCCCTGTGGAAGCTCGTCCCACGCGCGGCGGCGTGCCCACTCAGGCGTCGCCACATCCAACTCGCTCGTGGCGAAACGGTCGGGAAACACCTGATACACCACCGACTTCGTCGGCCAACGTGGGTAGTCGACGTCGACTCGCAGCACGAAGTCATCGGCGTCTGGCGTGTCGTGCAGGTGCTCTCCGGTCGCGTTCAGCCATCGCGATGGGTTCCCCGATGATGAGAGCAAGAATCGGTACGAGACGAGCGGATTCTCGAGTGGAACGTCGAAAGACCACCACGACTCGATCGACTCGCACCGCTCGTGCTTCATCGGCACGCACGCCTGCTCACCGTCGTGCGTGTAGCGCACCGCTACTGCATCGACTCCGGCGGCATGCGGCACCCTCAGTCGTATTCGTGCCACACCGCCGAGACGCCACTCGAGCGGTTCTACGTACAACGCCGAACCGTCGTGATGGGCTGCAGCAAGCAATGTCATCCCTTCACCG
>JBJTOX010000114.1:0-3273 GCA_046074785.1 Actinomycetota bacterium
GAGGTTCATGAGCACGGCTTTCAGCGGCACGAGTAGTGATCGGAAGACGGCCATCAACAAGAGGAACGACAGGGCCAGCACCACCGAGAAGAACACCGGCAACCGATCGGCGAGATACCCGCTGAAGTCGACGTTCACCGCAACGCTGCCGGTGACCTTCACGTCCAGGCCCGAGTCACCGACGACCGAAGGCAGCACATCCTCGCGCAGGCGCTGCACGAGGTCACTCGCTGCCTCCGACTGTGGGGCATCGACCGGATACAGCGTCCACAACATGGCGGTGGATGCAGTCGGATCGTTGGGAATCGCAGGTGTCACGCTCACCACACCGGGAGTGGAAGCGAGTACGGCTTGCACCTGCTGTGCGACAGCCAGCTCGTTCGGTGAATCGATCGCGGCCGCGAGAGTGAGTGGGCAGTTGAACCCTGCACCGAAGCCCTCGGCGAGCAGGTCGTAGGCGCGCTTCGTGGTGGTGTCGGTGGGATAGTTGCCCTCATCGGCAAAACCAAGTCGCAGGTCAAGAACGGGAATCGTCAGCGCGCACAACACACCGGCACCGAGCACGAGCGACAACCACGGACGTCGCTGCACCCAACGGCTCCATTTGTACGGCAACGTTTCGGGCATCGGCTTGGTGCGACGCACCGGCAAGGTGCGCTGCAACGCCGGAACGAAACTGCCGACCATCAACACGAGACCGGCAAGTGGTGCGGCGTAGAACAACGGCTCTTGTTTGATGCCGTAACCAACCAGCGCGACTGCCACCAAACCTGCCGCAATGACACCACGCCATCGGGTGACTTCGACGCGTTCACCGACGAACCCGAGCAGGGCCGGTAGCAGCGTGACAGAGGCAAGCATGGTGCACGCCACCGTGATCGATGCGCCGATGGCGAGGCCGTTCATGAACGAAACGCCCATGATGAGCATTCCCAACAGCGAGATCACCACGGTGGTGCCGGCAAACAACACCGCACGGCCCGCCGTATCGATCGACTCCACAGTCGCCTCGGCACACGAGTGACCGCGTTGGCGTGCCTCGCGATATCGCGTGACGATGAACAACGCGTAGTCGATACCGACACCCAGACCAATCATCACGCCGAGCGTGGTGGCAACATCGGGCGTGGTAATCACATTCGACACCAGCGTCACGAGCAGCACACCAGCGCCGATGCCGCCGAATGCCGTGCCGATGGGAAGCCCCATCGCCAATACGGAGCCGAACGCGAAGATGAGAATCACGATCGCAAACGCCAGACCCAACACCTCAGAAGTTGGGGTCTCGAATGCGGCGAACACTTCGCCGCCGTACTCGATTTGTACGCCCTCAACCGACGGTTCGACGGCCTTCATCTCAGCGAACACCGCCTCGGCCTCTTCGGCGGAGTCGATGTCCGGTGACAAGTTCACGGCCGCGAACGCAATTTCTTCGCTCGGCGACACCTGGCGAGCGCCTTCTTGCGAGAACGGGCTCACCACGCGCATGTCATCTCGGGCATCGAGCAGCGCAAAGTAGTTATCGAGTTCCGCCTGTTGCGTGGCGGAAAATCCCCCGACCGCACGCACGACGACGGTGCCGCTGCGACCGCTCTCTTCGCCGCCGAAGCGGTCAGCCAGAAGATCGAAACCCTGCGCACTCTCGACGTCTGGCAGGTTGAACTGCGTTGAAAAACTGTTGCCGAACACGCCGACACCGACGCCGAGCAAGACGATGATCCCGAACCAGACTGCGATGACGACGCGACGACGCGCGTGCGAGAACGAACCAAGCTGCTTCAACATCGGGGGCTCATTGAGGTTAGGAGCCCGCACGTTCTGAACTAGCGTCGGGCACGGAGGTTGTCGTGAAAGTCACAGTGAACTTCGATGTCTGTGCATCGACAGGTGCCTGCACCCAGGTTGCTCCCGAGGTGTTTGAGATCCGCAACGACGGATACCTGCACATTTTGAAGGAACAGCCGTCGCCCGAACTGTACGACGCGGTGCAAGAAGCCGCAGACCTCTGCCCCACCGGCGCAATCGTGCTCGAAGATTGACCCGCGTGACCATCGGCTGCGCAGAAAGCAATGCCTGAGCGTGGCATTCAGTGAGCGCTTGCGCACTGCATGGGCTGCATCGGGATCACTGGTCTGTGTCGGTCTCGACCCCGACCCTGCGCGGTTCCCTACCTCGTTCGATCGTGACACGACGTCGATCGAGCAATTCTGTCGTTCGATCGTCGACGCAACCGGCGACCTCGTATGCGCATTCAAGCCGCAAATCGCCTACTTCGCCGCGCATGGTGCCGAGGCGGCCCTCGAGCGCGTGTGTGCACACATCCGTCGCGAACACCCACGGGCGGTACTGATTCTCGACGCCAAGCGTGGTGATATCGGCGACACCGCCGAGATGTACGCCCGTGAAGCCTTCGATCGTTACGGCGCCGATGCCGTCACCGTGAACCCCTGGCTCGGCACCGACTCACTCGAGCCGTTCTTCGCGCGACGCGACCGTGGCACCATCGTGCTGTGTCGAACATCGAATGCCGGCTCTGGCGAAGTGCAGTCACTCAACGTGGAGTCATCCGAAGAGGCCGGCACCACCGAACCCTTGTACGAAACGATTGCCCGTCGTGCCGCCAATGATTGGTCGAAGCGCGCCGATGTCGGGCTCGTCGTTGGCGCCACACAGCCCGATGAACTGCGCAAGGTGCGACGGATCGTCGGTGACTTGCCATTGCTCGTGCCCGGCGTGGGAGCGCAAGGCGGCGACGCGGCAACCGTGATGCGCAATGGCGCGACCGCCGATGGCACCGGACTGATCGTGAACAGCTCGCGCGCCGTGCTCTACGCATCCCGCGGCGACGACTACGCAGCGGCGGCGCGCAATGTCGTCGCCACGTTGCGCGACGAGCTCAACGCTGCACGCTGAGAGGCGCACCGCACGGCGTCAGAATCGTGTTGTGTGGGCTACTCGCCGATGGTGATGACGTCAACGATGCCCGGCACCTGACGCAAACGCGCGACGACGTCGGCCGGCGTTGGAGTTGCGGTGGCGATCACCATCATCGCACTTCCGGCCTTCAAGGTCTTTCCCACATCCATGTTGTCGATGTTGACTCCCGCGTCGCCGAGCACCGTGCCGACACGGCCGATCACACCAGGACGGTCGTCGTTCTGGGCAATCAACATGTATCTGGCTGGTGGGACGTCGCTCAGGTGATCGTCGATTTGCACGATGCGGGCTTCGCGACGGCGACCGGTGAGCGTGCCCGAGATGTTGCGGGTACCC
>JBJTOX010000115.1:0-29260 GCA_046074785.1 Actinomycetota bacterium
TCTGACACGCGACGTGCCCTCCGCCCAAACGGGCGGAGGGCACGTTCCTTTTACGGCTACTTTTTATGAAGGCAGAGGGGGCCATTCTTCGTGAGCGACACTCGTCAATCCGCAGCGACTGAGTCACAGGTCGCGCCGCGCCGTGACTGGCGCACGCTTCTTGCATCCACCGAAATCGACACTCGACTTGCGGGAATGATCGCCGCGCTCGTCGTGATTTGGGTCGGTTTCCACTTCTTGTCGGATGGTGCATTCCTCACCTCACGCAACTTGTGGAACCTCTCCGTGCAAAGCGCATCGATTGCGATCATGGCAACCGGCATGGTGCTCATCATCGTGTCGCGCAACATCGACCTGTCGGTCGGTTCGCTGCTTGGTTTTCTCGGCTACGTCATGGCCGTCGCGCAAGCGCGCTGGATACCCGAACGACTCGGCCTCGGTTTCGATCAGCCATACACGTGGGCCATTGCGTTGGCCATCGGCATCGTGCTCGGCGCCGCAATTGGTGCAGTGCAGGGTGCCGTCGTTGCCTATGGCGGCGTGCCCGCGTTCATCGTCACGCTCGGCGGATTCCTGGTGTGGCGCGGACTCATCTTCCGAATGGGCGAGCAAGGCAAAACCATCTCGCCGCTCGATACGAACTTCCAGCTGTTGGGTGGCGGTCCCAACGGCTCGCTCGGTGAAGGTCGCAGTTGGATTCTCGACATCATCGGCTGTATCGGCGCGGTGGCCAGCGTGTGGCTGGCACGCCGGCGTCGTCAGCGATACGAGTTGGGTGTGCGGCCGCTCCCGTTTGACATCGGCTTTGCGGTCATTGCCTGTGCGGTAATCATCCTCGCGGTTTGGCTGATTGCGATCGGATACGAGTCGCCGATCAACGGTCTGCCAACCGGCGTGGCGAACCCCGTGGTCATCCTCATCTTCGTGACCGTCGTCGTCACCTATCTGGCGCGGCGTCGCCGATTCGGACGCTATGTGTATGCGATTGGTGGCAACCCCGAGGCCGCCGAACTCGGTGGCATCAACACACGTCGCACCATCATGATGACGTTCGTTCTCATGGGTGTGCTCTGTGCGGTTGCCGGGGCAGTGCAAACGGCGCGACTCAATGCGGCAGTGACGAACCTCGGCATTCAAAACGAGCTCGATGTGATTTCGGCAGCAGTCATTGGTGGCACCTCATTTGCCGGCGGCATCGGCACGATCTCGGGTGCCGTACTTGGTGCAGTGGTGATGCAGTCGTTGCGATCGGGCATGGTGTTGTTGCGTATTGACTCGCCGTCACAAGACATCGTGGTCGGCATCGTGTTGGTTACCGCGGTGTCAATCGACTCCGCGTTGCGTCTCAACCGTCGACGCACGGCAGTGATTTCGCTGATTGTCGGTCTCGTTCTCGCAGCATTCATCATCCAAACCGGTCGTCAATAAGCAGGTGAACCCATGAGCACCACTCAGACACCCACTCGTACACCACTCGTAGAGATGCGTGACATTCACGTGTCATTCGGCGGCCTACGCGCTGTCGACGGCGTGACGATCACGCTCTACCCGGGCGAAGTGGTGGCTCTCGTCGGCGGTAACGGCGCAGGCAAGTCGACGCTGATGCACACGCTCGCTGGCGCACATCCCGCCGACTCCGGCCAGATTCTCGTCAACGGCCAACCAGTCACCATCGCCAACCCACGCGACGCGCGCACGCACGGCGTTGAAGTGATTTATCAGCGTCTGGCGCTGGCCGACAACATCGATGCAGCCGCCAACGTATTCCTCGGTCGCGAATTGCGCACTCGCACTGGCGCACTTGACGACTCAGCGATGGCGTCAGCCACACGCAATGTGATGAAGCGGCTCAATCCGCGCTTCAAGAACCTGAGCACCGCCGTCAAGTCGCTGTCAGGCGGTCAGCGTCAATCCGTTGCGATTGCTCGCGCCGTGCACTTCAACGCGAAGATTCTCATCATGGACGAGCCGACGGCGGCCCTCGGACCAGCCGAGACCGAGCAAGTGCGTGAGTTGATCGAGCAGTTGAAGGCAGAAGGAATCGGTATCTTCCTCATCAGCCACGACATTCACGACGTCTTTGACTTGTCGGATCGCATCAGTGTGATGATGCAAGGTCGCCTCGTTGGCACCGTCGACAAGAACAAGGTGACGAAGGATGAAGTGTTGGCGATGATCATCATGGGCCAGAAGCCCGCGAACGCCGGTTAATCTCGCGGCGACCACTTCACCGGTGTTTCGACACCGCGCTGCATCTCGTAGAACGAATTGGCGCTGACCGACTGCCACTCACCGGGCCTTTGCCCCGGATAGGTGACGCGAACCTCGGCCACCGTTGCGTCGCCGAGGCCGAAGTGCACGAACCCCGCATCACCACTGGCATGCCCGCCACCCACCGTGATCTCATGCGAAATCACACGACCATTTACACGAACCTCCACCCAAGATCCAACCGCCCGGGTATTCGGTGCAGGCTGTGTCACGCGTAGCCCCAACCAGTTGCCGAGCGCAGTCGGGTTATCACTGGTGCCCGTACCCACGTTGCGACGCATCTCGACACTGACTCGTCGGTTGACCACCACGAGATCGAGTAAGCCGTCGAGGTTCAAGTCGACGAGAGCTGCACCGCGCGCGCGTGCATCGTTGGCGATTCCGGACTCGGCACCGCGCTCGACGAACGTGCCATTGCTGACACCAAGCAGCAAGTTGTTGGGGTCGAATGATGCATAGTCAACTTGACCCTCTACGTTGCCCTTTGCGACGAACAAGTCGATGAAGCCGTCGTTGTTGACATCGTCGAACTCTGGATGCCACGCTGTGGAAGGAAGGATGTCGCCGCCCGTATATGGCCGAGTGGCGGTTGCACCACGGGTCAGTGCAATGTCACGATAACTCGGACCCGTTGCGGAATCGTCGAGTGTCTGCAGTTTGTTGTCGGCCTGACTGGTGAGGTAGACCTCGGGTTTTCCGTCGCCGGTGAGGTCATGACTTGCAATGCCCATGCCCCAGATGGTGAGGTCGCGCCATCCATCGTCAGCTCCGTATTCACGTGGCGGCTGGCCCGGTCGAATTCGCCAGAGTTGTTCACGAGCCTCACGGTCGTAGTTGCGGTCGTTGCTCACGCGAAGATCAATACCGCCGTCACGGTTCCAGTCAGAAAACAGGAGTGACAGCGTGCAGTGTGCTGGCAGATTGACCGCATCTTCGTAGCCATCAATCGCAGGTCGTAGAAGTCGATTTGGCGCGCAGTCAAACGTGTCGGGAACGAGATAACTCCCGAAAGCAAGTGTGGGAAGCGATTGTCCCGACTCCCAGGTGGCGGCGAATGACACGGTCCAGTCGTTTCCGGCATCGATCCCGAGCATCTCGGTGGCATCTTCGAATGCACAGTCGCCGAGGCCACGCAACACCACGTTCGGCGCACGACGCAAGACCACGAGATCGAGTACGCCGTCGCTGTCGACATCGAGCGGGTATGCGCCGGTCACCAGCGGCAGGTCGGTGATCGGCGAAGTCTTCTTGGCGAATCGCAGCGTTCCGCCAACGGTGCTCTCGTTCACATACAACGCGGCGGGGTTTGCTCCACCCGCGAAATACAGCTCGGGCTTCCTGTCGTCGTTGCAGTCGAACGTCGCCACGCCACCACCAACGAAGAACGGATACTCGCCGTCATAGGCGTGGTCGACTCCGGCCGACCGTGTCTCGTCGATGAGCAACGGCGTAACCGGGCCGTCATCGCCACGCGATCTGGCAAAGACGATGCCCGCTACCGCGAGTACGAAGGCCGTCGCAATCAGTGCGACGGCCTGAACGCGACGGCTCACGCGTTGTCGGGTACGGGAAGCTCTGCGACGATCAACCAGCGTGAGCCGGTGGCACGACGCATCGCCCACATGGTCTCAAACTGTTCGGTTCGGCGGGACACCACCGTGCCAGCTGCGTTTCGTACCTCGGTCACCTGTGTGCCCGTCGCAACCATGCCGAGACTGAGCCCGTCTTGTCGGCCGAATGGCACGAGCAGCGTGACGTGAACGTCGTCAATGTCGTAGGTGTCAGTCACGGTTTGACCGGTCAGTTCGGCGTCGCGCAAACGAGCCTGCATTGCCTCAAGTCGATCGCCGTGTGCAATTGCTTCGAGCAACTTTGCGTCGCCATCAAGTGCTGCCTGGTTCTCGAGCGCCAGGTTCTCGGCGAGTGTGAGCACGATCGCGCGCGCACCCTCGACGTTGATTTCGTGGTTCCAGTCGATAACGGCCTGATCAACACGAATCGATGGGAACGTCGCGGGGTCGATACGTGTTGCCAGTCGACCCATCAGGTTCTCGGGTTCGCTGGCAAGAATGCCCTGCGCAGAACGGGCACCAACGGCGAGTGCGCCAACCACCAAGACGGTGGCCAACAGCGCCGACGAACCACGCTTCGTTCGAACTCCCACTGACGCCGTTGTCGTTGCACCGTTGAGAACTCGCCGAGCGAATGCCCGCAAGGTGTCGTCTTCGCTGCCGGGTGCTGGCAGCACTCGCTCCAGCAATGGTCGGGCAGCAGTCATCACGGTGAGGCCGGCAAGAAGCGCAACCTTCGCGCCGAACTCAGTCTCTTGTGGAGCCATCAGCATCACGCACACCACACCGACGAGTGCACCAAACGTGACGCGTCCGACTCGTCCGAGTGGCACGGTACGCGGATCAGTGATCATGAAGTAGGTGAAGATGAGGATTTCCGGCGACGTGACGAGGGTGACCCACAAGTCGGTGCCGCACACCGGAGCAAACGCCCAGCGAGCGGTGAAGCACTGGCCAGACGCCGCGTTCACCGCGGTGCCGAGTGTGAGCACCGTCCAGAACGACACCACGGTGGTGAGCAGACCAAGTCGTCGTGTTACGAGCGAGCCACCGACGAGAATCACGGCGTAGGCGAGCACCATTGCCGGATTGGTGATGGGGGCCCACCAGAAATCGAGCGGCTCGACACGACTACTACCCAGCACGATGAAGGCAATCACCAGACCGACATTCGAGGGATTGAACACGTGCGAGCCGTTGCGGCGCACGATGAACTTCGTCAACAGTGAGAACGCGGCGATGCCCGAGAACATCCACCATTGGTGAAATGACCAGTGGTCGCCAACCGGAGTGCTCGGCACACGAAGGATGAGGGCGATGCCGCTTCCGGTGAGCATGGCACTCGCCGGCCAGACGAAGGCTCGTTTCTCGCGGAACGTAATCGCCACCTGCAGGAAGAAGCAAGTGAGAATCGCCGCCAGAATCTGCGGCACACTGACATGAAAGCCGAGCCCGACTTGACCGAGCGTATGCAAGGTGATGACCACGCCGGCCACGTGGAGGCGGGAGTCGCGAATCTTGGGGAGTACCAACGGATACGCGTTGTTACCGATGCGAACTTTTCGAGCGGCTGCGAGTGACGGGGTGGGCAAACCCGGCGCAAAGATGTTTCCCACGAACGCAAAGGTTAGTTGCGTTTTTGGTTACCTGCCCAGCCGTTCACGCGACCGCGAGCAAGGCGTCGGCGAATGCACGCAGTGTCGGATACTCCCAGTTGGGGGTGACCGGTGCTGCGGCCGGAGTGGCGCCAAGTGAACCGGCGGCCTTGCGTTTGGCGCCATATCGGTTTATCCAAACCGTGCGTAAGCCGACTGCCTGGGCGGGCACGTGATCGTGGAACAAACTTTGTGCCACGTGCAAGTGCTGATCGGGCGAAACACCCATGTGATGAGCCTTCTCGAGCAGCATGCGAAAGTTGTGCAGGTCGGGTTTGTACGAGCCGATGTCCTGTGCCGTGAGGATTGCGTCGAAGGTGACACCGAGTCGGGCGTTTGACCCGGCGAAGCTCGCATTGTCGACATTCGAGAGAATCACCAACTTGCATTGGCGCTGAAGGTCGAGCAGTGCCTGATGACTGTCGGGGAATGCCGGCCATGTCGGAACGGATGATGCAAACGCGTGCGCATCACGCTCGCACTGGTCGGCGTTCGTCGTACGAGACGGCAGCCCGAGACTGTCGGCCATTCGACGCCACGTCTCGGCAAGGATCACCGGATACGTCCAGGTCGGGTTGGCGTCTTGCACGTGGGTTTCATGCGACGCAAAGAGCGAGAGAATTTCCTGTTCGGTCGGGTGCACTCCGTGCGGCTTGGCGAGGCGAGTTACCACCTCGGTGATACCGAACTCCCAGTCGATGAGCGTGCCGTAGCAATCGAAGCTAAGTAGGCGAACATCGGAGAAAGTGGTCATTGACGAATCGGTCGCCCTATGCCGACTTCCAGTTGGTGGACTTCCACGTGGTGAGCGTCGTCTCGAGATCGTCGAGTGAGCGAACCAGCACGTCAAGCGAGCACTGCATCATGAGATTGACTACCTCATTCTCTGCCACGAATCTCGCCCGCCAATCGGTGTAGAGACCGACACTGAACTTGCCGAGCGCGAACGCATAGCCGAGTTCCCATGCGGTGCCATCGTCGGTGGTAATGCCGTTCAGGTTGGCGACGATCACGTCGCACCCGTCGATTGCACCCTTGTCGTTCCGGAAGATCGTCTCGACGGTGTCGGGAGTCTTCGGAGGATTGTCGCGATGCGGCAGGAAGGTACGAAACCCGAGCCCTGCGACGCGTGACTCAATCGACTCGACGAACCAACGCTCGCCTTCGTCGAAGAGTGGCCCAGCGATGTATGCGTAGGGCGTCGGAGTCACAGGCTCGTTTCTAGTCGTGACGCGAGGAGTCCGGCTACTTGCAGCGTTTGCACAAGCCGAGCGCGTCAAAGCGGTGTCCCGTGAGTCGGAAGCCACCTTGTTTGGCAGCCTTTGCAAGGGTGCTGTTGATGGTGCGCTCCGCGTCGGTCGGCACGACAAAGTCAGCCACGACACCGCACTTGATGCAAATCAAGTGGTGGTGATGCCCGATGAAGTGCTCGTCAAGTTCATAGCGAGCGTGATCGTCGCTGCCCGCAACTTTGTGCACGACCCCGGCACCCTCGAGGTCGGCCAGGTTCCTATATATGGAGCTCTGCGTCAACTTCGACCGATGCTTTACGAGCTGCGGCACACTGGCCGGATGCCCGATGTCCAACAGGGCATCAATGAGTTGTCGTCTGCCGCGTGTATAGACGAGGTGCCTGGAACGGAGACGGCGACCAACTTCGGCGTGAATACCGTCGTTTGCACTCGTCATCGTGACGAGCGTACCTGCGACGAACAGTTCGGCTGTGAGTGACCTAGGGTCGCTTTGATGAACGACGGCATCAAACCGATTCGGGTACTCGTCACCGGTGCGACGGGATACGTGGGCGGTCGACTCGTTCCACTGCTCGTTGACGAGGGATTCACAGTTCGAGTACTGGTGCGCTCGGCAGCCAAGGTGCGCAACACCGCATGGATCAGCCGAGTCGATGTGGTGGAGGGCGATGCCATCGACGACAACTCGCTTGATACCGCACTCGCGGATGTCGATGTCGCCTTCTACTTGTTGCACTCGATCAGCACCGGATCGAAGTTCGACGATCTTGAGGCTGCAATGGCCCGAAAGTTCGCTGCGGCAGCCGCTCGGGCGAGCGTGCGTCGCATCGTGTACTTGGGCGGTATCGCCAACGACGAGAACTTGAGCAAGCACCTCGAGTCGCGTCGTTCGGTGGGAAAGATGCTCGCCAGCACGGGTGTGCCGGTGATCGAGTTGCGGGCCGGCATCATCATCGGCAGTGGTTCGGCATCGTTCGAGATGCTGCGCTACCTCACCGAGCATCTGCCCGCAATGGTGACACCGCGCTGGGTCGACAACCCCACCCAGCCGATTGCAATCGTCAACATGTTGCACTTTCTCGTAGCGGCAGCACGCGCCGATTCGACAGTGCAAGGAGTGTTCGACGTTGGTGGTGCCGAGACGCTCACGTATCGCGAGATGATGGCGCGTTACGCAAAGATCGCCGGTCTTCGACGGCGCATCATCGTGAAGGTTCCCTTGCTGACGCCGCGAGTGTCGAGTATGTGGGTCGGTCTCGTCACGCCGGTGCCTGCTTCGATTGCCCGGCCGTTGATCGATTCGTTGATCAACAAAGTGGTCGTAGACCCGACGAAGTCGGTGCTCAACGTGTTGCCACCACCGCCCGAAGGATTGCTCACGTTTGATCAAGCAGTGAAGCGGGCCATCGAGCGCACCAATGCTCCGACGCGCTGGACTGACGCCTCGCGACCGTGGGTTGCCTGGGACGTCGCCGTGACCGATCCCGCCTGGACGGG
Organism: Actinomycetota bacterium; assembly: GCA_046074785.1. Classification (GTDB taxonomy): domain Bacteria; phylum Actinomycetota; class Acidimicrobiia; order Acidimicrobiales; family Ilumatobacteraceae; genus F1-60-MAGs027. Next base: position 8,248 of record JBJTOX010000115.1, read on the forward strand.
CGGGACGCTGTTCGTCGACGAGCGAGAGCGAACGACCTCAGCATCTCGCGACGACGTGTGGAAGGTGCTTTCGTCGCTGGGTGGAACGACGGGGTGGTACGGCTTCGAATGGCTGTGGCGAATTCGCGGTCGTATCGATTCGGTGTTTGGCGGCGTCGGAATGCGGCGCGGTCGTCGCGATCAGAACGTCTTGCGCGTCGGTGATCCACTCGACTTCTGGCGAATCGCCGACGTGAAGGATCGAGAGACGTTGCTACTGCGCGCAGAGATGCGGGTACCCGGACAGGCCTGGCTGGAGTTCCGGCTGTCGGATGTGGTCGACCCGACTGGTAGAACGCCCTCAGGTACGCACGTGGTGCAGCGCGCGATCTTCCGCCCGCGAGGACTGGCGGGCCGCCTCTACTGGTGGGTGCTCATTCCTTTCCACGCGATCATCTTCCCGGGCATGCTGCGCAACGCGCTGGCACACGCGGAGAATTCCAGGAACGACTAGAGGTCTGACCACCGACAACTCGTAGCGTGGTGGCGATGGCGCTCCATGTAAAACCGGGCGCCGCGTGGGCGGATTTCTACGCGCAGGCTCGTGCTGCAGCACCCGAGGCGTTCGACGCGCAGTCACTTCGGAATCTGATCGGCGGCGAGTGGGTGAGCGGTGGCGCCGCGCGACCGCACACGGTTCCGGTCGATGGTTCGCAGATCGTTGGTGCACCGGTCATCGATTCTTCGACGGCGCACCAGGCGATGGCTCTGGCGGTGAAACAGGACAGAGAGTGGTCGCAGGTGCCGCTCGACGAACGGATGCGCCGCGTGTCGAAGGCGGTCGCGCTGCTTCGGGAACATCGCGACACAATTGCCGGCTTGTTGATGTGGGAGATCGGCAAGCCATGGAAACTTGCTTGCGACGACGTTGATCGCTGCCTTGATGGTGTCGAGTGGTATCTCACGCAGATTGAGCGACAGTTGGCGGACCGAGTGCCACTCGATGGCCCAGTCTCCAACATCGCCTCGTGGAACTATCCGCTCAGCGTGCTCGTGCACGCCGAACTCGTGCAGCTACTGGCCGGCAATGCCGTCGTGGCGAAGACTCCGACTCAAGGTGGCTTCCATGCGCTGACCCTCTCGCATGCGATGATGGCCCGCGCCGGACTGCCTGCAACGCTCGTTTCGGGAAGCGGTGCCGAACTCAGTGAGGCGCTCATCAGCACACCGGAACTTGGAGCGCTCGTGTTCGTCGGTGGTCGCACGAATGGTCGCAAAGTTGCAACCCGTCTCGCCGACCTGCGCAAACGGCACGTGCTCGAGCAGGAAGGTCTCAATGCCTGGGGAGTATGGAATTTCTCCCAGTGGAACGATCTCGCCGGGCATGTGAAGAAGGGTTTTGCCTACGCCAAACAGCGATGCACCGCGTATCCGAGGTACGTGGTGCAGCGTCGACTGCTGCCCGATTTTCTGGAGATGTACTACCCGGTGGTTGCCTCACTCAAATTCGGGCATCCGTGTGCGGTGGAGAACGACGACGATGCGCTGCCCGATCTCGACTTCGGACCGGTCATTCAGCGCTCGAAGGCAGAAAACCTCGCAGCGCAGTTCGAGGAGGCGATCAGTACCGGTGGAATCCCGCTGTTGCATGCAAACTTGTCGCGCGGTCGCTTCATCGATGCGCAAGACACATCGGCTTACGTCGCACCTGCATGCGTGCTCGAGCCACCATCGGCGTGGTCGCTCCATCACGCAGAGCCATTCGGACCAATCGACTCCATCGTCGTGGTCGACACGGAGGCGGAATTCCTGAGCGCGATGAATGCATCGAACGGTTCTCTGGTGGCATCCGTTGCCACCGATGATCTTGACTTCGCGGAACGCGTATCCGACGAGATCCTTGCGTTCAAGGTTGGTGTCAACAAGCCGCGTTCGCGTGGCGACCGCGAGGAAGTCTTCGGTGGGCGTGGGGGTTCGTGGAAGGGTGCGTTCGTGGGTGGCGACTTGTTGGTCGACTCGGTGACGAACGGCGATCGCCCGCTGTACGGCAACTTTCCTGACGGCTCGCGTTACCCGAAAACCTGAAAGAATCCATCCATGGCACAACTCCGCGGTGAGTACGTTCCGAGCACCAGCCAGTGGGTTCGCGATCAAGTCGAGACATACGAGCGCACTGGTGGACGCGAAGCCGGCACACTTCGTGAGACGGGCATTCCCGTCATCATCGTTTCGATGCGTGGGGCAAAGTCGGGTACGGTTCGCAAAATCGCCCTCATGCGAGTGGAGCACGAAGGTGAGTACGCACTCGTCGCCTCGAAGGGAGGTGCGCCCGACAATCCAGACTGGTACTACAACTTGGTGGCGAATCCCGACGAGGTGACGGTGCAAGACGGCCCCGAGCCGTTCTTCGTTCGAGTTCGTCTGGTTGATGGTGCCGAGTATGAGCGCTGGTGGCAGCGATCAGTTGCGGTCTTCGCCCCGTACGCGCAATACAAGGAGAAGACTGCGCGACGAATTCCGCTCTTTGTGGCGTCGCGCACTTCACCAACAGACATGACAACGGCGATGGAATCGCCGAGGGATTGAACGTGCTCGGTCGCTGGATCGTGCTCACGCTGGCGGTGTGGCTCGCCGACGTGTTCATTGGTGGAATTCGTATCGCCGACGGGTTGTGGAATCACCTGTGGGTGGCGGCGCTCTTCGGCTTGGCGAATGCAATCGTTGGCAACATCATCCGCTTCGTGGCATTTCCGGCATTGATATTGACGCTCGGTGTCTTCAGCATCGTGGTGAACGCATGGATGCTGATGTGGGTTGGCGATGTTAGCGATGCGCTCGACGTAAATGGTTTCGGCTCGGCGTTCTGGGCCGGTCTCATCATCAGTGTGGTGTCAGGAATACTCGGTCGTCGCGCGCGCAGCGACTGACGACCTCGTATTTGCAAACCTCGCGACTACAAACCTCGTGCGTCGTCCATCTGTGACTCGGTCGGTCGTTTGAAGATCGCAAGCATCGCCACGCCGGCCAGCAGGTAAATGATCGCATTCATCACCCAGGCACCGTGGAGTTCACGGGTTGATACATCGAGAATCGACCCTCCATTTCGGCGAGCTGCTTCGACGCGAGCGAGGGTCGGTGCGGCGATGGCCAACGACAACGCCGCACCAAGTGCGGTGCCGACTTGCCTGAAGGTGTTGTTCAGGGCCGACCCCATCGCCAACTGCGTCGGTTTCAGGAATGCGGTTGCCGAACTGGAAAGCGTCGAGATACTGAGACCGACTCCGGTTCCCGTTACGAGCATCCACGGCAGATAGTGCACGAGGTACGCGGGTTGATCGGGGATCGTGAGGGCGAGCCCCAGTGTTCCGATACCGAGCAACAGTGAGCCTGCGAACAACACGCGCGAATGTCCGAATCGATCGGCGTACTTTCCGGCGAACGGTGCGATGAATGCGGCACTTGCTGGCCCAGGCATCGTTGCGAGACCCGACATCGCGACGCTGTATCCCCACACTGCCTGCAGCCAGAACGTGTTGAGCAACCACATGCCGATGAAACCCATACTGAAGAGCACACCTGCGACGTTTGCCGCCACGACGAATCGCAGGCGGAACAGTTTCAGGTCGAGAATCGGATTCGTGGCTTTCTGACAGCGAAGGGCAAAGATGCCGCAGAGTGCGAGTCCGACGACGATCGAGCCGATCGTTGCGCGATCGAGCCAGCCCCACACTTCGCTCTGTGAGATGCCGAGCACGACGAGAGCGACGCCCGAAAAGCCCAGCGCTGCACTCACATAATCAACCTTGCGTTCCGCGTTCGGGTCCTTCGACTCGCGGAGAATCCGCTGGCCGAGCACGACGGTGATGAGCGTGAGCGGGATGTTGATGAAGAACAGTGAACGCCACCCGAGCGTGTCGACGAGCACGCCACCAATCGACGGACCGAGCGCGGCGGCAAGACCGCCAACCGAGCCCCAGATGGCAATCGCCTGTGTGCGCTTCTCGACGGGGAATTCAGGAAGTACGAGTGCGAGCGTGGCGGGGGTGAGCTGAGCACCGCCGAATGCCTGAATGACTCGCGCAAGAACCAAGAACCACGCCGACGGGGCTACACCGCACAGCAGCGAGCCGAGACTGAACCACAGCACGCCGCGGATGAAGCTTCGTTTACGGCCAAAGACGTCGGCGAAGCGTCCTGCGGTGAGCAGTGCTGCAGCGTAGGCAATTGCGTATGCGGAGAAGACCCAGGTGAGGATGCTGCCGCCACCGAGATCTTCTTCGATCGTTCGCTTTGCGACGACGACGATTGACAGATCGAGCGAGACGAGGAACGTGGCGATTGCCGTGAGGCCGAGCACTCGGTAGGCGTACGACAAAGACGGGGGTGCAATGGGTGTACTTGAGATGAACGCGAGACTAATCGTCTCGTAGTCTCGAGACATCATGGGAGAAATCAGACGCCACCCCGAACGTGGAAGCAGCGAACGAGAAGTGATTCGCGCGATTCTCGCCGAGGGGCTCGTTGCGCACGTCGGCATCATCGATGCAAGCGGAGCCCCCGTCGTGATACCGATGGCCTATGCACTCGATGGCGACTCGATACTCATCCATGGTTCGGTTGCCAGTCGCTTGATGCGAAGTGAAGGTCGCATCTGCGTGACCGTCACTCTGCTCGATGGCATCGTCTACGCGCGATCACTCTTCAATTCGTCGATGAATTACCGCAGTGTCGTCGTGACCGGCGTACCGCAGGCGCTCGAAGGGGAAGAACGCGAACAGGCACTCATGGTGCTGAGTGAGTTCCTGTTGCCGGGGAGAACGGGCTCGGCACGTGACCCCAACCGAGTCGAAGTGCGCCAGACCACCGTGTGGCGCCTCTCGCTCGACGGTGCGACTGCAAAGGTGAGAAGTGGTCCGCCGAAAGACGATCCGGCGAGCGACCTGGAGCTTCCCTTCTGGGGAGGTGTCGTTCCGGTTCGTACGGTGTTCGATGAGCCGGTTTCCGACGGTGCAGGACTGCCGCTCGACGTGCCCGAGCACGTGAGGATTCGTCGTTGAACGAGCGCTAGTTCGACAGTGCTTCGATGTAGTCGACGATGTCGGAGATCTCGGCGTCGGTCAAGTTGTTGTACGGCATGATCACCGAGTAACCGACGCGCTTCTTCTTGTCGGGGTACTTGATCGACTCGATGAGATACGCACGATCGACCACACCCGACTCTCCACCTTTGAATGCCACGTTTTGACCCACGATTCCCGTCCACGTGGGGCCGGTGCCGCCGTTGAAGTCGGATCCGTGGCACGACGCACAGCCGGAACTTTGTGACAACTTGAGCCCTCGCTCTGCCGATGGCGACAAGTTCTCGGCGAACGGTTGAGCCGACGTACATCCGACCAACACTGCGGCTATCGCAGCAACCATCAGTTTGCGCACGGCATTGAGGCTACTCACCGAAAGTCGCGTCGTTCATCTGTGAATGACGACTCACGTCACTTAGGCGGCCTTGACACGAACGCGATGCGCCGAGGGCGCGCGTGTGAACACCACATTGATTGCTGTTAGGTGAACTTGTCATCTCAGGTGACGAAGTGCCCCACGGTGACGTTCCTCCTTCGTGTTCGGACCACGTTTCTCGTACGGTCAAAGTGGCGCTCTGGGAGGGGCGAAGGAAATGAATACTGAAAGTTCCTGGACAAAAATCCTCGTCGGACTGATGTTGTCGGTCATGGGATTGGGCACCCTGGCGCTCGGTGCCGTTGGAGTCGTTGCCGTGGCCGGTGATGACGGCGCCGCCGGCGATGCGGGTGGCGCAAGTCGGGTAGAGGTGCATCTCACCGAGTTTGCGGTGGATCTGATGCCGGCATCCGTGCCGCCAGGTGACGTCACATTCGTCGTGATGAATCATGGGTCAGTCGAGCACAACTTTGCAATACCACCCCTTGGTGCTCGAACCCCGAACATCAAGCCTGGTGAGTCGGTGACGCTGACGGTTCGTGATCTCGCAGAAGGTGATGTGCAGGTGGTTTGCGAGATTGCCGGGCACGAAGCCGCAGGAATGAAAGCGACGCTCGTCGTGTCGTCTTCCGCGGCACCAACCGAGGCTGGTGCAGCTCAGGGTCAGATGAGCCAGATGTCGTGGCAGCAGATGGATGCGATGATGGAGGCGGTTGCCAAGAAGTTTCCGGCAAAGACCACTGGCACCGGCAACGCCGAACTGGGATACCTGACCACTGCCGACGGTTACAAGGTGTTCGATTTGGTGGCAAAGATCATTTCGTGGGAAGTCGAGCCGGGCAAGTTCGTGGATGGCTGGAGCTACAACGGGCAGATTCCGGCACCAATCATCCGAGTCAATACGGGAGACAAGGTTCGAATCAATTTGAAGAATGAATTGCCCGAGTCGACGTCGCTGCACCTCCATGGCATACGTGTTCCGAATGTGGCTGATGGTGTCGACCCGTACACGCAGCCGGCAATCAAACCAGGCGAGACCTACACCTATGAGTTCGTTGCCCGTGAGCCTTCGGTGGGGATGTATCACTCGCATCACAATGCCCAAGTGCAGGTGCCCAACGGATTGGCGGGAGCATTGTTGATCGACGATTGGAAGTCGATTGCAATGGACGTCGCGCGATCACGGGTGGCCGACACCGACGGTGACGCGGAATCTGAGGTTGTCATGGTGTTGAACGATTCCGGAACGATCGGGCTGTCGCTGAACGGTAAGAGCTTCCCTGCAACTAGTCCCTACTCGTTGAATGTGGGTGAGTCGATGGTGGTGCACTACTTCAACGAAGGCAACATGACCCATCCGATGCACTTGCATCAACCGGCGGGGCTGGTTGTTGCACACGACGGAAAAGTGCTGGAGGCCCCTTTCTGGGCCGACACACTCAACGTTGCGCCGGGTGAGCGGTGGACGGTCGTGTACACCGCCCTCGATGCCGGAGTGTGGGCTTGGCACTGTCACATCTTGACCCACGCCGAGACGCCCGAGGGAATGCGATATATGGTGACTGCACTCATCGTCAGTTGATCAAGGAGGATGTCATGACAAAGAACATCGTCGTCGGCACCGACGGCTCGGATAACTCGGTTGCAGCACTCCGCTGGGCGCTCGACGAGGCACGCGCCCGGGGAGTCGCGGTCGAAGTGGTGTACACCTGGGAGTTTCCGCCAGTCATTGATCCACTTGGTGTGTCGATGTTGCCGAGTGCCGACGAGATGAACTCGTCAGCCGAGCGGCTACTTCAAGAAGTCATGCGCAAAGTGGACACGTCCGGCGTAACAGTGACCACGCGGGTATTGCGAGGCGCGCCGGCGACCGCGCTCATCGCCGCAGCAAAGCAAGCCGATCTGCTGGTGTTGGGTCGCCGTGGACACGGTGGATTCATGGGACTCTTGCTCGGCTCGGTCGCGCAGCAAGTCGCACACCACGCGCCGTGTCCGGTGGTGCTCGTCCCCGCCTGAGTTCACGGTTTTCGGTGCAGCCGACTGGATAGGGTCGCCCCATGAACGGTTGGCGATCAGAGGACGGAGGTCCGCGTCGTCAGCAGTGGATTGAAGGTGCGCGCCTCGACGTTCAAACCGGAGAATCGCTGACCGTCATCGGGCGATCGATGATGGTGCTCACGATGGTGGTGTCACCGACACCCGATGAGGTGTACGCGTTGTGTCACACGGGTGGCGATGCTGCCGAGTCGTGGATTGAACGAGTCGACCCCATCACGCTCGCACAGATTGCATTGAGTGAACGATTGCCGGGTGGTCCGGCCTGGCCAGGTGGCATGGCCGTACACGACAACGGTGATCTTTACGTGGTGTTCGGCAATCATGCCCACCGGCTGAATCGTGAGTTGCGCGTTGTGGCATCACGCGAACTTCCTCGCCGACGCCCCTACAACAGCTTCGTCATGCTTCCCGACGGGCACCTCGTCACCAAGGACTTCTCCGGATCGCGTCCCGGAAACGAAACGACTGAGCCGTTCCCGCCCAGCGAACTCGTCGTGCTCGAGCCGAACGACCTTCGCATCGTTGCAACATTGGAACTGCCCGAGGCATCGATTGCACGACTGTCGGCCGATGCGAACGACGTCTATGTCGTCGGAACATCGGCGCTATGGCGGGTGAAGTGGGATGGTTCTCGTCTCCACCTCGATGACTTCAGTGGAACGTACCGCCACTTTGAGGGGCAAGGTTTCGGTTGGGATGCAGTGATTGCCGACGGAAGTGCGTGGTTCCTCGACAACGGTGAGTCGACACACAAGTTTGCTGGCACATTGCGCGGCGTCGGTACGGCGACTACGCCACTGCACTTGGTGCGAGTACAGCTGGAGAGTGGCATCGTCACGCTCACCGAGATCTGCGGACTTCCGGGTGGTGTGGTGGCGAATCCGCCCGTCGTCGATGTGACACGCAAGACGGTGATCGGTTTTGACAGCGGCAACGGAGTGCTTGCCGGCTTCTCATACGACGACAAGTCGGTTCGGCTCACGTGGTCACACCAGCAGAATCACGCTTCGCACATGCTGTTGTATCCGGAGTCGGGCGAAGTGGTGACGGCAGATCATGATGCGGCACGCGGCGTGGAACAGATCGTTGTTCGCGACATCGTGAGCGGTGTGGAGAGGGCTCGCGTCGACACGGCATCACCGATTCAGTCGGTGGTGTTTCCGGCGAGCGGACACCGGCGTGACTTCTACTGGTGCAGCATGTTGGCGCTGAGTCGAATCAGCGTTGACGACATCAGGAAGTGATGCCGCGAAGTCCGACGAGATGTCGTGCGTATTCAATTTCGCCCATGTGGCGCAGCGCGTGCTGGTAGATCCAACATTCGAGCCCGTCGAGCACGGTGATTCCAGCTTCTCCGCCGACGCGTGCCGAATAGGTCGACGCAATCTGCGGTGGATAGGGCCTGGTGAAGATCACTCGGTCGAGATCGCTTGGTGACAATTCCTCGAGCCATTGCTCGACCCTGGCGAATACCTCTGCCATGTAGTGCTTGAATGCGTCGTAGTCGCCGATCTGCTGGTGCACCATCTCGTCGACGGTGCGGTGCTTGCCGTGGTCGTTGAGACCAGGGTTGACACGAGACGCCCAGTCGTCGTTCCAGAGAGGAGGCCTGCCGTTGAGCAGCATGAGGGACGCATCGATCATGTTCACGATGTGAAAGAGGCTGAATGCAATCGGTAGTACGTCGGCACGTTCCTTGTAGTTGACGTGCTCGGCCTGCATGGTCGATGTGGCGTCCTCGTACAGCGAGAAAATCGCCCGCATGCGACGACGAAGTGAATCGAGCACGAGGTCAGACATGCGGCGAGCGTACACTGACCTCGTGTTCGACTATCGGCTCGGAGTGCACGAGGTCGCCGACGGTTGCCATGCCTACCTGCAACCTGACGGGGGATGGGGTTACAGCAACGCCGGATTGATCGTCGGTGACGGTCGGTCTCTGCTCGTCGACACGCTGTTTGACCTGAAACTCACCGATGCGATGCTCGCATCGATGTCACCGCTCACGCGAACGGCGCCGGTCACCACCGTGGTGAACACGCATGCCAACGGTGACCACTGCTATGGCAACGAGCGAGTCGCCAATGCCGAAATCATCGCGTCGAAGTCGGCTGCCGAAGAAATGCAGCACGTTCCGCCGGCGATGTTGGCAGCGCTCAACAAGGCCCCCGGTGAAGTGGGGGAGCTGTTCCGCAGGTTCTTTGGTGACTTTGAATTCGATGGAATCACGCTCACTCCGCCTACTCGCACCTTCGAGGGCCGTCTCGATGTCGACGTCGCAGGACGCGTCGTTGAACTCATCGAAGTCGGACCTGCTCACACGAACGGCGACGTCATCGTGCACGTGCCCGACGCAAAAGTCGTGTACACCGGCGACATTCTCTTCATCAACGGCACCCCGATCGTGTGGGCGGGACCGCTCGAGAACTGGATCGCCGCGTGCGACTTGATTGCGGCACTCGGCGCCGAAGTGGTGGTACCCGGTCATGGCCCAATCACCGACAACTCGGGTGTTGCACAGGTGCGCGACTATCTCGCGTACATCCTGACCGAGGCGTCGGCGCGACAGGATGCCGGAATGGACGCGTTCGATGCCGCACGTGACATCACGCTCGGCAACTTCGGCACGTGGGGCGAGTTCGGACGTGTGTGCGTCAACGTCGACACGGTGTATCGCTCACGCAATCCGCAGCACCAGAGCCCCGATGTCGTCGAGCAATTCCGCAGAATGGCGGCACTCGAAACGGGTCACTGACCTCAATCGTGCAGAATCGGCTCAGCCGTGGTGGTCGGGCAAGATCACCGGTTGCCCGTCGCTCGTGCTGTCGACACGAATCTTCTGGTGATACACGTTGCTCAGCAGAGCGGGTGTCAACACTTCGCGTGGCTCACCGCTGGCGACGCATCGACCTTCGTGTAGCACCACCACTCGCGAGGCAAAGCGCATTGCAACGTTGAGATCGTGTAGCACGGCGATGACTCCGCGCCCCTCGTCAACCAGTGAACGTGCAACTGCAAGAAAGCGTTCTTGTTGACCGATGTCGAGCACCGCCGTCGGCTCGTCAAGCAAGAGCATGGGAGTGTCTTGGGCCAGCACGCGCGCCATCGATACTCGTGCCTGTTCACCAACGGAGAGCGTCTGATACGTCCGTCCACTCAATCCGTCGACGTTGAGGCGACGCATCGCGGCATCGATGTGTTCGGCGTCGTGGTCATCGAGCCATGGATTTCTGCCCATTGCCACCACTTCGCGCACGGTGAACGGAAATGAGATGACGATCTGCTGTGGAAGCACGGCACGAAGGCGTGCGAGATCGCGCGGAGACAGTGATGCGAGTTCGCGACTACCGATGGTGATTGATCCTGCAGTCAAGGGGAAGTCGCCGGCGAGCGCGCCGAGCAACGTCGATTTTCCGGCACCATTGGGGCCGAGCACGGCGACGAACTCTCCGGCGTCGACGGAGATGCTCACGTCATCAAGCAGACGCACACCGTTGCGAACCACGGTGATGTTTCGGGCGACGAGCGAGGTGGTCACGCCCAACCACCCTGACTGCGACGGGTGCTGCGCAACAACAGAAGAAAGAACGGTGCACCAATCAGGGCGGTGACGACACCGAGAGGAAGTTCGGCAGGAGACAAGAGCGTGCGGGCCGCGAGATCAGCGAGCAGCGTGACGCTGGCGCCAAGCAATGCCGCCGTCCACAGCAGATGTCGGTGACGAGGCCCGAGCACGATGCGCATGATGTGCGGAACCAGGAGACCGACGAACGCAATCATTCCGGTTGCCGCCACCGCACTCGAGGCCAGGAGACCGACGACGGCGATCGCCTGTAGTCGAACCGGCTCAACTCGCACGCCGAGATGCGCCGCAGAACGATCACCGAGCGCCAACGTGTCGAGTACGCGTGAGAACTTCGCACTGATCAGCACTCCGACGATGGCCAGTGGCACCACGGCACCAACGGCCTTCCATGTGGCGAGCCCGAGGGTGCCGAGACTCCAAAACGTGACCGACCGAATCTCGTCATCGTCGGCAACAAAGACTGCGAATCCGATGACGGCACCAGCAAAGGCGTTGATGGCGATTCCGGTGAGGATGAGCGTTACCACCTCGGTCTTGCCGTCGGAGCGTGACAACACGTAGACGAGTGCCGTGGAGAGAGTGCCACCGATGAACGCGGCAATCTGCACGCCGAGCGGCAACTGATTGAGTCCGACGATGATTGCAATCACCGCACCGACTGCGGCACCGGCAGATACGCCGACCGTCGCGGGCTCGGCGAGTGGATTGCGGAAGATGCCCTGCATGATGACCCCTGCCACGGCGAGGCTCGATCCAACGACGATCGCGAGCACCACGCGTGGCAGACGAACCTGCCAGAACACGTTGTGGGCAACGAGATCGGTGGTGCCGTGGCGTGGTCCGTCAACGATGATCCCGATCAGGTCTCCGAGTGCGATGCGGAACGCACCCGAGGCGAGCGATACCAACATGGTGAGTGCGAGCAGCACTCCGAGAAAGACTCCGACTGCAGCAAGGCTGGTGCGGCGGGCTTCGGTCATGTGTCGCTGCTGTAGAGGTCGAGGAGTTCTGCGAGACGAGTGATGAGCGCCCCGGTTCGCGGACCGAATGAGAGTAGTAGGTCGTCATCCACCGCGATCACCGAGCGCGAGGCAGCGGCACGGGTGCTCGATACGCCGGGAAGTGCAAGCAGGCCGTCGATTCCGCCGACCGAGTCAAGACCGCGAGTCATCACGAGCAGCACGTCGGGATCAGCCTGGACGATCGCTTCTGCGGTGAGGGGAGTGAACGAGGCAAGCCCATTGAATGCGCCAACATCGATGGCGCCGGCCGCTGCGACGAGTTCGTCGGCGCCAGAGCCTGAGCCACCAAGCAGATATACAGAGGCAGTGCCGCGCACATAGAGAAAGGCAACTCTCGGCACAGATGCGTACTTGCCCACACCATCGAGGGCGTTGGCTATCGCTTCTTCGCTCAGCGCCACGAGCCGTTGTCCGGCGTTCGGCACTCCGAGTGCATTCGCAATTGACTCAACACGCGACGGCAATGCGGACAATGTCCACACCTCCGGCGCGATCAATACGGGCACACCAGCACCTCGCAATTGATCGATTGCTTCAGGTGGCCCGGTGCGTGTGTCACCGATGACCACGGTGGGCCGCAGCGAGAGCACACTCTCGGCGCTGATGTCATGGCCGTTGCTGACTTCTTGAACCTCGGCGAGTGAGGCCAATGTCGTCGTCGCATCGCGTCCGATGATCGAGTCGGCGAGGCCGAGCGAGACGACGATCTCGGCGATTGCCTGATTCAGCACGATGATGCGTGAAGTGTCGGTGACCTCGACCACGACGTCGTCTGCCCCGATGGTTGATGTGGGGAGAGTCGGTTGCTCACGTTCGACGACGGGAAGCGGGTAATCCTCCGACAGAATGAAGCTGGCTTGACCCGACGTGGTGTCGGGCGAGTCACTGCAACCGACCAGCGCCACCATGAGCAACGAGCCGACCACCCAGACCCGCCGCAACATCACGCTCAAGGGTACGAGCGTGGTCCGGCCCGGACGAAGCGCGACCGTGAGACCTTGGTTACTCGCCACGGTGCTGACTTCCGTTGCAGTGCTGGCTGCATGCAGTGATGCGTCGACAACAGCCGAGATCGTTCAGCAGTCAAGCAGCACGGTGGGGAGACCTGCAGTGGAAACGTCGTTGGCGACGAGCACCACGATGCCGGAACAGTCGAGCGTGGCAACGACAACGCCGAACGAGACCACTGAAACATCGAGCACCTCGGTGTCTCAAGCAGCGACGACGCTTGCTTCACCAACGACGCTCGTGTCAAGTACGACCACGGTGTCGAACTCCGGCTCGACATCGTTGGTGCCAACGACGACGGTGCGGGCGGTCTCGGGGCCACCGCGGCTCGTGCTCTCGCAGAGCACGGGTCTCGCCTCGTCGGGTACACGAATCACCGTTCGCGGTTCGGGCTTCGATGTGACGAAGGGCGTCTATGTGATCGTGTGCAATCAAGCGGCCTGGACGGACTCTCGACGTTGCGTCGGTGGCGTAAATATCGATGGTTCTTCACCGGTGTCCGAATGGGTGTCATCGAATCCTCCGGCGTATGCCAAAGGTCTCACGATCCCATTCGCTGCCGACGGGTCGTTCACCATAACTTTGTTGGCGCGTGCGAAAGGTGACGAGATTGACTGCACCAAAGAGCAATGTGGTGTCGTCAGTTTCGCCGATCACACGCGGCGCGATGATCGATCCCAGGACGTCTTCGTGCCAGTCAGTTTCGTTGGTGGCACGTAAGGTCAATCTTGCGAGCCTCCTCACCCCCGAAGGAGCCATACGAACATGAATCGCATTCGCCGGATCACTCTCTCCGTCATCAGTGCTGCAGTGGTGGTTGCGCCGCTCGTCGTTGCCGCACCGGCTGCGGCAACCCTCGGTGTATCGCTCAGTCAACAAATCTCGCTACGAGATGGAGACGTGGTGGAGGTTCGACTCGCTGGCGTTCCCGCAACGCAAGGTGTCTACATCCAACAGTGCTACCGCCCGGAGATCGGTCAACGGGCCGCATCCGGGCTCAAGTGCAACGGCAGTTTGCAACAGACCGACGTCATGATCTGGGCAACCATGGATGGAGCGCGTGGTTCGCAGTCGGCGGCTTCACCACTCAAGTTCACCGTTCGTGAAACGGTGACCGTTGGTTCTGAAACGTTTCGCTGCGGAGCATGGGATTGTTACCTCTTCGTATACCGCGACCATCGAGGGATCAGTGATCGTGCCCTTGACACCATCGTTCCACTCGTCTTTCTGGCCGAACAGCAGGTGAAGCCACGCACCCTGGGTCTCGGCAAAGATGGAAGTGCCGTTCGCGTTGGAGCATCGAAGCGACTCGACAACGAGTCGCTTGCAACAGAGCAGGGAGTCGATTTGCGGGTTCGGAGTGCAACACCGACGGTGTGCGCGGTGACTCGAACCGCCAAGACCACTACCGTGCGATTCATCGCTCGTGGTGAGTGCTCTCTGGTTCTTGTCGCCAAGGGTGACGCGGTATTCAAGCCGCTCAATCAGCGAGTCACTTACAAAGTCGGTTAACCACCGGTCTCGGTCGCGGTGAGTCGGCCCGCTGCGACTGGCGACTACAAGCCGGCGCAGGTTCCCACGATCGTTCGACTGTCGGCGCCACCGGCGAATGCGTGGTCGTCCCGCACCACGATGCAGTGCGCATGACCGAACGCCGAGTCGAAGCGCCCGCGTCGCTCGACATCGTGTCCTCGATCAGCGAGTCCGGTCATCCACGCGTCCGGTGCATGGCCCTCGACTTGCACCGTTGGTGGTCGCCCCGAGGTCCATGAATCAAACCCCGTAACCGGCCCGCGGAGCACGAACCTTCCCGCATCGACCACTTCCCACGGGAACTGTGACTGACGGTGTCGGAGCAGACGCGTGATGATCTGCAACACGATTTGTGGCTGCGCGTCACCTCCCATCGTTCCGAGCACCGAGAAGAGCGACCCGTCGGGACGGGTGATTACGGAGGGACACAACGTGTGAGGCGGCTTTCGCCGTGGTGCGACCTCGGCTGGATGGCCGCGCTGCACGCTGAAACCGAGACCTCGGTTGTGCAGGTTGATGCCGGTGCGCGGTTCGACGAGAAGCGAGCCGAACCCTGACGCGTTCGAGTTGATCAACGAGACACCCATGCCGTTGCGGTCGATCGTGCAGAGATACGTGGTATCGCCGTCGGCAGTCGGAGTCGGACGTACTGATGCGAGTGACGGATCGACGAGTGATGCGCGACTCACGAGTGACGGCAACAGCGACTGCAGGTCGGCCCGGTCGTGCAACACGTCGGGCCGATCGTGGCTCACGGCGGTGACGGCTTCGATCAGCAGATGGGCCCATTGCGGATCGTTCGGTTCATCAGGAAGGTCAACCTCGTTGAGTACGCCGAGAGCCGCAAGAAAGAGGTATCCCTGCGACGGTGCGGGAATCGACCACACCCGGTGCCCCCACGCTTCAAGCGAAAGTGGTGTCACCCAATCGGCACGTGCACTCGCCAGGTCTTCTCCGGAGAAGACACCGTTGCCCATGGCGATGAGTCCTTCACCGAATTCGCCGAGATAGAACGATGCGGCCCCTCCGGCCGCGACGGATCGCAAGGTGCGACCGACACCTTCCCTGCGCACGAGTGCACCGGCGTGCGTGGCCTGTCGCGCCAGTTCGGCGAAGTTGTTGATGAACGACTTGTTCATGAGTGCCAGGGATCCCGCGAGCAATGGGGATGCGGCGAATCCTTCCTCAGCTAGCCGTATAGCCGGGCCAAGAATCGTCGAGAGGGGCAGGGTGCCGAAGCGCTCGTGCAGAGCAGTCCACCCCGCAACTGCGCCGGGAACGGTGACCGTTCGAATGTCGCCGTGGAAGGGCATCTCAGTTTTCCCCTCGTCACGCAACTGCTGAGCGCTGACACCCGAACCGGCACGTCCAGCCGCATCAAGGGCGTGCACTTCGCCGTTGATGTGCACGAGCGCAAAGAGATCGCCGCCGATTCCGCACAGGTGAGGCGCTACGACCGCCATCGCGGCGTTGGTGGCAATCGCTGCATCAACCGCGTTTCCACCGAGAGCGAGGATGTGCGCACCCGCTTGGGTTGCAGCACCATCGGCGCTCGCGACGACACCGAATCGCGAGTGCGCGCCCGACGTCATGCGCTCGTCGCGTCGGTGGCGTATCGAACGCCCAGCTGTCGGCGAATCTCGTCCATCGTTGCCGCATAAGCGAGCGTCTCGGAGTGCGGGAGTCGCGGACTCTCGATGAAGCCTTGTTCGATACATCGGTGCACCTCGAACACTTGGTGCCGAAGCCCTTGACCGGTCTCGTCGTGGCGGTGGTACCGCTCTGGCTCGCCATTGATTGCAACCGTGAACCCGGGTGACACATGCATACGGCTTGCGACTGTGATGGTTCCGCGTTCGCCGACGATCGTTGCAGTGCATGGTGTGGCGTGACGAGTGGTGCTGCGAAGCACCGCGGTTGCACCAGAGCGATAACGGAGCGTGTACGTGGCATCGATATCGACACCCTGGTCATTCAACTCTCCTTGGGCCACGACTGAATCATGGCCGCCAAGTACGAATCGGGCGAAGTGCAGGCAGTAGATGCCGAGGTCGAGCACCGCACCACCGCCGAGAGCCGGATCGTTCAATCGGTGCGCACGCTCGGTGGGTGCGACAAAACCGAAGTCAGCTTCGACACGTGTGATCTTGCCGAGGGGCTGTGAAGCGAGAACTTCACCGAGCGCGACGTAGACGGGAAGGAATCGACTCCAGATCGCTTCCATGACGAAGCGCTGCTCGTTGCGAGCCGTTGTAATCATCGACTTCGCCTCGATCTCGTTCAATGCAAAGGGCTTCTCGCACAGCACGTGTTTGCCGGCGCGCAGGTACATTTCGGTGTCGCTTCGGTGGCGTGAGTTGGGTGTCGCGACATACACGACATCGACGTTTGGATCTGCTGCAAGTGCCTCGTACGAACCATGCCAGCGAGGAATGTTTCGCTGCAACGCAAAGTTCTTCGCAGTCGACTCGCTGCGCGAACAGACGGCAACGACCTCGGCGTCGGGAACTTGCCGCAATCCGTCCACGAAATCCCCGGCGATCCGGCCCGTGCCGGCGATTCCCCAACGGAACTTCATGAGACCACGACACTTTGAGGAAACTTCATATGCCTATGCTTGCCGAACATGCCACCGCCCGACGAACAGGGACGAAAAGGCAGTGCACGAACGGGTCTTGTCGAGGTTGTTCGGCTGTTTGGTTGGCTCGGAGTTGTCGGGGTGGGTGGACCGGCTGCACATATTGCGATGATGCGCCGCCGAGTAGTGGAACGCCGGCACTGGGTTTCAGAAGACGAATTTGCCCGAATGGTCGGCGCGTGTGCACTGGTGCCCGGGCCGAACTCCACTGAGATGGCAATGGCCCTCGGTGCCAAGCGCGCCGGGTGGCGCGGACTGCTGGCCGGCGGGGCCGCATTCATCGTTCCGGCATTCGCCATCGTGTGCGCCGTCGCATGGCTGTATGAAGACATCGTTACGAGCGGGGTGATCGAGGATCTGCGCCGATGGCTCGTACCGGTCGTTGCGGCAATCGTGCTCGACGCCGTGTGGTCGTTGCGCAAGGCTGCCGTGCGCGACCGGCGCGACGTGGTCGTGGTGGTCGCGGCAGTCATCGGGGCAGCTGTGGGTATCGCCGAGTTGGTGATGCTGCTGCTCGTTGGCGTCGCAGCGATGGCTCTGCGGGCGAAACCTTCGGGTCGAATCTCGAATCTCGTGGTGGTGCCAACAATCGCGGCAATCGTGTCTCCGTCGTTGACGAAGATCTTCCTCGTCTTCCTGCAGATCGGATCGGTGATCTACGGCAGCGGATACGTTCTGCTCGTTTTCTTGGAGAGTGAGGTCGTGAATCGCGGATGGATTTCCAACGAGGTGTTGCTCGACGCGATTTCGGTCGGACAATTCACGCCCGGTCCGGTGTTCACGACGGCGACGTTCATTGGCTGGCATCTCGACGGGTTCGCCGGTGCGGCCGTCGCCACACTCGGAATCTTTGCACCGTCCTTCGTCTTCGCGGCGCTCATCGGACGAGTCGTCATGTGGTCACGACGGTCGAGTGGATTCGCGGCGTTTCTCCGCGGAGTCTCGAGTGGATCGATTGCGCTGATGTTGGTGGTGATGTGGCGTCTGGCCGATGAAGCCCTCGTTGACACCGCAGCAGTGGCGGTGTTCATCGCCGCGTTCGTCATGATCCGTTTCGGTGTACTGCGAGCTGCAGTGCAAGCCGTGCGCGGCGTACGACGAGGTTGAAGCGTGGGCTAGACGTGCCTACGCCACGGCACGTCGTCGGGCCAGCGACCGACGCCACCGTCTTCGAGCTTCATGCCCGAAAGCCGTCGCTCGAGATGCTGTGATCGCCAGGTGAGCATTCGTTGGGCCAATGGCAATACTCGCTCTGATTCGTGAATGGGTGTACGCCACGTCGAGTCGAGGGCGAGATCGAAGGCGAGCCAGTCTCCGTTGCCGAATTGCACGTATGCCGATTCGGCATCTCGCTGAACACAGAGGTTCTGACGTTCGAGACGACGATCACTCGGCCAGTTCAGTGCGGCACCGGCAGCGTCATCGGAGATGTAGAGCTGTCGCCAGTCGTATTCCCAGGTGGCCATCTCGCGCCACTCGACTGGCTCGCGACCGTCGAGCCACGGCATCAGAGAACGTCCGTCGCACTGCGCCGGAATCGGAGCGCCCAGCAACTCGCACAGCGTGGGGAACACATCGACGTTCTCGGTGAATGCCGTGACCACACGAGCGTGACCCGACCGGAGTAGTGGCGCCCGCACGATGCCGATGATGCGGTAACTCTGTTCGAAAAAGCCGACCTTTTCACGTAGCCCGTGGTCGCCGAGTTGTTCGCCGTGGTCGGCAGTGATGACGATCACGGTGTCGTCCCACTCGCCCCGTTCGCGCAGAGCCGCGACGATGCGCCCGATCTGTGCATCAACCTCGCTGATCATGCCGTAATACTGCGCACGCATCCGTCGCATCCCGCGCTCGGTCGATGGCGCCTTCGTGTCAGCTAGTTGCATCACTGCTTCGTGGAATCCGTGCCGCTCGTTGCTCGGCGTGATCGGCAGATCGACGCCGTCCGGGTCGTACTCGCGCGACCATTTGCCCGCGGCGGTGTAGGGCGGGTGCGGTCGCAGATAAGAAAGGTGAGCAAACCACGGGTCGTGCCGCGATCGTGCCGTCGGAACGGCGTCGGCTACCGGGTGGCCGGCATGCCACGAGAGGAACTGATCGGTGAGGAAGTGCGAGATGCTCAGTGTCTCGTCACGCTCGGGTTCGCTCATCAGTGCCGCAATGTGGTCATCGAAGTGATGACCGTTCTTGCGCAGGTGTTCGAGCCACGGTCGATACGGCTCGCTCAAGTCGAGCAGCCAGTCGAATCCCGGGAGTACGCCTTGGTACGTCGAGAGCCTCGCATCGTCGGCGCCGGTTGCGCAGCGAGGATCGATGCCTTGATCGGTGTAGCCAAACAGCGCAGGGGAGTAGCCGAGACGACGCGCGAAGCGAGCGACATTGTCGAAGCGATCATCAAGCGGCGAGCCGTTGAAGCACACACGATGATTCATCTGGTACATGCCGGTGTACAAACTCGCCCGGCCGGGTGAGCACGGAGCCGCCTGGCTGTAGTGACGAGAAAACGTCGTTGCTTCTCGCGCTAGGGCATCCAAATTCGGTGTTCGAACGACAGGATGACCGAGTGACGAGAGACAGTCACCACGAAACTGATCGAGCGTGATCAGCAGCACGTTCGGCTGCGCGCGAGTCATGCATCAATCATTGCGTGCCGAGTGCAGCACGGTCTTCTCGTGCCGGGTCACGCCACGTACGACCTTCCGGTTCCACCGTGACGGTGTGCAGGGCCCCCGGCGTGAAGGCAAACGGTGCATGTTCGTCGCTGATGACCGAGTGTCCGCGCAGATATCCGACGGTGAAGCCCGCGGTTCCGTAGAAGAACGGCACCGTCATCGGAATCTCCGCTGCTCCGACCGGCAGGTCGTCGTAATACAACTCGACGTTTCCTTTGAATCGGCCCGTCATCGAAAACTCAACGATGAGCTGGTGCGCACCGCGCGGCACCGGCACGCTCGCTGCCGCGACGAATCGCTGCAGACCGAGGAAGTTGTGCATGTAGTGCAGTCGATTGTCTCGCACGTAGACCGCATAGCCAGCCGAAGCCGAGCCGTGTGCGCAGATGGTTCCTTCCACATGGCCGGGTGTATCAATCGCTGCGATGATGCGAAAGCCCCGATTGTGCAAGTTGGGGGCGACGGATTGCGGCAACGAGCCGATGCCCGGTCGGTAGACGTAACGCTCCCGTCGCAGTCGTCGATCGCCGAACCTGCCCGGCTGATTGTTGAGCGGCAACACGCGGTGCGACTCTGCCTCTTTCCACCACAGCTCGATCATTTCCTGCAGTTTGTCGGCATGCGATGTGGCGAGATTGGTGCATTCGGCCCGGTCGACGGCGACGTTGTACAACTCCCACTGGTCTTTGTCGAAGGGGAGAGCGGGGTCGCTGCCGTCGTAGCCGAGCATCGGCATCGGATGGAAGACAACGGCTTTCCAACCGTCGTGATACATCGCACGGGAACCCATCATCTCGAAATACTGCGTGAGGTGCTTGGTGGGAGCCGCGCCGTCGCGGAACGTGTGTGCGAAACTCACGCCTTCGATCGGGTTCTGCTTGACGCCTGCAATCTCCGTGGGAGGCTCGATGTGCAGGGCCTCGAGCAAAGTGGGCATCAGATCAATGGCATGCGCATATTGGTGCCGCACTCCGCCACCTTCGGTGATGCCCTTTGGCCAGTGCACGATGAGCGGGTCGGTGACGCCACCCTCATGCGTTTCACGCTTCCAGCGTTTGAACGG
>JBJTOX010000116.1:0-6265 GCA_046074785.1 Actinomycetota bacterium
CGCGTGTGCGAACAGTGCAACAACCTCGTGCTGGAGCCATCGGCCAAGGCATAGCGTCGGGCCACCATGGCTCGCCACATCATCATCGTCGGCGGTGGCGCCGCAGGAACATTGACGGCGATCCATCTCGCACGTGATGCCCACACCGCCACGAACGTGACGGTGATCGAACCACGCTCTCAACTGGGTGAAGGGGTCGCCTACGGCACTGCCGACGAATCACATCTGTTAAATGTGCCGGCAAGTGGCATGTCGGCATACGACGATGACCCGACCAGTTTTGTGCGGTGGGCCCACTGTGAGCCTGGCGACTTCATTGCTCGTCGTCGATACGGCGAATTCCTACGAACCGAACTTTCAGCACACGTTGCTGGAAGCCCACACATCACTTTTCACCATGAGTGCGCGGCTGTCGAGCGGGTCGATGGCGACCAACGCACTGTGATCTCCTCCGAGGGCAAAACATTCGATGCCGATGTCGTCGTGCTGGCGCTCGGCAATGCCGCACCGACCGCGCCCGCCTGGGTGCACTCCTTCACGACTTGCGCGATCGTTGCTGACCCGTGGGCACCTGGTGCCCTTGATGGAATCAACAACGATGCGAATGTGCTGTGTGTCGGCACTGGGCTCACCTTCGTTGATATTGCGCTCACACTTGCCCGACATGGGGCCAGAGTGACTGGGGTGTCACGCCACGGCCTCTTGCCGGAGGTGCACAGATCGATCGGCGAACTCCCCCAGGCGACGATGAACTTCGCATCGCCGGTTGAAGTGATGCGCTGGATTCGCTCACAAGATGACTGGCGAGCGGCGTTGGGGGCTCTTCGCCCTGCAACTCAGCGAATCTGGCGAACCTTCGGCCCCGAACATCAGGCGCGGTTCTTACGGCACGCCCGGCGATATTGGGACGCGCACCGCCATCGCATGTCGGAAACTGTGGCCGACGAATTGCGACAACTACGCGAGAAGGGCATCGTCGGTGTGCGGCGTGGCGACGCACACATTGCTGCGCTGACCGGCGAGTACGACGCCGTGATTCTCTGCACCGGACCCGACGACGCTGCACTGCGCGACGCCCCGCCACTTGCCGGCTTGATTGGCGATGGAATGGCCTGCGAGGGACCGCACGGTATGGGTATTGCAACTGATGCCGATTCCGGTCAACTCATTGCCGCAGACGGTCGTCTCGTGCCGGGACTGTATGCCATCGGCACTCTTCGTCGTGGCACGCTGTGGGAGTCGACCGCCGTACCCGAGATTCGAACGCAAGCACGACGGCTGGCCGCACTCGTCTTGGCCTAAAAGCGGGTCGTAGTGTTGCGCCATGGCCACCGAGCGCTTCGATGTCGTCGTCGTCGGTGCCGGAATCTCCGGCATTGGTGCCGGCGTTCATCTACGTGAGAAATCACCCGATCGCAGTTTTGTCATTCTCGAGGGCCGCGAGGACATCGGTGGCACGTGGGATCTCTTCAAGTACCCCGGCATTCGCTCAGACAGCGACATGCACACCTTGGGATACGAGTTCAAGCCCTGGAAAGCCGAGAAGTCCATCGCCGACGGACCTTCGATCATGGCGTACCTGCGCGAAACGGTCTCCGAGCACGACCTGAAGCGCCACATGCGCTTTGGTGAGCGAGTAGTGCGGGCCGATTGGTCGACACAGACAGCGACATGGACGGTGCGTACGCAGCGCAGCGACGGCACACAAGGCAGCTTCGAGTGCAATTACCTGTTCATGTGCGCGGGCTACTACTCGTACAAGTCGGGTTACCTGCCCGAGTTCCCAGGGCGCGAGAAGTTCCGCGGCACCATCGTGCACCCTCAAGAGTGGCCGGACGACCTTGACTACTCGAACAAGCGCGTGGTGGTGATCGGCTCCGGCGCCACTGCGGTCACCATCGTGCCGGCGATGGCCAACGATGCCGCACACGTGACGATGTTGCAACGCTCGCCCACCTACATGGTGTCGCGCCCCGACCGCGATGCACTCGCCAACTTTCTCCGCAAGATCCTTCCGGCACAAATGGCCTACAACATCACGCGAGCCAAGAACACCTGGCGCCAACAACTCGTGTACAAGCGCACGCGTACGAAGCCAGACCAGATCAAAATGTTGCTCTTGGGCGGCGTACAACTCGAACTCGGTGGCAAGTACCCGATCAAACGACACTTCCTCCCCCGCTACAACCCGTGGGACCAGCGACTTTGCCTTGTGCCGAACTCCGACTTTTTTGCTGCGATTCGCAGCGGTCGCGCATCGGTGGTAACCGACACCATCGAGACATTCACCGAGTCGGGAATACTGCTCGCCTCCGGCGAGCACTTGTCGGCGGACATCATCGTCACGGCGACTGGCCTGCAATTGGTGTCTCTCGGCGAGGCCGAAATCTTCGTCGACGGTAACCACGTCGACTTCTCACAGACCCGCACCTACAAGGGCATGGCGTACAGCGATGTTCCGAACCTGGCGACAAGTTTCGGATACATCAATGCTTCCTGGACTTTGCGCGCCGACCTCACATGCACCTACGTGTGTCGATTGCTCAATCACATGCGCGACACTGGTACGCGACAGTGCACACCGCGGCTCCGCCCCGGCGAAGAGACGATGCCGCGCCGGCCGTGGATCGACGGGTTCTCGTCGGGCTACATGCAGCGTGTCATGCACCTGATGCCCGCACAGGGCGATCGCGAACCGTGGATCAACCCGCAGAACTACGACAAAGACAAGAAGATGTTCCGCGAAGGTGCGGTGGACGACGGAGTCATGCAGTTCACCAACCCCGGCGACATTCGTGACCGCGATATTGCATCTTCCGGTGCTGCCGCGTCATAACGGGTGATGTCTCGCGCGTTCGTTGGCATCGTCAGCACGGTGATCGTCGTGGTCTATGCAATCGGCGCAGGTCGCTGGGTGTCGAGCGACCCAGGCTGGTATCGCACACTCGTGCGCCCGCCGTGGCAACCGCCCGACGTGGTGTTCGGATTGATCTGGCCCTACAACTTCGTGATGCTCGTTGTTGCGAGTTGGGTAGTCGCGACTCGCGATTCCCGCACCGAGCACATCGTCTGGCTGGGCTCACTCGCGCTCAGCGTGGTGGCAGCGCTGATGTGGGCGTGGCTGTTCTACGCACCCCACTCATTGACCGCATCAGGGTTTGCGCTCACTGCAGCCACGCTGCTCACTGTTCCGCTGACGGTGTTGACGTTCCGCGCGTCGGCAGTGCTGGGTCTCGCGTTGTTGCCGTATCAGCTGTGGCTGGCTGTGGCGACATCGCTGGCCTTTGGGTACGCCGCGCGCAACTAAGAGTGTCGTTACATCGAACATGAAGAGCACCGGCGTTCTGGATTTCGGGCGCGCCAGATTCTCCTCACGGACGAACCACCCAAGCAGATGGTCGGGTGAACCTCAGAACAAGTGCCAAGACTGATTCCCTGACGAGTTATCGATGTACCGACTGAGCAGCGGGCGAAGGACGCTTCTCACTTTCTACGTGCTGCCAGAGTTCAAGTCACATTCGACGAATACTCTGCTCGCGTGGTTCGTCGGTGAAGTCATTCAGGTTCCTTGCCGTACTGCCCATGGCACTACTGCTCGCTCCCTGCAGCCAGCAGGTCCTCGCTGACCCGACGGCACCATCCACGACGTTGCCGTCTGATTCCTCCAGCCCGACGACACAACCACCGTTGCGACCCCGAGACGTCGAGGTGATCTCCAGAGTGAACACGCGCGATCGCGTCGTCTTCATCACGATGGACGACGGGTTCAGTCCGTCGTCCGAGTTGGCAAGAGTCATTGCGACTCACAAGATTCCAATTACGACATTCGCCATGCCTCGACTCCTCGAGGAAAACGCATCCTGGTTCCTCGCGAGAAAACGGATGACTTTTGAGAATCACACCATGACTCACGGCAGCCTGACCCGCCGTTCACTGCGCGTTCAGAAGCGGGAGATATGTCGCGCAAGCATCAAGATCGCGAAGGTAACCGGCGAAAGGCCGGCTCTCTTTAGGCCGCCCGGTGGCAACTTCACTGCCACAACAAAGAGGGCTCTCGCACGATGCGGAATCAAGTATCTCGTGATGTGGAGTGCAATCGCCGAAGAAGATGTTTTGTACATTCCGTCGGGTGGCCTTCGACCTGGCGAGATCATCCTGATGCACTACATCCCGTCGGCGGCTTCGACCCTGGAGAAGTTGCTGATTCAAATCAGGAAGGATGGCCTAAGGCCCGCACTCTTGCGCAACTACCTCGACTGATTGACGCCAAGGACAGCCCTGATGTGCCGCCATAACGTGCGACTTCTGGTTCAGAGTCGCCTCTAGGTGAGGCAGACCCGGACCGCACCGATATCCGCTCGTCCACCCGAGCCGACCATCGCAATACCGTTCGCCAATGGCCATGCGTCGCGCAACTAGTGGTGGGCGCTGAGGGACTCGAACCCCCGACCCTCTCCTTGTAAGGGAGATGCTCTAACCAACTGAGCTAAGCGCCCGTGAACTTGCGATACCGGACTTTTCAGCCTAAGGAGTCGGCCACTTCGGTTTGCGCCCGCAGGTCAACCACCTCCCTACACTTCGGATATGCGCACATTTCGTCGAGTTTGGGTCACTACCTGTTCGTTCCTGTTGGCGACACTGGCAGTTCCACTGCCATCGCTACCCGTCGCACACGCAAACGATCTCGGAGCGACCGATTTCAACATCGCGATGAATCTCGCAGGCCTCGCTCAACAGTCGGTGTCGGTAGGGGCACTGAACTGCTCCGATGGATCTCGTACCTTCGCTTCCACTGCCGACATGTTGATCGGATTGGCGACCGATCAGCGCGTCCAGACCCAACTCAGCCTCAATTGCCGTCCGAACTTGATCATCGACAGCGGTGTGAAATCGGTTTCGGGCACGATGACGATTCCTTCGAAGGGTGTCACCGACGGAGTTTTCAACGCTGAATGTTCTGCCCGTAGCAACATGGTGGTTACGGCGAGCGTCGCAGTCGGGGCAGCCGTTCCAGGGCTCATCTCGGTGAACGTCTCCAGCGCTTCTGCTCCGCTTGCGTTCGGCTGCACGTTCAAAGGCTCGTCTGCTTCAAAGGCCACTGACGTGTTCGGCACCATCGAGGGCTATGCCGATGTCGCAGGAATGTGCGACTCAGCCTGCGTCGCAATTGCAATGACCGCTCGCGCAACCATCACCTCCGCAACCGGAGAACTGAAGGGACAAACCGGAACGGGAACGTATACGTACTCAGACGCGTTCGAGCTGCCCGAACTCGCAGCGGTTGCGGATCAGCTTGCCCGACTCAAGGGCTCAAAGAGAGAACGAGATCAGCGAGTGGC
Source organism: Actinomycetota bacterium (assembly GCA_046074785.1). Lineage (GTDB taxonomy): Bacteria > Actinomycetota > Acidimicrobiia > Acidimicrobiales > Ilumatobacteraceae > F1-60-MAGs027. Next base: position 5,340 of record JBJTOX010000116.1, read on the forward strand.
ATGCCCCGAAGGCGCGACCGATTGCACGATCTACGACAAGAGCCCATGCGCCAACGGAGCGGAATCATGCAAATTCGAGTCGTCGAGTTGTCCGCCTGGTGCCACGTGCACCACTGTGCCCTTCGTCTGCCCTGCTGGCGCCACATGCACCACCGTGCCGCCCCGGAATGCGAGCGACGATTCACCCGCGCGACGCCCTACAACGTCACGGCCACCTTCGACCATGAACATCAATCTCCGTGCCGGAGCGGGTGAGGTCATCATCATTCGACCAATGCCGACCACCGACGGCGGCGTCGCGGCGCTTACCAACTCGCAGCCACTGACATTGAGTGGTCCGCCTGCAAGCAAATGCACCCTCACGCTGTCGGCAAAGAAGCGGGTCACCCGGTCGGTGTCGCTATCCGAATCGGGCACGGCCATCGTTCCATACACCACCGCGCAAATCGCGGCACTGACTCGTCAGCTCGGCTTGCCCGCCAAGTCGAAGACGAAGCCGACCATCACCGTCACCACTTCATGTACTGCCGAGGCTGGTGCACTACCCGCCAAGAGTCGTCGTCTCCAGCTCGGTTGATTGGCTCAATCTCGAACTCACCAAGTTCGAGATGTGTTGAGCAACCGGAGGTCGAAATCAGACGTTGAAGGCCTCGGTCGGTATGTCACGCTCTCCGGCGACGATGGCGTCAAAGATGCGACGGGCCACTGCGTCGGGATCGAGACCAAGCGGCATCTTCGGCGCGACTCCTGCGATGGCACGTATGGCCAATCCCGTTTCGGTGTGTGGAGGACGAGCATCGATCACATCGACACGTCGTCGACGAAACTCGCGACTTGCGGCCACTATGGCCGCCCAGGCTGCAGCCTTTGACGCGCTGTATGCGGCCATGCCTCCGACGGGCTGTGTGGCGACCACTCCAGAGATG
>JBJTOX010000117.1:0-27438 GCA_046074785.1 Actinomycetota bacterium
AGGCTAGCGGTAGCGTTGGATCAAGCGACGGGCGGAGTTGGGGCTGTGCATCGTCGTCGGCGTGCGATGTAGCGGTACACCGCGCCAGCGATGCGGCGGATACCTGGCGCACCAATGACCATGCCTGCCATCGGCCAGGGAAATCGTGCGTGTCGAAGTGCGGCTGCAACTGCGAGATGGGCCGATCGTCTCGCGGACGGCTCCACCCACTGCACTGACTCAGTGCATTCGTCTCTCGTCAATCCCAGTGACAAGACATCAGCCTGTTGGTACGCCACGCAGCGGAGTGGTCTTCTCGTTCGACGTGATATGAATCGCACGCACGCACTACAGAAGGCGCAGTCGCCGTCGTAGACGAGAGTCGGCGTGGTTAGCGTTGTCGATGCCGTGTTGCGTGTGCTGACGTCACTCAAGATGTTGAGCCTCCACCTCGTCACGAGCGTATTGGTCGTGGTGATGGTGAACCTTGCCTTCTGGCAACTTCGCAGACATGACGAGCGTGTCGCATTCAACGAGGCTGTTCGGGCCCGATCACTGGATGTACCCCGTTCCGTTGACGAGCTCCTGGCGATTGATAGCGACAAGGTCGAGTGGTATCCATTGCAGGCTTCCGGCGAATACCTCACCGGCGAAGACCTTCTCCTCGTGAACGTGTCACAGGATGGTCGGGCGGGGCTTGATCCCGTCTCGGCACTGCAACTCGATGACGGGCGCATCCTGTTGGTGAATCGCGGCTTCATTCCGCTGTCGGAGACCGCACCTCCTGCGCCGAGCGGCCAAGTGACTCTGGTCGGGCGAGTACGCGCTCCGCAAGAGCAGCGTCGCGGGCAGTTGAGTGATGCAGCAACCGGAGAGCTGCGCGAGGTTCAGCGCATTGACATCGAGCGCTTGGCACCGCAACTTCCTGGACCCGTCCTGCCCTTCTACGTCGACTTGTTGCAGAGCGACCCGCCGGACTCCCCCACGCTTTCGCGCATTGCCGATCCGGAACTCACCCTTGGGCCGCACATGTCGTACGTGGTGCAGTGGTTCATCTTCTCCGCCTGCGCTCTGTTGGCGTGGGGATTCATCGTGCGGCGAGCGCTCGGAGCAGCGCGCCGGGCGAGGACATCAGCCTGAGGCGGGTCGACGAATCGACACCCTTGAACACTCCCAGCATCGCTGAACGAACATCGCCCGGGTTGCTGTCGATGCGGAGATATGCCGCGCTCAACTGGGTGGGCAGATCAAAGAATGCATCGAAGAACTTCGGGAGCGCAGACTTCGGCAGCGAACGCAGCACCGACAGACCCATGTCGTGCCAACCACGAGTACGCAGGCAATGAGCAGGCCAGACCGACTCCCATACGTCGTTCGCCAAGTCCGAGCCCATCCGACGGGCGATCACACTCGTGCGTATCGACTCAGCGACGCGAGGTGCAGCCCGAAGCGAAGCAGCGACGGAGTAACCGGTTACGGGGTGAATGAATCCTGCGGCAGCGCCGAAGCCCACCACACGGGTGGTTCGCAGCGGGAGTGGCTCTCCCATGGGAATGTTCACACGTTCCACTGCGCTGGCCTGCTCGGTGCCATCGAGTCCGAGCCGCTCGGCCAGACGCACTCGCAATTCATCGATAATGTGCGGGGGTTGGGCAAAGAGCGATGTCTCTTCGATGAGACACGAGCCGTCATTGAACTTGGCCGAGTACAAAAACGTCGGCGGCAAACTCCAATCCATCAACGTGAAGCTCTCCGGCACGGGCACGGCTCGCCTGGCGAACTCGCTCGATGAATCGACCACCACCCCGTAGGCGGTTTGAGCGCCGGCAGCCTCCCCTCGTCTCGCGAGGAAGACCCCTGACCCTGTTGCGTCGATGACCAATCGTGCGTCGATTGATTGACCTCCAGCGACACGAACGCTGCTGTGCTCCACGCTGTGCTCGACGGCCTCAACCTCGTCGATCAACATGTTCACGCCCCTCGCCAAGCCGTCACGCAAGCGGCCGTTGTCGAACACGATGTAGGGCCGCGCAATCAGGTGCTCGCGTGCACCAACGACTCGCACCGTGGGCCACGCCCCACGAATCAGAGAGTCGAGCGGCGCACCGAGCTCGCACTCGGCGACATCATCACGCCAGGCACCATACGTCGCATGCCACACGGTGGCTGTCGAAACGACCAGCACGTCGGTGCTGCGATCGGTGAGCGATCGCGCCAGCGCCAGACCGGCCGGGCCACCGCCTATTACTACGACGTCGTGCATCGCTCAGACGATGTCGGAGAGGTGCGCGTGATCGTTGTAGCGCAGCAAGCGCCACATGTTCTCGCGTGGTCGCAGAATCTCCGTCAGTGAGGTGTTCTTCGTAAACACTTCGAATCGCCCCGTCGACGGCGACTGTAGACAGTGACGCAACACGCCGTCGATGGTGCCGCCATGACACGTGACGATGACCGTCTTGCCCAGGTAGTCACGCTCGAGCTCCTGCAGTGCGGTAATCACGCGATCGTGGAACTGAGCCAGCGTCTCGCCGCCAGGAAACGTGACCGCGTGCGGATCACCATTGAAGTTCGGGCGACCGTATTTCGCCACGAAGTCATCGAAGGTGAGCCCGTCACACACTGGACCGGGATCGTGCTCGCCGAAGCCCGGGCGAATATCGATTGCACTGTGCCCGATGAACGGCGCGACGATCTCGGCGGTCTGCCTGGCTCGCAGGAATGCGCTCGACACGATGGCATCCGCGGTGATCTCCCCGGTTCTCTTCAGCCGTTCGCCCAACGCCCGAGCCTGCGCCTTGCCGTGATCGGTGAGGCCCTTGCACGTACGCACTCCCCCGATGTACCGCTCGACCGTGGCGAATGATTCACCGTGCCGCACCAGCACGATGCGGGTGTCAGTCATACGAGTTTCTCAACGAACCCTTCGAGCTGACGCAGATTACGACACTCGAACACGCCGTCGGTGTTTCCGCCGTATTCACCGACGATCGAGTCGCCAGTGTTCCAATACGAACGTGGTTCGGGGTTCAACCAATAGACGTGCCGCGCGTGCTTGCGCATCTCCTTCACCACCCAGCTCTGCGATGCGTGATAGTTGTTTCGTGCGTCGCCCAGCAATAGCACCGTTGTCTTCGGATTGATGTCCTTGCCGTAGCGCTCCCAGAACACCTCGAATGCATGGCCATAGTCACTGTGTCCATCGACCCACACCACGTCGGCCTCGGTGTTCACTTTGTGGATTGCTTCTTGAATGTCTTCTGTCGCCCTGAAATGCTTGGTGACTTCGTCGATTCCGTCGATGAAGACGAATGAGCGCACCTTGCTGAACTGGCTCTGGATTGCGTAGACGAGCATCAACGTGAAGCGTGCGAATGCCGCCACGCTTCCCGAGATATCGGCCACCACCATGAGTTCGGGTTTGGCTGGACGCGGATACTTGAACTTTGGTTCGGCCGGCACTCCGCCATAACTCAACGAGTGTCGAACGGTGTTGCGGAAATCAAGCGGACCCTTGCGACCATGTCGACGCTTGCGTGCCAGCCGGGCGGCGAGTTTGCGCGTGAGTGGAAACAGGGCCTTCTTCAACGATTGCATCTCTTCGCGGCTGGCGTGCATGAACTCGACATCCTCAGGAAGTGGCTTGCGCAACGTCTTGGCCATTGCTTCAGCGCCGCGGTCTGCGACGAGACGACGACGTATCTCGGCTTCAACTTCCTTCTTGAACTGCTCAATGCGCGTCTCGTACTCGTCCTTGACCAAGCGCTGCTCAAGATTCGAAGCTTCGCGCTCCGATGATTGCTTGTTGGCTTCGAGCAGTTTGGCGAGCATGTTGTCGAGATCGAGATTGCGCAGTGTCCGGTAGAGGTAGTACGTACCGCCGACGGGCCGACCGGGTTCCATTCCCGCAAACCGTGCCACCGACTGCCGTGCCAAAGCCCGCATCATCGCCTGATCACCTTGCATCAGCGCACGCATGAGCATGTTGGCGAGCTCCTCCGGAGTGAGGGCTTCGAGACCACCACCCCCGGCGCCTTTGCCGTCGCCCTGACCCAATTGCGCCTGGTCTTGTTCGTCACGCCAAAATTCGTCGGCCTGTTCGTCGCTCGGATTGACGATGTTGTACTGCGAACCCCGCAACGAGAAGTACACCTCGAAGATGGTCTCGAAGACTCGCCAGTGTGACGAATTCTTCACGAGTGTTGCCCCTAAGGCGTACTTGAAGGCGTCGCGATCCTCGATCGGAATCACCTTGACTGCCTCCATGGCGTCGAGATTCTCCGTAAGACTGACGGGCAGCCCGGCTCGTCGCAATTCGGCGACAAAGCCGGACATCAGATCGATGACCGGCATGCGGGGCTACTCGTCGACCGACAGCTCTTTGGCGGCTTTTGCGATGTCGGTCTGGTACTTGAGCAGCACGTGCAGCGTCTCTTTGGCCTGTTGGGCATCGATGTGGTCGACACCCAGGAGAATGAGCGTGCGCGCCCAGTCGAGCGTCTCGCTGACCGATGGCGCCTTCTTCAAGTCGAGTTGACGGATGCTGCGCACGATGCGCGCAATCTGGTCGGCAAGGTTCGCGCTGATGTCGGGCACCTTCGCGAGCACGATTTCTTTCTCGCGCTCCATGTCCGGGTAATCGACATGGAGATAGAGACAACGGCGTTTCAGCGCCTCGGACAACTCGCGCGTGTTGTTCGAGGTGAGAAACACCATGGGAATTTGTTTGGCGGTGATCGTGCCGAGTTCGGGAATCGATACCTGGTATTCGCTCAACACTTCGAGCAATAGCGCCTCGGTCTCGACTTCGACACGGTCGACTTCGTCGATGAGGAGCACCACCGGATCGGCAGCCGAGATTGCCTCGAGCAAGGGCCGTGTCAACAGGAACTCTCGACTGAAGATGTCGTCGTGCACTTGCGACCAGGAGTCGCTGGTCTTGTCGGCTTGAATGCGCAGCAGCTGCTTTTTGTAGTTCCACTCGTAGAGCGCTTTCGACTCATCCAACCCCTCATAGCACTGCAAACGAATGAGGCGCGCATTCGTGAGTTCGGCGACGCTCTTGGCCAACTGGGTCTTTCCTGTCCCCGCAGGACCCTCGATGAGCACCGGCTTGCCGAGTCGTTGAGCCAGATAAACCACTCCCGCGATGCCATCGTCGGCGAGATAGTTGATCTTCTTCAGGCCTTCACGGACCTGCGCGACGGATCCGAAGGCAGTAGACACTTTTTCAAGACTACTCGTCGTCAATCACTCGACCGTATCCGCGTAATAACCTTGGGAACGTGGGGAGCAAGAAGGCAGCAAAGCCGAAACGAAGTCGTCGCCCCGCACAACAGCGCACTTCCGCTCGACCAGTTCGCGCCCCGCGTCAAGTCCCCGATATCGAGAAGGTGATGGCGGTAACAATCGAGCTGCTCGAATTGCACGGTGAGGGCGGTTTTCGAATCGAAGACCTGACGAAGCGCACGGGCATCTCCAAGAGTTCGCTTTATCTGCGTTTCGGCAGTCGTGACGGCCTACTTGCTGCCGCCTACGGTCGAGTCTTCAAGCAGCACGTCATGAACAGCATCACGATTCTCGAGTCGGTGGTAACCCAGGCACGCGATCGAGAAAGCCTGCGAAGGGCGATGCACGAAGGTACCGACTTCGTGATGAACCCTGATCGCGGCCGCTTTCGACTCGATCGAATCGCAATCATCGCAGGGGTTCGGGGACGCCCCGAGTTTCGTGAGGCAATCGGTTCTGCTCAAGCCGAGCTCACCAGCCATATGGCGACGATTCTCGACTCCCTCGCCGAGCGTGGTCTCATCGCTCCCCGCTATCCCTCGAAAGTTCTCGCCCAGTTCATGCAGGCCTACACGATCGGCGTTATCATCGCCGAGCTCGAAGAGCACGACAACGAACAAGGGCGCAGGCATTGGGTGCAATTGATCAACGAGATCCTCGATCAATTGTTTTTCGACGGCCCAGTAGATGACTGAGCGGTCGCTCACCGCGAACAACGTCGGTGTTGCAGCCGGCACCCTGGCCTCGCGAGTGACGGGTCTCGCGCGGCTCGTCGTCTTTGCTGCTGTGATCGGTCAGACCGCTCTTGCCGACGTGTTCGACGTCGGGAACAACGCCCCTAATGTGATCTACGAGCTGTTGCTAGGCGGCACATTGACCGCCGCGCTCGTACCACTCTTCGTTTCTCTTCGTGAGCGTAATGATCGCGACGGTGTCGCGTCGGTACTCGGGGCGGGCATCGTTGCCCTGACACTCATCACCGCGATATCGGTCATCGCGGCGCCACTGATCTTCCGGTTGTATGCATTGTCGCCGAGCGGCGACGCACCGCTGTTTCATCTCGTTGGAACGGCAATGACACGAATCTTCCTGTTGCAGGTGTTCTTCTACGGACTGAATGCGCTCGCTGCTGCCGCGCTCAACGCACAGGGCAAGTTCTATGCCGCCGCTTGGGCCCCCGTGGTCTCGAACCTCGTCGCGATAGCCGCGTTACTCGCCATTCGAAACGACCCACGAATCGTGTCCGTCGGGCTCGCCGACGCCACCTCCTACTCACCGCTCTTCTGGTGGTTTACGTTGGGGCCGACGATTGGAATTGCGTCAATGGCTTTCGTCGTCGTCATCGCAGCCGTGCGCGGTGGGGCCCTCCCCATGCCGCGATTCACGATTCGCAACGACGCCGTTCGCCGACTGGTCGGGGTCTCGGGCTGGGCGATCGGCTACATCGCCGTCAACCAGGTTGCACTCGTCGTCGTGAAGAATCTGGCCGAACCCGGCTCGGGAGGTTTGGATGCGTATGCAAAGGCGATGATGCTCTTCCAGCTTCCGCATGGATTGCTGGCCGTCACCATCGCAACCACCGCGACACCGCTCCTCGCCCAAGCCGCTTCTCGACAGGACGCCGGGCTCTTCTCGGCAAGTTTTTCTCGCGGTGCCCGCCAAACGGTGCTGTGGACCCTCGTTCCGAGCATCATCTTGGTGCTCTTTGCCCGACCGATCGTCTCCGTCACGCTCGGCTGGGGTTCATTCGACGACCGTGCCGTCACCACTACGGCTCAGGTGTTGAGCGCCCTCTCGCTTGGTCTCGTCGGATTCTCGCTTTACCTGTTCGTTCTTCGTGGCTTCTACAGCCATGGCGACACCCGTACTCCGTTCTTGCTGAACTGCTTTGAGAATGCGCTCAACATCGTGCTCGCGCTGATGCTCGTCGATCGCTACGGCGTTCGCGGACTCGGTCTTGCCTTTGCTGTGGCATACCTCGTCTCTTCACTCGTCGCACTCGAGGTTCTTCATCGCATGCACGCCACACCACGGCTCGGCGGTGTGCTTGCGCGTCGTCGCTAACGCAGCAAAACCTTGCCTAATAGACGATCAGGTCGTCTCGATGCACCAACTCCGTTGGAACGTCATCGGGCAGTTCGGTGCTCTTCTTGCCGGCCGCGGCGGAGGCGATTCGCGCGTCAGAACGAACGAGTCCGCGGGCGATGAGCTCCCCACTACCGCTGAGCACGTCAACGACGTCACCCGCAACGAAGTCACCGCTCACGTTGATGACCCCGGCATGCAAGAGCGACACCCCTCGAGACACGAGCGCATTGCGTGCTCCCTCATCGATCGTGACACTTCCCGTCGGCTGCGCGGCGAAGGCAATCCAGAGCTTCCGCGCCGTCAAGCTGCGATCGTGGGCGGCGAATGTGGTGCCGATGCCTCGCTTTCCCTCTGCGGCATCGCGCAACACCTGAGCACGGTTCGCGGCCGCGATCACCGTGCGAACACCCGACCAGGAAGCGATTCGGGCAGCAGCCAGCTTCGACGCCATTCCGCCGCTTCCAACTCCGCTCACGGTGGTGCCGGCCCGTACCGTCATCAATGCGTCGTCGACCGAAACATGCTCGACGAGCGTCGCACTCGGATCGGTCTGCGGATCGGCCGTATACAGACCGGCCGTGTCGGTGAGTAGCACGAGCAGATCGGCGTTCACACTGTGTGCGACGAGGGCCGCGATGCGGTCATTGTCACCGAACCGAATCTCGTCGCTTGCAATCGCGTCATTTTCGTTGATGACCGGCACGCATCCCAGCTCGAGTAGCCGGAGCATGGTCTGGCGAGCATGCAGGTACTGCGAACGGTCGATGAAGTCGTTCGGAACCAGGAGTACCTGTGCGCCAATCAGGCCGAAACGGTCGAGCCCCGTGTTGTAGTGACCCATGAGCCTGCTCTGACCGGCGGCTGCCAATGCCTGCAGCGTCGCGGTGTCACTCGGTCGGGCGGCAAGACCGAGCGCTGCCACGCCACCCGCGACTGCGCCGCTGGTAACCACCAACACTTCGTGCCCCTCGTCCCGAAGTTGGGCGACCTGCTGGCACAACGAATCGACCATCTCGACGTTGATCGCACCTCGTGCATCGGTGATTGACGACGATCCGATCTTCGCGACGACGCGCATCAGCCGATCTCCGGCGTGTATTCAAAACTGAATTCCTTGATGTGGATGGTGGCACCCTCCTTGGCTCCCGCACGGGCCAGCAGACGGGGCACCCCGAGACCGCTGAGGCGGTCATCGATGTAATTGAGGGCGTCCGGTGAATTCACATCACTCAGGGCAACGGCACGTTCGACGGAGCGACCATGCAAGCGAAACTCATTGTCGCCGATTTTCTCGATGCGCGTACCTTCCGGCTCGGGACGAATGGTGATTTCGGTGTCGTCGACGACGGGGATGCTTCGCGCTTCCTGCACGAGCACCGCCAGGTCTCCGAGCACTTCACGAACCCCCGCCCCCGTAACCGACGACATGCTGCGCAGGCCGCGCGCGTCCCAGGCTGCTTTGGTTTGCGGATCAACGGAATCGATCTTGGTCCCGACGATCAACCGTGGCCGATCCAAGAGCTCGGGCCGATACGCCATGAGCTCTTGCAGCAGCACCTCAACCTGCGTCTCGGGTGGTACGCCTTCCATCGAAACGAGATCTGCCAAGATGCACAGCACACGCGCCCGCTCGATGTGTCGGAGGAATTGAATGCCGAGACCCCGTCCTTCGGATGCGCCCTCGATGAGACCGGGGATATCGGCGATGACGAACTCTGTATCGGCATCGATTCGAACGACTCCGAGATGCGGCTCGAGAGTGGTGAACGGATAGTTTGCGATCTTTGGTTTGGCTGCCGATACCGACGAGATGAACGTGCTCTTTCCGGCGTTCGGATAGCCAACGAGCGCCACGTCAGCCATGAGTTTCAGTTCAAGTTTGAGCCAGCGCTCGGGACCATGCTCGCCTTGTTCTGCGAACTTCGGAGCGCGCCGTTTGTTGGTGAGAAAACGCGCGTTACCTCGACCACCCTGGCCGCCAGGAATCGCCATCCAACGCATGCCATGAGTTCGGAGGTCGGCCAGAATCTCCCCCGAATAAAGGTCTCGCACGATGGTGCCTTCGGGAACCTTCACCTCAAGATCACGACCGCGGCGACCATGCAGGTCTTTGCCCATTCCAGAGACGCCGTTTTCGCCACGACGATGGGGATGATCCCGAAATGCAACGAGCGACGCCACATTGTGGTCGGCGATCAACCACACGGCGCCACCGTCTCCACCGTTCGGTCCGCCGTACACGACGGGTCCCTCGCGCCGAAAGCTGACACAACCGGCACCACCGTCACCACCACGCACATTGAGTTGCGCCTCATCAACGAAGCCGCTCATGTTTGATGAACTCCTGGTGACGAATGGTGCCGAGGTGGTGGGTCTTTCACGCTACAAGCGCGCACCCATTGCGTATCGTTGACGCATGACATCGCGTGCCGAATCGTGGGCATCAACGATGCAAGGGCACACGCAGGACGGCACGATTCGTTTTGCGCATGCCGATTCGTGGGCCGGCACGGGACGTCTCGAGATTCTGCCCCGCGACGCCAGAGAGGCACACGAAGACGCGGTTCTTGCGCCGCATGCCACGCGATCTTTCGGTGCCGGAAACCGACGAATAGCCGAAGAAGCAGATCCGTACCGCACCTGCTTTGAGCGCGACCGCGATCGCATCCTTCATGCATCATCATTTCGTCGTCTGGCCGGCAAGACCCAGGTATTCGTGTTTCCCGAAGACCATCAGCGAACGAGACTCACCCATGCCCTCGAAGTCGCCCAGGTTGCTGTTTCTGTTTCGCGAGCACTCGGCCTCAATGTCGCACTGACCGAGGCAATCGCACTCGGTCACGACTGCGGTCACGGCCCAGGCGGTCACGCCAGCGAGGACGCGCTGTCTCCGTACGTTGCGGGCGGATACGACCACGCCGTCTGGGGGGCCGATGTGGCTCTGGCGTCACTCAATCTGTGCACCGAGACACTCGACGGCATTCGCAATCATTCATGGTCGCGACCAGCCCCAGCAACCGCAGAGGGCGAGGTGGTGTCCTGGGCCGATCGGATCGCGTACGTCTGCCACGACTTCGAAGACGCGGTATCCACCGGGCTCGTCGACCCTGCACACCTTCCAGCCACGGTCCGTGAACGGTGTGGCGACACCCGAGGCTCCCAATTGCGAACCTTCATCAACGCAATGATCGAGGCAGCCCGTGCCACCGGACGCATTGGCATGACGGCCGACGCTGCCGATGCATTGGCAACCTTCCGCAAGTTCAACTACGACAACATCTACATGCGCGAGGCATCGCGCACGCAGGCCAAGTCGGTCATCGATCTCTTGCGCGCGCTCGTCGAGCATTATCACGCTCATCCCGAACACATGATTGCGGCCTACGGCTCGAGCGTGGGCGCACCACGCAGCGACGAATCACTGATGCAAGCCGTCACTTACGTGGGTGGAATGACGGATCGCTTCGCGTGCCGCCAAGGCCTCGCCCTGCTCGACTACGACCCGGCACGGTTGCCGCGCGGCATCGACGTCTGACGCATCGACCATTCTTTGCATGGTCTAGGGTTGCCCAGCGTGAAACGCCGTATCTGGATTGATACCGACACTGCGAGCGACGACGTTGTCGCACTCATCCTGGCGCTGAAGCATCCCGATGTCGAAGTCGTCGGAATCTCGGTCGTCGCGGGAAACGTGCCGCTCGACATGGCGGTGCAGAACGCGCTCATCACCGTAGAACGCTGCGGGGCGACGGTTCCGGTGCACGCAGGGGCCGCCCGACCGTTGTCGCGACCACTTGAGTCCGCACAGTACGTGCATGGCAAGGACGGCATGGGCGATATCGGGCTCGACTTACACGGTCGAATTCCGACATCGACCGACGGAATCGGGGCGATGATTTCCGCGTTTCGCGACCATCCCGGCACCATCGAGCTCGTCACCTTGGGGCCGCTCACCAATGTCGCCGTAGCGGTACGGAGTGAGTCGAAGTTCGTCTCGTGGGTGAAGCGCTGCGTCAGCATGGCCGGCACCGGTATCTTGCCCGGGAACGTCACTCCACTGTCAGAGTTCAACGTCTGGGCAGACCCCGAGGCCGCCCACGTCGTGTTCAACTCCGGCATTCATATCGAGATGGTCGGCTGGGACGTCAGCTGGCAAGACGCGGTCATTATCGACGACTTTGCAGCCGAGCTACGGTCACTGTCACCGCTCGGCGAGTTCGCCATCGATATTCAGCGCCATGTGCGAGAGTTCTGCCACTCCGTTACACAGATCGACGGCTTCGACTTCCCCGATCCGATTGCGATGTGTGTTGCTATCGACGACTCCATCGTGACCAAGGAAGAGACCCGATACGTCGACGTCATCCTCGGAGAAGGAGATGCCCGCGGTCAGACGATGGTCGACTGGCTGGGTGTCACGAAGAAACCGGCAAACACCAGAGTGGTATTGCGGGCCGACCAGACCAGATTCAAGGACATGCTTCGTAGCGCGCTGCGCGGCTAGCACCTACCAAATTCGTGGCGCCATCTCGGGCGCCGAGTGGCTGAACTAGGCGACCGGAAGAACGTCAACGACCTTGCGGCCACGACGCTGCCCGAACTTCACGGCTCCGTCGACAAGCGAAAAGAGCGAGTCGTCACTGGCGCGACGCACGTTCTTGCCGGGGTGCACTTTGGTGCCGCGTTGACGAACGATGATGCTGCCAGCGGTGATTTGCGTACCGTCGAACACCTTCACGCCGAGACGTTGTGCATTTGAATCGCGGCCGTTCTTTGTTGAGCCGCCGCCCTTGGTCTTTGACATGGTTCAGCCTTTCGCGATGCTGGTGATCTTGATGACGCTGTAGCGCTGGCGGTGTCCGAAACGACGACGCTGGTTGGTGCGGCGCTTGTAGGTGAAGCCGTCGACCTTGACGCCTGCCTCTTCACCGACGATGGTGCCCTTCACGCTGGCCTTGGCCAATTCGCTCGGTGTGGAGAGAACGGTTGCCCCATCGACGACGAGCACTGGACGGAATGAAACTTCGGAGCCGGCGGATCCATCAAGCAGTTCGACGCGCAGGGTCTGCCCGCTCGTTACCTTCTCCTGCTTGCCACCGGTGGCGATTACTGCGTACATAACGGCTTCGTACTCTATCGGGCGTCTTCGGCAGGTCGGACCCCGCCTCGACGGCCGCTTCGTCTTCGAGCAGCTTGGTATCGACGATGACGCCTCGTCCATGGCAGGGCTGACAGGTGTCGGCAAACGCCGTCAACAGCCCCTCGCCGATTCGCTTACGCGTCATCTGCACAAGCCCCAATTCGGAGATATCAAAGACTTGGGTCCGGGTCTTGTCCCGTGACAGCGCCTTGCGGAACGCTTCCACCACTTTTCGGCGGTTCTCCTTCACTTCCATGTCGATGAAGTCAATGACGATGATGCCTCCGATGTCACGCAGTCGCAATTGGTGAGCGATCTCTTCGGCCGCCTCGAGGTTGTTGCCGAGCACGGTTTCTTCGAGGTTCGTCTTTCCGACGTTCTTGCCGGTGTTCACGTCGATGACGGTCAACGCTTCGGTGTGTTCGATGACGAGCGAACCACCCGAGGGCAACCACACCTTCCGGTCGAGGGCCTTGCGTAGTTGCTCAACCACGCGGTGCTGCTCGAACAGCGGGAAGTCCTGGGTGCGTTCGTCCCAGTATTCGACGCGATCGACGAACTCGGGGTTGAAATCGGTGATGTAGTCGCGGACCTCTTCGTACAGTGCGCGGTCATCGATGACGATTCCCCGGTAGTCGCTGCTGAACTCCTCACGGATCACACGAACGGCCAGCGATGGCTCGCGATAGAGCAACGTCGGCGACGAAGCCTTCTCTGCTTGCTGCTTGATGCGATCCCATCGTTCGACGAGTTGCTTCATGTCGGTTGCCAATTCGTGTTCGGTCGCATTCTCTGCGGCCGTGCGAACGATGAGCCCGTGCTCCTTTGGCTTGATGCGATCGAGCACGGTGCGCAGACGTCGTCGTTCGTTCTCCGGAAGGCGCTTCGAGATGCCGTAGGTCTTCGAGTCGGGAATCAGCACCACGAATCGGCCCGGAAGTGACACTTCCTGCGTGAGCCTGGCGCCTTTTTCGCCGATCGGATTCTTGGTCACCTGACAAAGAATCAGTTGTCCGCGTTTCAACACCTGTTCGATGCGTGGCTCGGGTCCTTGTTCGACGACGTCTTCTTTGTCGAATTGCACGTCGCCGCGGTACAACACCGCGTTCTTGGGAGTTGCGATGTCGACGAAGGCGGCCTCCATTCCCGGCAGCACGTTCTGCACCTTGCCGAGATAGATGTTGCCGTGGATTTGATTGACATCGTCAGCGGGACGACTCACGTAGTGCTCGATCAGGCTGCGGCCCTCCAGCACGGCCACCTGGGTGAGGTCGTTTCGCACGTGGACGCACATGAGATAGCGACCCAGTGGACGCCCATCACGCTCCTTGCCGCGACGACGCGCGATGAGTTCGGCATCGATCTCCTCGGCGGTCCGCTCGTTTCGTCGGTTGCCGCCACGGCCCGTGTGACGGTCATTGCCCTGACGGTCGCCGCCCCCACTGCGGTTGCGGCCACGTCCCCCACGACGACGACGGCGACTGCGGGAGCGCCCGCCACCAGCCTCGTCGGCGGACCGTTCCCGGGATTTCTCGGCATCGCCGGACCGCTGGCGCGGTCGTTCGACCTCGTCGCCACGATCGTCGGACTTCTCGGCGTCGTCCGACGATGGCGCCCGGAACGCGCGTCCCGGTGGCGGCGGGATGACGGCTCGACCTTCGCGGGGCGGGTCTGGCAACTCAACAGGCGAGCGCTCGCTCTCCCCAAATTCATTCGTCATGTCAAAAACCTTTCGTCTGGCGGCAACTCCGCGCCGTGTGCGCCGAAGTCGCCGTGCCGTGGCGCGGTGCGCACTTCTCCCCTTGCGCTCGCACGCTCGTGCGTATGTCAAAACCTGTTGTCGGGTGTGTCCCAACTCCGAGGTTCAGCCTACCGAGCGGCCCACGCCGCTCGGCGCATCCTCACGCAGAGCGTCGCATCGCCACGCTTTGCACGAGACCGATCATCACGGCCCAAGCCACGATGTGGGAGCCGCCGTAGGAAATGAACGGCAATGGTAGCCCCGAAACCGGCGTGATGCCGATGGTCATACCGATGTTCTGGAACACCTGCCAGGCGAGCGTCGCGAACACGCCCGCCACGACGAAGCGCCCGAACGATGAGTTGGCGTTTCGGCCGATGACCCACACACGAAACAGCACGAAGGCAAACAATCCGATGACGATCACGCATCCGACGAGACCGAACTGTTCGCCGATTGCCGAGAATGGGAAGTCGGTTGACTGCACCGGAATGAACCGCCCATTCGTGAGATCACCCTGCATGTAGCCCTTGCCGAAGTAGCCGCCGGACGCCACGGCGCGTTTCGCATAGCGCACCTGCAGAACGAGGTTCTGCAGGCTGGAATCGGTGGTGTTGTTCTGATTCCACAGCGCCGTAAATCGCTCGAGTTGATAGTCACGTACCAGTCCGGTCAATGTGAGGGCAACAAAACTCACGATGGCAAGGGTCGAGATGCCGACGAAGTGCTTTCGGTGCGTGCCGGCAATCAACAGGATGCCGAGTGCTCCTGCCGCCACAGTGATTGCCGAACCAAGGTCAGGCTGGAAGAAGATGAGGAGGCTCGGGATCCCGGCGATGAATAGCGCTCGAACGAACTCGTCATACGGAACGCTCCTCGATCCGGCATCGGCAAACCAAGCCGCCAAGACGAGCACGAGGACTGGCTTCATGACTTCGGCCGGCTGCACCGAGATGAGCCCGAGGTTGTAGGAGAGTTTCGTTTCGCCGCTGGTGTAGCTCCAGAGCCACAAGATGACGAGCGAGAACGTCGTTGGAAAGTACAGCCACATGGCTTTGCTGCGCAACCAATCATGCCCGATGAACATCACGAGGAAGAGCGCAACCGATGCCGCGATGAGGAAGATCACTTGCCTTTGGGTGAAGTAATAAGGATCGACACCACGAAGCACGAGTCGCGGACTCGTTGTCGCGTAGATGTTGAAAACGCCGATGATGGTAAGCAGCAATGTCGCGACGATCATTGGCCAATCGATGTTGCGCCAGGGGTCGATGATGCTGGCCGAGCCGCGAGGATCGCTGGGACGTTGACGAACTCGGAACGTAATGGCCATGTCAATCCCTCGCGTCGAGTGCGCTACTCACCAGGCACAGTGGGTTGCGCAATCTTGTGGTCGGCGCCGCCTGGTTCGACGCAACATCGAGTGGGTCGGCAGGTACGAGATCATCGACTCGCCATTGCTTGCTGAGTGCAAGGAAGATGCACTTCACTACGGGGGCCGCGGCGACAGCTCCGTAACCGGCCTTCTCAAGGTAGGCAAAGGCGCTGTACGGCTGGGTTGCATCAACGCTGAATGCGCCGAATGCCGACGAGTCGTTCCATGGAAGGTTGTTGAAACCCTGCGCGGTGCCGGTCTTGCCGGCAATCGGCATTCCTGTGTAGTTGCGGAAGAGATTCTCCCCCGTTGTCTTGTGGTAGTAGTCGAAATCCACGCCAGGGCCGGTGATGACACGGCGCAGTCCGCTGACGAGGGGTTCTCGAACGTCTGGTCGCATCGGAATCCTCGTTGTCTTCGTTTCCGCCGATACTCGACGCGCCACCGATGCGTTCGCAAGATCGGCCAGACCAGAGGATTTGTTGCGCGTACCCGGAGTCAGAACGGAGCGCACGACACGCGGTTCGAACACCTTTCCCCCGTTGGCAAGGGCGCCGTACGCGTTCACCATCTGTATCGGCGTTGCCGAGAGAAGTCCCTGACCTATCGAGAACAGCACGTTGTCGCCCACGTAGTAGGCGCGACCCTCGTCTTCGGCGATCGCCCCGATGCTCGCCAGATATTTCTTGTAGGCCGCATTCGGCATCGTGCCGGCAAACTCGAACGGTAGGTCGACATTGGTCGGCGATCCGAAGCCGAACCTTCGCACTTCTCGCTCGAGCACGGGCTGATAGCCGCGCTCGGTCAGGATCTGTTCGCCGATCTTGTAGAAGAACGTGTCGCTCGAGACAGCGAGCGCCTCTTCCATGTCGACACTCCCGTAGCGACACGGCGCACCCGTCGCTCGACAGATCGCGTTACGAAAGACGCACTTCACCCCCTGATCACAGCGGTCCTTGGGGATGCTTTCCAACTTGTAGGTGCCGCGATCGTCGAAGGCGTACTCACCCCCGCCCGGCAACTGACCTGAATTCAGCGCCGCGTAGCCGACGAACGGCTTGAACGAAGAGCCGAGGTTGTAGCGACCGGACACGGCGCGATTGACGAGGATGGAGCGGTCGGGGTCGTCGGTCAGCGGAAACACCTGAGCGAACTTCTCGGCGTTCACGTTCGCGGTGAACCAGCGTGCATCGAACCGCGGATACGAGGCCATGGCGATTACTTCTCCGGTGTTGTGATTCATCACCGCCACCGAACCCGCGGGTGCCTTGTAGTAGTTGACCTCCTCATACCGAGGATCAGGAATACCTTCGGGCAGCATGACCTGTGGTGCCTCATTACGTTGTCGAACGAGCAACTGCGTTTCGAGGGCCTGTTCGGCGAATTGTTGCATTCGAAAGTCGATCGACAGTTGCAAGTCATTGCCGGGTTGCGGCTCAACGCGCTCAAGGACGCTCTTGATTCGACCGACGGCGTCGACTTCGTAGCGAACGAATCCGGGCACTCCACGCAGATCGACTTCGTAGGTCAGCTCAACTCCGTACAACCCCACGCGCTCATTGGGGTCGTACCCCAGCGATTTGTAGTAGGCCGCGGAGTCTTCTTGAATCGCGCCGAGAAACCCGATGATGTGCGATCCGACTGCTCCGAACGGATAGATGCGACGCCACTCTTCCTTGATGACGACACCGGGATAGTCCTCGATGCGTTCCATGATGAACGCGGCTTGTTCCTCGGAAATGTCGAAGGCCAGCGGCATCTCGGTCAGTTCGTTGAATCGCTTGTCATCGGCTCGTTCGTAAAGTCGCTCGATCGGTGTATTCAGAGGACCAGACAGTCGATTGAACATCTCCAGTCGATCCTGTGGATCGGCGATGACTCGACGATCGATGGCCGCGATCAGCACCCGTTTGTTGTCGGCAACGATGCGGCCGTTTACATCGAAGATCCTGCCTCGCTCTGGAATGAGTTTGACAACTCGTGACTGCACGTCGCGAATGATCTGCTCGGTCTCGTCCCTGGTGACTGCCTGCAGAAACCAAATACGGGCGAGAAGCAGTACGAGAAGACCCACCGCAAGCACTCCCAGCCCAGACCAGCGACGTTGCTGCGCGTCAACCGTCATGGCCAACCTTTTCTTGCAACGTCCATCGAGTCACGGGCAGCAGTGGCACCGCCAGTAAAACGGCGCCGACGAACGTGACCGCCATTGCCCCGAATACGCGGGCGTCGAGCCAGCCCGTCAACCCAACGACCGACTTGACGATCGGCACGAGCACCTCGCTCAACGACGCTGCAACACTGGCCACCAACAATCGCAACCACCAGGTGGGATCACGGAAGGGTTGCAGCAGGAGCGCACTGATGGCGCCGAGAGCCCCGAACACCAGGGCCGATACCCCGAGCGGTGTTGCGAGCACCGCGTCATACATGAGACCACTCGCCAGCCCGACGACCGCCCCAGTCTGAACGTCATGTGTGCATCCGGCACACGCCACGAAGATCGCCACGATCTGCACGGCAAAACCGAACGGACGCACTTCGCTAAACAGAGTGGTTTGCAGAGACATGATGACGAGCACGACGAGCACCAACCGGAACCAGCGACTTGCGATGACCCGCAGCAACCGCTCGAGCACAACTACCTCGCGGTCTCGGTGATCGGCTGGTAGAGCAACACTCGCAGGAACGAGAGGCTCGAAAGGTCGGCCACAAGGTCAATTTCGAGGACCGGACCGGCAGTGCCGAGCCTCTCCACCACTCGCGAGACCACGCCGATGACGACGTCAGGCGGCGCGAGACTTCGTGAGCCGCCAGCCGACACGATTGGTGCACCGACCTCGATTGCCGCAGCCCGCGTGCTTGCATCCAGGAATCTGACGATGGGACGACTCCCCGGCCCGCGCCCTTCGAGGATCCCGGTTTCGCGAACCGCCAGCTGGCTTGCAATCGGTACGGTGATGTTTGACACCGCTCCAGCCACGACCTCAGCCGGAATCGTCGTCGTTCCGGGAGTGAAACCCAAGATCGTCGTTGTCGTCGTCGACGTCGAGGATGTCGAGCTCGTATCGGTGGTTTCCAGCACGGAGTCAACCGTTGGTGCATCCTCTGTTGGCAATGGTGGCAACGTCACTGGCGTCCTGCTCGGCTTCGTTACGACCTTCACGGACAGTGCGTAGTCGGGGTCCGAGATCAGCATCACCAACGCCCGATCGGCAAACACTTCGGTGACTTTGCCGATGAGTCCTGCCGCATTCAGCACCGGCATTCCCACCTTGATTCCCGAATTCGAACCCTGGTTGATCTCCACGGTTTGGGAAAAATTCGTTGGAGTCTCACCGATGACTTGTGCAGTCACGGAGTTGATGCCAGCGAGTGTGGGGAGTCCGTTGAGAGCCAAGAGCTCCTGCGACAGTCGCACCGACGCCGCAGCGGCAACTGCCGCACCTTCCTGCAATGCGATTTGCTCCTTCAGCCGGTCGTTCTCGTCGATCACTTCTTCATAACTTCGAAATGCATTCCATGCATTGCTCAGTGGTCGAGTTACGACACGCGAGACTCCCTCGACTGGACTGAACACGGTGTCAAAGACACGACGAAGCCGTGACGTCGAATTGGAGTTCGTGAGGTCGAGCGTGATGAAGAACACTGCGGCGAGCGAAAGCAGAATGATCGCTCGAGTGAGGTTGGTCTTGGAACGAGCCACGCCTTGTCAGTCCGCCGAGCTATTCGTCGTCCGATTGTGCAGTAAGACCCTTCATCGCGTCCAAGTTCTCGAGAGTGAGACCGCCGCCGAGCACCACGGAGATCAGCGGGTCCGGAGCGATGACCGTGTGGATTCCCGTCTCATGGATCATTCGTTCGGTCAATCCCGTCAGCAAGGCCCCACCTCCCGACAGCGTGATGCCGTTGCTGATCACGTCGGCAGCCAACTCTGGCGGTGTTCGCTCGAGCGTGGTCTTGACGACGTCGATGATGGTGGTTACCGGCACATCGATTGCAGCACGAATCTCTGCAGTAGTGACCTCTTGCGTGCGCGGCAAACCAGTCGTTGAGTCACGACCACCCACATCGGCGGTGAGCTCCTGCGCGAGCGGCCAGGCCGAACCGAGCTGAATCTTCACGTCTTCCGCAGTGTTGTCGCCGATATCGAGATTGAATTCCTTCTTGAACATCGCAACGATTGCGTCGTTGATTTCGTCGCCAGCAATCCGACACGAACTCGCGGTGACGATTCCTCCGAGCGAGATCACTGCGACTTCCGTCGTGCCACCACCGATATCGACGATGAGATTGGCGCTCGGCTCGCTGACGGGCAGCCCTGCCCCGATCGCCGCTGCCATCGGCTCTTCGATTACGTACACCGGCCGTCGTGCACCGGCGAACTCGGCTGCATCCTGCACTGCTCGGCGCTCAACGCCGGTGATTTCAGACGGTACGCATACGATCATGCGCGGCTTGCTAAATCGGCTGGTGTGCACTTGTCGGATGAATTCGCGCAGCATCTGTTCGCACAAATCAAAATCTGCGATGACACCGTCTTTCAGGGGTCGCACGACACGAATGTTCCGTGGCGCCCTGCCCCACATTCGTTTTGCTTCGTGACCGACCGCGACCACCTGACCGGTACTGGTGTCGAGAGCAACGGTGCTTGGCTCGTCGAGCACGATGCCCTCACCCTTGATGAAGATGAGCGTGTTCGCCGTCCCCAGATCAATCGCAATGTCGCGAGAGAGCGAAATTGGATTGGTGCCGGCCACGGTTGATGTGCCTTAGAGCCCTGGGAAGAAAATCTGAATTTCCCTCTCGGCGGAGGCTGCCGAGTCGCTGCCGTGAATGAGATTCTCCGTGAAGATCGTGCCGAGATCGCCGCGAATCGTGCCGGGTGCGGCTGCTCGCGGGTTGGTGGCACCCATCATTGATCGGACGATCTCCCATGTGTCGTCCGGTCCCTCGACGACCAGTGCCACCACCGGCCCGCGCGACATGAACGCAACGAGCTCGCCATAGAAACCTTTACCTTGGTGCTCCTCGTAGTGGCGAGCGAGGGTGTCTTTGTCGAGCGTGCGGAGCTGCATCGCGACGATCGACAGACCCTTGCGTTCGAAACGGCCGAGAATTTCACCGACCAATCGACGCTCAACGGCGTCGGGTTTGAGAAGTACGAGCGTTCTGCGACTGGAAGATGTTGTTGCCACGTGACAAGGCTACCCCTAGGGCACGAGGTCGCGGAGCACGGGCCGTGCTGCACCGACGACGTACAGCGAGCCAGCGACGATCATCGCGTCCTCTGCTCGCAGGTGAGCGTAGGCGTGTGCGAGCGCAGCACCGACATCCTCGATCGCGACGACATCATCACAGCCCACTTCTCTTGCAGCAGCCGCGACAGTCTCGGCTTTCGTCCCCCGAGGTGTGGGTGCCGTGCAACACACCACCATGTCGAGTTCGTCGGCGCGAAGCGCGCCGAGCAACTCGTGCGGTTCACGGCTCTTCAACATTCCAACGACGAGCACTCTCCTACCCTCCACCTGGAAGTCGTTGAAGAACACGTCGGCACACACCTCGGCTCCGCCCACATTGTGGGCACCATCCACGACAACGAGCGGTTGATGGCCCACCACCTCGAAACGTCCGGGCATCTGCACGTTGGCAAACGCCTCGTCGAGAACCCCGCGATCGATGGCATGCTCGAAGAACTCTTCGACTGTGGTCACCGCAACGAGAGCATTGTCACCTTGGTGACTTCCATGAAGAGGCACATAGACGTCTTCGTACTTACCGCGCATCGTCCGCATCGTGATGAGACGCCCGCCCACGGCGAGATCGTTGGAGAGGAGCTCGAAGTGTCGATCTCTGACCACTCGACGCACGCATGACGCATCGGCGAATATCTGCTCGAGGTCGGGGCGGGTCTCGCCCTGCACGAAGACACTCGTCGGCTTCACGATGCCCACCTTCTCGCGCGCAATGTGGGCGTGCGTGGGGCCGGCGAATTCCGTGTGATCGAGCGACACGTTGGTGAGCACCGCCACGTCGCTCTGCACGACATTGGTTGCATCCCAGCGACCGAGCAATCCCACTTCGATGACCCCAACATCGACTGCGCTGTTGGCAAACCATCGAAACGCCACGGCCGTCATGATGTCGAAATAGCTCAGTCGTCCGTCGACGAAAGGCTCGAGCTCTGCGACTGCGAGCACGTTCTCTGCGAGTTCGTCGTCGCTGATGGGTTCATCATTGAGCATCATTCGTTCGTTCACCCGCTCGAGATGGGGGCTCGAGTACGTGCCGACGACGAGGCCGTGCGCCATCAACAGCTTCGTGACCATCTGACTCGTCGAACCCTTGCCGTTGGTGCCCGTGATGTGCACCGTGCGGTATGCAAGATGGGGGTCACCCATCAACTGCACGAGACGTTCGATGTTCGCCGTGCTCGGCGAATCGATGCGACCGGATTTCTCGTACACCGAATGGGCATCAAGATACGCAAAGGCTCGGACGGCGGCCGACTCAGGCATGGCGAGAACGGTAGTTCAGCGTTGCGTCAGGATGCAGCGCGCTTCTGCTTGGCAACGCGCGGAGAACGCGTCACCATCTTCGGTGCCGCCTTGCTCGTAACGCAGTTGCCATCGATGACGACCTTGGCCACGTCGGTACGACCGGGCAGGTCGTACATCGTGTCGAGCAACACGTCTTCGAGAATCGCTCGCAGACCGCGTGCACCAGTGCCCCGCACCAGCGCAGCGTCGGCGATCGCCTCGAGTGCATCGGCGGTGATGTCAAGCTCGACATCCTCGAATTGGAAGAACTTCTGGTACTGCTTCACCAGGGCGTTCTTCGGCTCGGTGAGGATCTGCACGAGCGCATCCTTCTTCAGTGCATGCACGGCACCAATCATCGGCAGACGACCGACGAACTCGGGAATCATGCCGAACTTCAGGAGATCTTCAGGCAACACCTGCGCGAACAAATCGCCCGGGTCACGATCCTTCTTCGATTTCACGGTGGCGTGGAAGCCGACTCCCTTGTCGCCGAGTCGTGAACCGATGATCTGATCGAGGCCGGCGAACGCTCCGCCAACGATGAACAGCACATTGGTGGTGTCGATTTGGATGAACTCCTGGTGGGGGTGCTTGCGACCGCCTTGCGGTGGCACCGACGCCACGGTTCCCTCGAGGATCTTGAGCAAGGCTTGCTGCACGCCTTCGCCGGACACGTCGCGCGTGATCGATGGGTTCTCGCTCTTGCGCGCGATCTTGTCAATCTCGTCGATGTAGACGATGCCCATCTCGGCTCGCTTCACGTCGAAATCGGCGGCCTGCAGGAGCTTCAAAAGAATGTTCTCGACGTCTTCACCCACATAACCAGCCTCGGTGAGCGCAGTGGCATCGGCGATCGCGAAGGGAACATTGAGCATCTTGGCGAGTGTTTGGGCCATGTGCGTCTTGCCGCAACCGGTGGGGCCAAGCAACAAGATGTTGCTCTTCTGCAGTTCTACGTCGTCACGACGCAGTTTCTTGCCTTGTGAATACTTGAGGCGTCGGTAGTGATTGAACACTGCGACGGCGAGAACCTTCTTTGCGGCATCTTGACCGACGACGAAATCGTCGAGGAACGCACGAATCTCGCGCGGAGTCGGAACGTTCTCGAGCCCGAGACTCTTGGCTTCGTCGACTTCGTCGTCGATGATTTCGTTGCAGAGGTCGATGCACTCGTTGCAGATGTACACCGATGGGCCGGCAATGAGCTTCTTGACCTGCTTCTGCGTCTTGGAGCAAAACGAGCACTTGACGAGTTCCGCCGTGTCACCGAACTTGGCCATGTGCCCTCCCCTTTACGACTATTTGATTGGTCCGGTTCGATCGACGGCCTGACGAACGGAGATGACCTCGTCGATGACGCCATAAGCCTTGGCTTCGTCAGCCTCCATCACGAAGTCACGGTCGGTGTCGGCGTGTACGCGTTCGATGCTCTGGCCCGTGTGCGTACTGAGGATCTGCTCGAGTAGGTCGCGCATGCGAAGGATTTCTTTGGCGGCAATCTCAAGATCGGTGACTTGGCCGTAGCCCACCTGTCCGTAGGGCTGGTGCAGGAGGATGCGCGCATGCGGAAGTGCGAGACGCTTGCCCTTGGTGCCGGCCGCCAGCAGCACGGCGGCAGCTGATGCGGCCTGACCCAGGCAGATGGTCGCGATGTCGTTCTTGATGAACTGCATCGTGTCGTAGATGGCAAACAGCGCAGTGATGTCGCCGCCAGGGCTGTTGATGTAGATGTTGATGTCCTTGTCGGGGTTCTCGCTCTCGAGATGGATGAGCTGCGCACAGATGAGGTTGGCGATGGTGTCGTCAATGGGGGTGCCGAGGAAGATGATGTTCTCCTTCAGCAAACGGCTGTAGAGGTCGTACACGCGCTCGCCACGACTCGTCACTTCGGTGACGTTGGGAACGTAGTAGTTCGAAAAGTTCATGTTTCGATCAGGCATCGGGGGATTCGTCGTCCACCGTACTGGTCGCTTCTTCGCCCGTGTTGGATTCACCGGCAAGCGTGGCCCCTGCGCCCGTATCTGCGGTGGGATCGATGTCCACACCTTCGTCGAGCAGCTTCTCCGTCGGGATGGACTTCCCTGCTTCGTCAACGTATGTGACTTCACGAACGAGCCATTCGAGCGCTTGTGACTTGCGAATCTGTGCCTTGAGGTCGCCGATCGCGTCGTTCTTTTCGTACAACGACTTCACTCGCTTGACTTTGACTCCGGCACGAACCGCGATGCGCTCGAGTTCGATGTTCACGTCATCGTCGCTCGCCACCAAGTTGCGATCGGCTGCGATGGCCCGCAATGCGAGGTCGACCCGAACCGCTTTTCGCGATTGCTCACGCAACTGCTCGATGAATTGTTCCTCTGTCTGACCGGTGATTTGCAAGAACTGTGCAATGGCGATGCCCTGTCGCTGGAACGTCTCGACGGTGTTTCGCACTCGCGAACGAAGATCGCCATCAACCATTGCCTCGGGCAGATCGATGTCGACGAGTTTCGCAAGTTCGTCGGTGACGCGATCAACAACGGAGTTGCGAGCCTGATTGAGACGTGACGCGCTCATGCGCTCGGCGATCGCCGCTCGCCATGCGGCGACCGTATCGAACTCTCCGAACGTGTCGGCAACCCACTGATCGGTGGCTTCGGGAAGCTCGAGCTCTTGCACCTTCACGACCTTGACGGTGAAATCGGCTTCGTCTTCGTTGCCGTTCGGAACGGCAGTGAATTTCTTTTCTTCACCCGACTGCATGCCGGTGATCTCGTCGTCGAATCCTTTGGCCACCCAGCCGCGACCAACCTCGTAGAGCCACGCTTCGACGTTGAGACCGGGGACCGGTTCACCGTTGCGCGAAGCCGAGAGATCGAGGGTGACTTGATCACCCTTGGCAATCGGACGAGTTGCGTCAACGAGGTTTCCGTGTCGCTTGCGCTCGTTGGTCATCACTTCTTCGATCTCGCTATCAGCCGCAACGATCGAGGGGAGCTCGACACGCAGACCCGAATAACCCGCCAAGGTGACAACCGGACGAATCTCGATTTCACAGTGGAAGGAGATCGGACCGCTCTCCTCCTCGGCGCCGTGTACATGGTCGACCTTCGGCGTCGCGATGATGTCGATGTCGTGTTGTTTCACGACTTCGGCGAGGTACTTGGGTACTGCATCCTCGATCGCTTGGGCGCGAGCGGCCTTCTTGCCCTCGGTGCCGAGATGCGCCTCGATGACGCGTCGCGGGGCCTTGCCTGGGCGGAACCCCGGAATACGAACTTGTCGAGCCAGCTTGCGGTAAGCCACCTCGATGTCGTGTTCGAATGAGGCTTCGTCTACCGAGACATCAACCTTGACTTTGTTGCCTTCGAGCTGTTCGACCGTGCTTTGCATGAGTGAAGAAGGCTACAAGTGACATACTGAGTGCATGCCGTTCTGGAAGCCGCACGCCCTCGCCAAGCCGCATGAAGGTCAACTCGACTTGCGCATCGGCGACGAAGTGGTGTCGATTGTCGATCTCCCCAAGGTTCCGTCAGGCTCCGAGGGTCGCGTCATCCTCGCCAACGGCTTCCAGTGGCAGCGCTATTGGGTTCGTTTTTCTGACGGCACCGAGGTGAGCGATCTCGATCACCGCCACCTCGCACCGCTCGGCAAGGCGAAGAAGCGACTGGCGAAGGCCGCCAAGCGCGCCAAGTGAACGACGGCGTAGCTCGCCACCGATTTCCCGGAGCCCAGGGTGATTGGGCGCGATTCGACGGGCCTGCCGGGACGCAAATGGTCGATGTTGCGATTCGGGCTTCGAGTGAGTGGTCGTCGAGCGGCAACAACGCCAACACCCACGGTGCGTTCGCAGCCGCCCACGCCACCGATGCGCTGCTCGAACGTGCTCGCGGTGTCGTAGGTCGATTGCTTGATGCCGACCCTGATGGCATCTGCTTCGGCGCGAACATGACCACGATGACGTTCGCCTTCACGCGTGCAGTTGCAAGAGCGCTGAAGCCCGGCGATCGAGTGGTCGGAACACGACTCGACCACGACGCGAACGTCTCACCCTGGCGAATCGCCTGCGAAGAGTCGGGAGCCGAACACGTTCTGTGCCCGTTCTCGGTGCCCGACGGCCGCCTCGACATGGATGCCATGGCTCGACTGATCACACCAAACACCAAGTGGGTTGCCGTGACTGGTGCCTCGAATCTCATCGGCACGATGCCCGACCTTCGCACGGTCATAGCTCTTGCACGACACGTTGGCGCGCGAGTCTTCGTCGACGGTGTGCACCTCGTGCCGCACATGCCAGTGAGCGTGCGCGATCTCGGTTGCGACGTACTCGCGACGAGCCCGTACAAGTGGTACGGACCCCACGCCGGAGTGTTGTGCGTCGAGCCCAACTTGTTGAATTCGCTTCCCATCGCCAAAGTGCGACCAGCCGACGATGTGGGACCGCGACGTTTCGAGACGGGCACACCGAACTTGGAGAACATCGCGGCCACCGAAGCAGCGGCTCGCCACCTACTCGAAGAAGACATGCAACGTGTCGCCGACTACGAGCGAAGCGTCTTTGCCCCCTTGCTGAACGGACTTCTTGCGATGCCACATGTCAACGTGTGGGGCCCACCAACTCTCGAGTCACGCACACCAACCGTGGCATTCACGGTGCGCGGACACCACCCCGACCACGTTGCCGACGTGCTGGCCGCGAACAAGATCGCCGTATGGTCCGGACACTCGTACGCCGTTGAACTCGTGTCACATCTCGGCTTGATGGAGACCGGAGGTGTCGTTCGTGCAGGTGTGGTGCGATATGTGACCGATCACGATGTGCAACGACTGCTCGAGGTGGTGCGCTCACTAGCCTGATTCACGGCGGGATGTAGCACAGCTTGGCTAGTGCGCCTGGTTTGGGACCAGGAGGTCGCAGGTTCAAATCCTGCCATCCCGACGAAACATGTTGAACGACAAAGAGAAGTACGTCTCGCTCGTCACTTTCCGGCGCGACGGTCGGTCAGTCGCCACACCCGTCTGGTTCGCTGCAATCGGCGACGAGTTCGGCGTGATCACCGAAACGAACGTCGGCAAAGTCAAACGCATCCGCAACAGCTCCCGCGTCACCGTTCAGGTGTGCGACATGAAAGGGGCCGTTCAAACGGGTGCGCCGGTGTTGATGGCGACCGCACGCCTCGTCACAGGATCAGAGGCCGTGCAAGTACGCAAGGCAATCGGCCGAAAATACGGCGTCGTCTATGTGGCCTTCAGCGTGTATTGGAATGTTTCAACCTTGTGGGACAAGCTGCGCGGTCGCGACAAACAC
>JBJTOX010000118.1:0-25254 GCA_046074785.1 Actinomycetota bacterium
GACCCTCCGCGGATCTTCGTTGCTGAAGCGTGGCTCGACACACCCGAAAAACGGGCCCGGTACTTGCGATCCGACGAATTGCACTCCGGATTCAACTTCGATCTGCTCACCGCCGAGTGGAACGGAGACAAGTGGCGTGACGTCATCGATTCCTAGATTGCGGCCGATGCTCTCGTTGGAGCACCGACGACATGGGTGACGGAGAACCACGACGTTCGTCGTGCACCAACGAGATACGGCGGGCGAGTGGTGCACCGTGAAGTGGCGACGTCGCAGCACTTGGCACTCGGCCGCGTTCGCTCGTTGGCCGCGCTGTACACGATTCTCGCTCTTCCGGGAATCACGTACATTTACAACGGACAAGAGCTCGGGCTCGAGGAAGTCATCGATCTTGATGACAGGCAGCGCCAGGATCCGCATTTTCATCGCACCAATGGCGAACATCTCGGGCGTGACGGGTGTCGAGTGCCGATGCCGTGGAAACGCGTTGGCACAAGTCTTGGTTTCGGTGCTGACTCAGGCAGGCCAGCTTGGTTGACACAACCAAAAGAGTGGTCAACGTTGTCGGTTGAGGCTCAAGAATCCGACGATGGTTCGATGCTCAATCGACTCCGCACAGCCGTCAGCGTTCGCAGAGAGCACGCTGCATTGCTGCACGGGACTCTCGAATGGAAGACCGAATTGTGCGTCAACGGGGTGGTCGCCTTCGCACGGGTGATGCCGGGAGAACAGTCCGTATTGTGCGTGGCAAACATGGGGGACACGCTCACCCCGAGCGTGCATGGGCGGATGTTGTGCGCATCGGGCAACGTGACCGACGGCAAGGTGCCGCCGGACACCACGGCATGGTTCGCAATCGACTGAGGAAGAATCCTCGCGACTACCTCGTTGCAAATTGGACGAGCACGGTGGCGATGACAGTCTTCTCGATACTCGCCGTGTCGAAGTAGCCCCCGCTCTCGACGTCCGTTGAGTCGCGAGCCGTCACCTGGAAAGGCCCACTGGAGACTGACCGTACGCCGCCGACCTGGCTGTCGACCGCCTCGAGCAGCGTCACTGCGCGAGCGCGGGCATCGGTCATTGCCTCGGCAAGCAATTGCGGTCGGAGAGCGCTCAAAGAATCGAGGTAGTACTCGGGACCGCCGGTGTAGATGTTGACACCTTGTGCCAGTACCTCGCCGAAGTTCGAAGCGAGCGATGCGACTTTGTCGACATCGGCGAGACGAAGAATCACCTCGCGATTCGCCTCGTAGGAGAGCACTCTCCCGGTGGCGTTGCCATCGATGTATTCCTTGTTGGCGAATGTAGACACCGATCCGAGAGCCACCGCATCTGCCGCCACTTCGTTCTTTGCAAAGAACTGTTGAACGATTGAGACACCCGATTCGACAGCACCCAGTGCGGTAGCCGCGGTGTCAGCCGACTGCGTCACAGTGAGTTTCCATAGGGCCCGGTCAGCCTTCACATTGCGTTGAGCCGTGCCACGAACGCTGACCGTGTCGCTGTTGCGCTCTGCAATGCCGTCGCCCACGCGATCGAGTCCCCACCCGAGAGATGCAGCAAGCAGCACAACGGCAAGTGCAATCCCGATGAATCGCGATTCGTATCGACCCAACTCCGTCATGGCGGGAGACTACGAGTGATGCGATGGTTTAGGCTCGGTTTCGATGCAGACGAGTACGAAAATCATCCTCGACTGTGATCCCGGACACGATGACGCCTTCGCGTTGATCGTTGCTGCAAGGTTCGTCGACCTACTCGGGGTCACCACGGTGGCAGGCAATGCGTCACTCGAGCTCACCACGCGCAATGCCCGAATCATTCTCGATTTGTGTGGTTCGTCGGCACCGCTGCACTCCGGTGCAAACCGACCGCTCGTGCAGCCGCCGGTGTTCGCCGACTACGTGCACGGAAAGAGCGGCATGGACGGCGCAGAGTTGCCTGAACCGTCGCGACCGGCGGATTCCTCGAATGCAATCGACTTCATCATCGACACGGTGCGATCCACGGACGGTGTGTGGCTGGTGCCGACCGGGCCGCTCACGAACATCGCACTCGCCCTCACGCGAGCACCGGACCTCGCCAAGAAAGTTGCTGGCATTTCGCTCATGGGCGGCGGTCGGCTAGGCAACCGCACCCCAAGTGCGGAATTCAACATCTGGCTCGACCCCGAAGCAGCCGCCACGGTGTTCTCGTGTGGTGCACCAATCACGATGGCCGGCCTCCACCTCACACACGAATTTCAGGCTTCACCGGAACGAATCGAATTGGTCGAACGCTCACATGCCAAGGTCGGACCATTGCTGGCGGGACTCTTGCGCTTCTTCAGCGGTACCTATGTGAATCGTCACCACGGATTCGTCGGAGCTGCGATGCACGACGTGTGCTCGGTGCTCGCCTTGAGCCACCCGAGATTGTTCGAGACATCGAAGCGCTACGTGGCGGTCGATCTGCATGGTGAACAGACACGAGGCATGACGGTGATTGACGATCGTCAACTCGTCGACAAGCCGGCCGCCAACGTCACGCTGCTCGAAAAAATCGATGCAGATGCCGGATTCGCGGCAATTGCCGAAGCCGTCGCCGCCTGTCCCTGACGCTCGCATGAGGTTGGCGCCCTCGGCAGGACTCGAACCTGCGACCCCTGGCGCCGGAGGCCAGTGCTCTATCCGCTGAGCTACGAGGGCGTGTTTGCTCTTGTGGCGCCCGACGCTATCCGAGTGCTATCCGCAACAATGAAAGGGTGAAATCCGCGAACGTCGTTGTCGAGCGCATCAACGCGCTCGTCGCTCGTTTGTATCCAGAAGCGGTGGACGGTCTCGACTCTGCGCCGCGGCCGAGCGACCGAGCCGACGCACAGGTGAATGTCGCCCTGGGATTGGCGAACAAGCTCGGCAAGAAACCACGCGACATCGCTCAGCAACTCGTCGACGAGCTCGATCTGGCGGGCATCTGTTCCGACGTACGGGTCGCCGGTCCCGGATTCCTCAACCTCACCTTCGACGATGCGTACGTGGCCGGCCTGCTCGGCGAAGTGAGTCACGATCAGCACCTCGGGGTCCGTCGTGCGACCACCCCCGAGCGAATCGTCATCGACTATTCCGCACCGAACGTGGCGAAAGAGATGCACGTCGGACACCTGCGATCGACGGTGATCGGTGATGCACTGGTGAGAATGTGTGAGGCGGTCGGCCACACCGTCGTTCGCGAGAACCATATCGGTGACTGGGGCACGCCGTTTGGAATGCTCATCGAACATCTCGTCGATCTCGGCGAGGCTGACGCCGCTCGCGAGCTCTCGGTCGGTGATCTCGACGCGTTCTACAAGCAGGCACGGACGAAGTTCGATTCATCCGAGGAGTTTCAAGCACGTGCTCGTGCTCGCGTGGTGGCGCTTCAGGGTGGAGATGCCGAGACGCTGCGCCTGTGGCAATTGCTGGTAGCCGAGAGCGCTCAATACTTCGCGACGGTGTACGCAAAGCTCGGAGTGTTGCTCACCCATGATGATCTGCGGGGGGAGAGCGCATACAACGAACTACTTGCCGAGGTGGTAGTGCGACTCGACAAGGCGGGACTGCTCGTCACCGACGACGGCGCCGAAGTCGTCTTTGCTGACGGCTTTCACAATCGCGAGAACGAACCACTACCACTGATCATTCGCAAGAAGGACGGCGGCTACAACTACGCGACAAGTGATCTTGCGTGTGTGATCGACCGAGTCGAGCGCATCGGAGCGACGACGTTGCTCTACGTCGTGGGGGCACCGCAGGCCCAGCACTTGTCGATGGTTGAAGCTGTCGCCAAGAAGGCCGGATGGCTGAAGTCGGCGCAACAGATGGTGCACGTGGCCTTCGGGAGCGTGCTCGGCAGTGATCGCAAGATGCTGAAGAGCCGATCCGGCGATGCAGTGAAGTTGATCGAATTGCTCGACGAGGCTGTCGACCGGGCAGAGGCGTCGATCAGGGAGAAGAATCCCGAGCTGCCCGAAGCAGATCGTCGCGCCGTCGCACGCATGATCGGCATCGGTGCGGTGAAGTATGCCGATCTCTCGAACGACCGCATGAAGGACTATGTCTTTGACTGGGAACGCATGCTGTCGTTCGACGGCAACACCGCCCCATATTTGCAGTACGCACATGCCCGCATCTGCAGTATCTTTCGTCGCGCCGGTGTCTCACGAGAGTCGGTTCGTTCTTCGTCTATCTCGATTGCGCACCAGCGTGAACGAGCATTGGCATTGTGGATTCTCCAATACGACTCAGCGGTCTGGGATGCACTCGAGCGATACAGCCCGCATCGACTGTGTACGTACTTGTACGAGCTCTCGACCCGCTACACCGCCTTCTACGAGCATTGTCCGGTGTTGAAGGCCGACGATGATGCCACCAAGATGAGCCGTCTTGCTCTGTGCGATCTCACGGCACGTGTGCTCGCCGATGGTTTGGGGATGCTCGGCATCGAGTCCCCGGAGCAGATGTGAGCCAGGTCAGTCGCCACCTGCTGCCCGACACGTCGATGGTGGTCGACGGGCGGCTACATGTCGGGGGCTGCGACGTGCACGAACTTGCGGCCAAGTACGGCACGCCACTCTTCGTGTACGACGAAGCGCATCTTCGTGCGCGATGCGCCGAAGCCGTGCGCGCGTTCGGCATCGACTCGGTGATCTACGCAACGAAGGCATTCCATTGTCTTGCGATGGCGCGTCTTATCCACGATGAAGGGTTGTTGCTCGACGTTGCCACAGGGGGTGAATTGTTCGTTGCGCTCTCGGCTGGAGTGCCGGCCGATCGCTGCGTCGTGCACGGTAACAACAAGAGCCTCGAAGAGTTGCGAGAGGCCCTCGCTGCCGGAGTACGACATCTCGTCATTGACAGTTTCGATGAGATGGACCGCATCGACAAGCTCGTTGGCGGGGGACTACCGGTTCCGCGCGTACAGATTCGAATCACCCCCGGTGTGTATGTGCACACCCATGAGTTCGTGAGCACGGGGCAGAACGATTCGAAGTTCGGTTTCAATCTCGCCAACGGCGATGCAAAGCGCGCCGTCGACCGCGCACGGGCATCGTCGACCATGAATATGGTCGGCATTCACTGCCATATCGGGTCGAACGTGTTCGAGACATCGAACTTCACGAAGGCAGCCGAGGTGATGGTGAACTTTGCGAACGAGTGCGGACTTCCCGAACTGACGCTCGGTGGCGGTCTCGGTGTTGCGTACCTCAATGATGAGCAAGCTCCGACCATCACCGAGTGGGCGCGTGCACTGCAGGGTGCGACCAAAGGGTTGCGCGGAAACGTGAAGGTGTACGTCGAGCCAGGTCGGTCGATCGTCGCGTCGTCGGCAATCACGCTCTACGAGGTCGGCACGATCAAGCCGATTCCCGGTGTGCGAACATACGTAGCGGTCGACGGGGGAATGAGCGACAATCCTCGTCCGGTGCTCTACGGCAGTGGGTACGAGGCTTTCGTACCCTCGAGATGTGATGCAGACCGCAGCATGGCGGCTCGCCTCGTTGGCAAGCATTGCGAAAGTGGAGACGTGCTCATTTCCGAAGCGATGCTTCCTGCCGACCTGCGAATCGGTGATGTGATCGCCACTCCAGTGACCGGCGCATACGGTCACTCGATGGGATCGAACTACAACAAGGTGCCGCGGCCGGCGGTGGTGTTCGTCAACGACGGAACTTCGCGAGTCGTCGTTCGTCGCGAGACATATGACGACCTCATCCGCAACGACGTGACCGATAGCGTCTGAATCATGGCGAAAGCCGCCAATCCCTCGGCAAACAAGCTTGATCTCGTTCGGATTGGCGTTGTCGGGCATGGGGTCGTCGGTTCTGCATTCACCGCCTTGGTTGCGCGCCAGCACGATGTGATTGCCGCCCGCACCGGAATCTCGCTCGAGGTCACTCGTATCGCCGTAAGGGACGCCGCAAAGCACCCGTCGCGAGTCGGGAGTGCGGTCGTCGACACCGATCCGCTTGCCGTGGCCTCGGCCGACGACGTTGATCTCGTCGTCGAAGTGATGGGCGGTACCTCCTTGGCGGGGGATGTCATTCGCACGGCACTCGAACGCGGCAAGCCGGTGGTTACGG
Source organism: Actinomycetota bacterium (assembly GCA_046074785.1). Classification (GTDB taxonomy): domain Bacteria; phylum Actinomycetota; class Acidimicrobiia; order Acidimicrobiales; family Ilumatobacteraceae; genus F1-60-MAGs027. The sequence goes on from JBJTOX010000118.1 coordinate 6,098, forward strand.
CGAACAAGGCTCTGCTCGCGACGCATTCCGCCGACTTGTTCAAGATCGCCGACGAGCGGGGAATCGACCTGCTGTTCGAAGCTGCGGTGTGTGGCGGTATTCCCCTCATTCGTCCGCTGCGTGAGAGTTTGCGTGGTGAACCGATTCGGCGCGTACTCGGCATCGTGAACGGCACCACCAACTACATCCTCACGAAGATGACCGAAGACGGCCTCGATTACGGCGCCGCGCTACGCGGCGCGCAGGAACTGGGTTACGCCGAGGCTGATCCGACCGCCGACGTTGAAGGACTCGACGCGGCGGCCAAGATTGCGATCGTCGCCAATTTTGCATTCGGAATTCACGTCGTTACCGACGACGTGTCTACGCAGGGCATCTCGAAGATCACTGCCGGTGACATTGCGATGGCCCGAAAATTCGGTTACGTCATCAAACTGCTCGGTGTCGCCGAGCGGGATCCGCAGTCAGGGGCAGTAAACGTTCGTGTGAATCCGGCACTCGTGCATCTGCAACACCCGCTTGCAGCCGTACGCGAGGCCTTCAATGCCGTGCTCGTCGAGGGCGATGCTTCGGGCTCGCTCATGTTTTACGGTCGAGGTGCAGGTGGCGACCCCACCGCCTCGTCGGTGCTCGGCGACGTGATTGACGCTGCCGTCAACCTGCGAAAGGGCACGCACGCCACGCTCGGGTCGTTCGCCAAGGCGGCATTCACGCCGCTTGATGACGTGCGTAGCGAATTCATGCTCACGCTTGAGGTGGCCGATCGTCCCGGTGTGCTGCATGCGGTAACAGGTGTGTTCGCACGCAACAAGGTGAGTATTCGTGCCGCTGAACAGGACGGCATGGGCAGTGACGCGCGACTGGTGTTCCTCACGCACGATGCCCGCACGGCCGACATGTCGGCATGTCTCGCGGAGTTCCAGCGCCTCGACGTGGTAACCAAAGTTGGCGGCGTCATTCGCATCATCGGCGAGTGACACCACCCAGCACCGTGCGGTACGTCTCGACTCGCGGCCAGGCGCCGGTACTCGGCTTTCGTGACACGCTGTTAGCTGGTCTGGCATCTGACGGGGGCCTGTACGTGCCGGAAGAGTGGCCGCAGGTCGCACACGTCGACCATGGAGCCTCGTTTGCGTCCCGGGCCGCGGAGATCATGGCGCCGTTCGTCGGGGATGAGATTCCGCGTTCGACATTGCTCGGCCTTTGTAGTGATGCATACGCAACCTTTCGTGACCCACTCGTTGCACCACTTCGTGAGATCGGTGAGCGACGCTGGCTGCTCGAGCTGTTTCATGGTCCGACGCTCGCTTTCAAGGATGTTGCGCTGCAATTGGTTGGACGTCTCTTTGATCACGTACTGACCGCACGCGACGAGAGCATCACCGTCGTGGGCGCCACCAGCGGTGACACCGGTTCGGCGGCCATCGACGGCGTAAAGGCGTGCAAGAACGTGTCGATGGTGATCTTGTATCCCAAAGGGCGCATCAGCGAGGTGCAGCGACGTCAGATGACCACGGTTGTTGCCCCGAACGTGCACACGGTCGCAGTCGACGGAACCTTCGACGATTGCCAGGACCTCGTCAAAGCGATGTTCAACGATTCGGCGTTCCGCGAGAAGCATCGATTGTCGGCGGTGAACTCGATCAACTGGGCCCGCGTTCTGGCGCAGGTGGTCTACTACTTCACGGCAATCGAACAATTGCAATCCACCGATGCGTCACCCGTGTCGTTCAGTGTGCCAACAGGCAACTTCGGCAACGTGTTGTCGGGCTGGATTGCACGCCGCATCGGTGCCAATGTCGGCCATCTCATCGTTGGATCGAATGCAAACGACATTCTGACCCGCTTTTTTGAAACGCAACGGATGACCACCGCCGAAGTGAGGCCGACGCTCAGCCCGAGCATGGACATCCAGGTCTCGAGCAATTTCGAACGACTGCTCTTTGAGATGAATCGTCGCGACGGAGCGGCGACAGCGGCACAGATCGGGCTGTTCCGAACCAGCGGCACGATGTCGGTCACTGCCGAGCAGTTCGGGGAGTGGATTCGCCCCGTGTTCCGGGGCCACCGATGCACCGACGACGAGACCGTGGCCACGATCGCCTCGATATACAAAGAGAGCGGGGTGCTCGTTGACCCGCATACGGCGGTGGGTCTTGCAGCCACGCATGCGTGTGCCAACGACGACGAATCCGTCGTCACATTGGCAACTGCGCACCCGTCCAAGTTCGCCGATGCGGTTGAGCGGGCGACGGGTGTTCGCCCCGCGCTTCCCGACCACCTCGCTGACTTGTTCGATCGACCCGAACACACCACGGCCCTGCCGAACGATCTCGGCAGCATCCAGCGGTTCGTTGCGAGCGTCTCGGCGGCACGGTAGAGTGAGGGTGCTCGACAACGTCGAGCATGCCCTACGCAGTCAAGTCTCTGACGCGCAAGCATCGTTTACGGGCGTCGTTTCATGTCGACGTTCTGAAAGAAGGAAATCGTGGCAGCCCCGCAGCTCGGCAGAGCGCAACTCGAGGAAAAAGATCGTGACGACCTCGCCCAGATTGCGTCGGCGCTCGGCATCAAAGGTGTAGCGAAGGCCGACAAGTCAGACCTCATCGAAAGAATCCTGGAGGAAACCATGGCACCAGAATCGAAAGAACCGACCCCAAAATCCACTTCTCGCGAGTCGTCATCGCGCGGCGCCGCACGTGACACGTCGTCGCGGGCTTCATCGGCAGAGTCGAACCAAGCACCCCTTGGTGCCGGCGGCGAGCCACTCTCCGAGTGGGAGATCGAATTGGCCGAGCACGAAGGCACACCAATCGCCGCTGAGGCGAGAGTCGACGGAGACTCGCGCGGGCGCGATCGTGGAGATCGTGGCGACCGCGGAGACCGCGGCGATCGTGGCGATCGCAATTATCGAGACCGCAATTTCAACGACGGGGGAGGACGAAATCGTCGCCGTCGTGGACGCCGTCGAGGAGGCGGTCGTGACGAGGGCCCACAGGGCGACGATCGTTTCGAGCTCGACCAAGTTGAGTCGAACGAGCCGGTCAGCAATGAGCCGGTGAAAGTGGAGGGCTACCTCGACCTTCGCGACGAGGGCTACGGATTCCTGCGCATCGGTGGCTACCTGCCAACCCGCAACGATGCGTACGTGTCGGTGCGCTTTACTCGCCAATACGGATTGCGCAAGGGTGACCACATCACCGGCCTCTCGCGCCCCGCCGGCCGCAACGAGAAGAACCCGGCCCTGCTCGAGGTCTACACCGTCAACGGCGGAGACCCGGAGAAGGCGCGCAACCGCAAGAAGTTCGAAGAACTCACGCCGCTGTTCCCCGACGAGAAGCTCGGTCTTTCGACCTCCGGCGATCCGCTGAACATGACGGCGCGAATCATCGACTTGATTGCGCCAATCGGAAAGGGTCAGCGAGGCATCATCGTGTCGCCTCCGAAGGCCGGTAAGACCACGGTGATGAAGACGATTGCCACGAGCATCGAGAAGAACCACCCCGAGGTGAAGTTGATCGTGCTGCTGATCGATGAACGTCCCGAGGAAGTGACCGACATGCGTCGCACCGTGAAGGGTGAAGTTATCGCAAGCACGTTCGACCGTCCATCGGATGAGCACACGCACGTCGCCGAGCTCGCCATCGAGAAGGCCAAGCGAATGGTCGAGGCAGGCGAAGACGTGGTCGTGATTCTCGACGGCATCACCCGACTGTCACGTGCATACAACCTCGCGGCACCGGCAACCGGCCGAATCATGTCGGGTGGTATCGATGCCGGCGCGCTGTACCCGCCGAAGAAATTCTTCGGTGCTGCACGCAACATTGAGGAAGGCGGCAGCCTCACGATTCTCGCGACGGCTCTCGTCGAGACGAACAGCCGAATGGACGAGGCAATCTTCGAAGAGTTCAAGGGAACGGGCAACATGGAATTGCGCCTCGACCGACGACTTGCCGAGCGCCGTATTTATCCGGCGATCGACGTCGATGCTTCGAGCACGCGTCACGAAGAGTTGCTGTTCGACCGCAAGCAGTTGCAGATGGTGTGGAAGTTGCGTCGAGTACTGAGCGGTCTCGCCGCTGACGGCAACGCGGCTCCGGGTCTGGAACTGCTGATTGACCGACTCAAGTCGTTCAAGACCAACGACGAGTTCCTCTCAGAGATTGCCAAGCAGCCGACCGCCTGATCCGGCGGAAGGTCGTGTCGGCCAAATTCACTGACGTGTCGGCCGAACCACGCGAATTCTCGGCGCGTCGAGAACGGTTGGCGCTTCGCGCGCGAGTGCAGACGTTGCGCGATCAGTCGCCATCGGCGGAAGTGGCAGCGTTCGTTGCACCGCACGGCGAATACAGCGACGTGGAACTCGGCAACTTTGCTGCGTTACAGAGCGGAACGACCCTCTGGGTGTCCGCCACTCCGCTGACCCAGGGTGAAACCAGGGTGTCGGTACACGCTGCAGCGCTCGCTTGGTTGGCCGCCCGAACGACATCATCGAGTGGTCCGGTCGACCGGCTTGCGGTGGTCGACTCGATTCGTCCCGGTGTAACGGCGCGGATACTTTCAGCCACGACGCTCGACACTCTCGTCGTTGATGCCACCACGAACGAGTCGAAGGCCGCGGCGCCCGCCCCGCATCTCGCCATGGTTTCGCCGAGTGCCGAGCACCTTTCTTTCGCGGGCATGTTCAGGGATGCCGGTGCCGATGTGGTGATCGAGCACGGGGTGGTGGCTGGTGAAGTGGTGGGCTTGGAGGTTGCGCGCGTGGTGCAAGAGAACGGTCAGGCAAGCGTTCAGATCGGCGTCGGAGCGCACGACCGTGAGACGTTTCGCATGCTGAACGGAGCCGTCGCCACCCTGGAACAGATGCGTGAGGTCGTGCGCGTGGTGGCGACACATCGCGCAGTGGGTGCACCGAAGCATCCGCTGAACTTGCTTGCGACGGAACGGGCACTTCGATATCGGACACTGTCGAAACCCGAGCGCATCGGATGTCGATCGCTTGAAGTTGTCGAGCCGCCGTATCCGCGGGCAAATCTCAAGGACGCGGTGCCGTGTTGTGCGACCGGCATCGATCTCGAAGGTCGCGACTGCGTGGTGGTGTTCACGAGCGGTGTCGATCTGGATGCGATTCCGTTTGCCGTCGATGCAAGGTCGCGTCTTTCGTCGCACGCGCGGCTGCTCGTGGTTGCCGAAGCACGCAACATCATTCCGCTGCAGTCCAAGATTGCATCACTCTTTCGCGTGCCCATCGAGATGGTGTCGGCGTAACCTGAACGTCGTGCTTGCGAAGCTCGACGCCATCCTTGCGGAATTCGAGCAATTGGAAACGAGTCTCACCACTCCAGAGGTGCTCGGGGACCAGAACAAACTCCGTGATGCTTCACGCCGCTACAAGCAGATGGGACCACTGATCGCCTGCATCCGTGACTACAAGTCGACGATGGGCAACGTTGAGGCGGCAAAGGAACTGCTCGAATCGGCGAGCGCCGACGAACGCGACTCGCTCGAGACAGAGATGCGTGAAGGTCAAGCTCGTATCGAGAGACTCGAGGAAGACCTGAAGGTGTTGCTCATACCGCCCGATCCGAACGACGGAAAGAACGTCCTCCTCGAGTTCCGTGGTGCGGAAGGTGGCGAAGAAGCGAATCTGTTTGCCGGTGAACTGTTGGAGATGTATCGAGCGTGGGCGGCGCGCAATGGGTGGGGCTTTGACGTCATGGCGTATGACCGCTCACCGATGGGCGGCGTCAATCAAGCCACGGTGTTGGTGAAGGGGGAGACGGCGTGGCGACGCCTGCGATTCGAGGGAGGTCCGCACCGTGTGCAACGCGTACCGGTCACCGAGAATGCAGGTCGAATCCACACTTCGTCGGCAACCGTCACGGTGATGCCCGAGGCCGAGGAAATTGATATTGCAATCGACGAGCGGGACTTGGAGATCGACGTCTACCGATCCGGTGGCCCGGGCGGTCAAAGCGTGAACACCACCGACTCGGCCGTACGAATCACGCACAAACCGACCGGCGTGGTCGTGGCGATGCAGGATGAGCGCAGCCAGCTGCAAAACCGCATCAAGGCGATGCAGGTGTTGCGTACCCGGCTGTTGCAGCGCAAACACGACGAACAGGAAGCAAAGCTCTCCGCCGAGCGTCGTGCGCAAGTCGGCAAAGGTGGTCGCGGCGAGAAGATTCGTACGTACAACTACAAAGAGAATCGCATCACCGATCACCGAATCGGCTTCACCCTGTATCAGTTGCAGGACGTCCTTGCCGGGAACCTCGATCCGGTCGTCGATGCACTCACGTTGGAGTATCAGGCCGAACAACTTGCGAAACAGGTCGGTCAGGAGTGACCGACGCCAGCACCTGGCGCGAGGTGTTGTCCGACACCGCAGTAACACTGGGCGACGAACGAGAGGCACGCTTCCTCTGCGAGCATGCGGCCGGGCTCAATGCCTCCGAGTTCGCCGCTGCCATCGACGAGCAACTGACTCAGCGAATGGGATTGCACCTGCAAGAAATGACTCGCCGCCGACTGGCTGGTGAACCTCTGCAATACGTGATGGGGCGTTGGGCGTTTCGTCATCTCGACTTGATGGTGGATCGGCGCGTCCTGATTCCGCGGCCCGAGACCGAGATGGTGGCTGAAGTCGCGCTGAAGATCGCGCAAGCCTGTTCGGCGCCTCGCGTGGTCGTCGACCTTGGCACGGGTTCGGGAGCGATCGGGTTGTCGCTGGCGCACGAGCTTCCGTTGGACGGCACGACCGTGTGGTTGACGGATGCCTCGGCCGACGCACTCGATGTGGCCCGCGCGAACCTCGCGGGAATCGGTCGTGCCGGGTCGAACGTTCGAGTCACGCAAGGGGATTGGTACGCGGCACTCCCGACGTCGCTACGCGGCACGATCGATGTCATCGTGACGAATCCGCCGTATATCGCGGTAGATGATCCGCAAGTCGAGCAGACCGTTGCGAATCACGAGCCACACCAAGCTCTTTTTGCCGGCAGCGACGGTCTTGACGCTCTACGTGTGATCGTCGCCGAAGCGCCTGATTGGTTGCGGGGAGGAGGCGTGCTCGTGTGCGAAATCGGTCATCGCCAGGGTGATGTGGTGCGTGAACTCATGACCAACGCAGGACTGCGCGACTCCGAGGTGCGACAGGATCTTCAGGGTCGCGATCGAATCGCGGTCGCTCGTCGCTAGATCGCGAGTTCGCCGCTTCGCAAGAGGGCGACTTGGTCGCCAACGTGTTCACCTCGTGTGAACGACGAGGCAACGCTCTTGTCGGGGCACACCACCCAGGCACGTCGACCATCAGGCAAGAGTGCCGCTGCAATCAGGCGTTCCGGTTGGCCCGTTCGGTCGTGCATCACGGTGTAGGCCTCAATCGTTGCTGCGCCGCGTGCCTCGTCACCGACTGCCAACTCGCGACGCGGTAGTGCGTCGATCTCGTCTTGTGGTGAAGCATGACGGAAACCGCCGGGCTGCGGGGTCGTGCCGTAGACCCCGAATGCGTGCTTGGTGGCGTATCCACCATTGGCCCAGACGAACGCCTTTTCGTCGCGCGACTCTCGCAGCCGCCGCATTGCCGTTGCGATGGCGTGCATGACGTAGTTGTTCCACGGACCGCCGGCGAACGAGAGACCACCGGTCAGCGTGAGGTCACGCGACAAATCGAGATTCAGCGCGGCTGCACCAAGTTGCACCGCCGACGGGAAACACGAGTACAAATCGACGAGCGAGATCTCATCAAGTGAAGTACTCGCCAGGCTCAGAGCAAGTTCACCTCCGCGCTTCACTGCCGGTGTTTCGGAAAACGACCACCGGTTGGAGATGAATTGGTGTTCGTGACAGTCGGTGCCGGACAGGGGAAAGATCCAGCGGTCGCGGGGTATGCCGAGCGCAGTAGCCCGCTCAGCCGAGCACATGATCAGGGCAGCAGCGAGGTTCACCTGGTTGTTGGAGTTCATCACCTTGCGATACGGGAGTCCGATCATGCGGTTCTCGGGGGTGACCGTGAGTACATCACTCGCGGTGAGTGCACTGCGTGACCACGCGAAGTCGTTGGTGACGGCTACCGCGCTGAACCGCGCCCACAATTCAGAGATGCGCCGTTCGTGTTCGGCAATCCCGCGGCCGGCAGCGGCACGAATCGCTGATTCGAACATCGGATACACCTGAATCGGCAGCACGATGCCGAGTCGCAGCTCTTCTTCATTGAGGAGTGCAAGATCGTCGACGATGTGCGACGGCGCCGGAGCATCATCGGGTTTTGGCCACGGGAGTGCCGTCTCGTCCTTTACCGCAGAGCGGGTTCGTGCACATTCGCCGCCTGCGAGCACAACGAAGTCGGCTTCGCCGGCGGCGATCTGCAGAGCCGTCTTGTTGACGAGGGTCTGTGGCATGTTGCCGCCATGCGGTGTGGTGGCGTATTCGCGAGCGTCGATCCCCAGAGTTCTGGCGAGTGCATGTGCGGCATTGGTGTACTTCCACGACAGCAGCCGCACCACGCGCAGTGCATCGACATGGTGAGGCAGTCTGATTCCGGCGTCTTCGGCGGCCGACTGGGCGGCTTCGGCCATGAGTTGCACGGGATGCCGGGATGTTGCCGGATCGACGTCGCGGTCGATGGCTTGACCCTGGCCGACGAGTACCGGTGTGCGCGGATCAACGACCGCATTCATTCGCGCTGCGTTGTTCGAGCCTGCGGACATGCGCCTCAAGAGTACGCACGCGAAAGCGCATCCACCTAGGCTGACGCTCGATGTCGGCGGCGTCCCATGAGAAGTCAAGCAAGCGAATCGCCATCGGGTCAGACCACGCCGGTTTCGACGTGAAGACGCATCTCGTCGGATACCTCGAAGGTTTGGGATATCGCGTTGAGGACTACGGAACGCACTCGAGCGAAGCCGCCGATTACCCGCACATCTGCGCCAGTGTTGCCCGCGCGGTTCGCGACGCACGAGCAGACGTTGGCATCGTGCTAGGTGGCAGCGGACAAGGTGAGCAGATTGCTGCAAACAAGGTGCGTGGTATTCGTGCCGCGTTGTGCAATGACCTCTGGCTTGCCGAGATGGCCCGGTCACACAACGACGCAAATGTGCTGTCGATGGGTGGTCGGGTCGTGACGACTGAACTTGCTGAACAGATCGTCAAGAAGTTTCTCGAAACGCCATTTGAGGGCGGTCGTCACGCACGACGTGTGGGACAATTGGGGGAGATCGAAGCCGAGGAATCGGCTCGCCGCGAAAGCTAGGTCACATGCCGTTTCCGTCCGAACAGACTCCAGATACCGAGGTTGAAGCGCTCATCGAGAAAGAGCGCGTGCGTCAGACGACTGGTTTGCAGCTCATCGCGAGCGAGAACTTCACCTCGCCAGCGGTGATGCGCGCTACGGGATCGGTGCTGACGAACAAGTACAGCGAGGGGTACCCCGGCAAGCGTTATTACGGAGGCAACGCTGTCGTTGACGAGATCGAGTCACTCGCGATTGAACGAGTCAAGAAGTTGTTCGGGGCAGAGCACGCGAACGTTCAACCGCACTCGGGTGCGAGCGCCAACATGGCGGTGTATCAGGCGATGTTGAAACCAGGCGACGTAGTGCTTGGCCTCAGCCTCGACCACGGTGGGCACCTGACCCACGGGTCTCCCGTCAATGCCAGTGGCATTTTCTACGACTTCCGCTCGTACAAAGTCGGAGTCAATGACGAACGAATCGACTTCGATGAGGTGCGTCGTTTGGCGCACGAGCACCGACCGCGGATGATCGTGGCGGGCACGACGAGTTACCCGCGACGCATCGAGCCAGAACCGTTCAAGAAGATCGCCGACGAGGTCGGCGCGTACATGATGTTCGACATCGCACACTTGGCCGGTCTCGTCGCCGGTGGCGCGCACCCGAACCCGGTTCCGTTCGCTGACGTGGTCACGTTCACTACCCACAAGACGCTGCGTGGTCCGCGCGGCGGTTGCATCCTGTCGACCAAGCAGCACGCGCAGGCGATCGACAAAGCGGTGTTTCCAGGACAGCAAGGTGGGCCACTCGAACATGCCGTTGCCGCCAAAGCCGTCGCCTTCTTTGAAGCGCTGCAGCCGAGCTTCTGCGACTACGCACAGCAAATCGTGAAGAACGCGGCGGCACTGGCCGAAGCACTGGCGACACGCGGCTTCCGTCTGGTCTCTGGGGGCACTGACACCCACATGATGGTGGTCGACCTACGACCCTTCGACGCCGAATTGACGGGAAAGGAAGCTCAGGCGGTGCTCGACCTTGCCGGCATCACGCTGAACAAGAACACCGTGCCCAATGATCCGCGTAGCCCGTTCGTTACTTCGGGAGTGCGAATCGGCACGCCATCGGTCACGACGCAAGGGATGAAGGAAAGCGAGATGTCCACCATCGCCGACTTCATCGTCACCACGCTGAAGGGCCGCAACGACTCGGCAATCGTCGCCGAAGTGCGACAGAAGGTCGCCGCGTTGTGCGCCGCGTTCCCCGCCTATCGTTAGGGAGATGCGCGCCAACCGACGGCACGAGGCATCGCATCGCGCAGTAACGACGGCATGATCAGTCTCGCGTCATATCTGATCGTCGGGCTGATTGCGGCGGCGACGACAGCGGTGACGATGCCGTTCGTCATTCGCCTCGCACATCGCCAGGGCTGGATGGCAACCCCCGATGAACGACGAATGCATCCGGTGCCCACACCCGACGTCGGTGGCATTGCGATGTTTATCGGAATCCTGGCCGCCGTGGTCGGAGCCAGCCTGCTCGGTGACTTTGATCAGTTGTTTCAGGACAGCACGGAGATCATCGGTGTCGTCGTTGCGAGCGCCATCATCTTTGCCCTCGGAATCATCGATGACATCCGTGACGTGTCACCGCCGGCGAAAGTGACGGGCATCGTGGTGGCAGCGGTGGCACTCGTGTGGTTCGGCGTCACGATGTTCCAGTTCCGGTTGCCGTTCCTCGACGTCTTCGTGTTGTCGGACGACTGGGTGCCGCTCATCACCGTGCTGTGGTTGCTCGGCATGACGCAGGCAATCAACTTGATCGATGGTCTTGATGGTCTGGCTGCGGGCATCGTTGCCATCGGCGCCGGAGCCTTCTTCATTTATTCGCGCGAATTGACCGAGGGCAATTTGTTGCCACAGCCGAACGTGGGGCCACTCGTCGCGGTAATTGCCGTCGGTGTATGTCTGGGTTTCCTGCCCTACAACTTCAATCCGGCGCGCATCTTCATGGGGGACAGTGGCTCGCTGTTGCTCGGTCTCTTGATGGCCGTCGCAACGAGTGTGGTGGGCGGCCGAGCCGATCCGGATACGCAGTCGGCGAATGGACAGACGTACTTCTTCCTGGCGCCGATCTTCATCTCATTGCTCGTGCTGGCCGTGCCGATCGTCGACGTGCTGTTTGCCATCGTGCGGCGTACCGCGAGCGGCAAGAGCTTCGCGCAGGCCGACATGGGTCACTTGCACCATCGACTCATCCAGCTCGGTCATGGTCCGCGACGTGCCGTCGTCATCCTGTGGGGATGGGCTGCTTTGCTCTCGACGGTCGTTTTGTTCTCTGCGCTGTACAGCACGGGATCAGCACTCGTCGTTCTGATCATCGTGGGCAGTGCACTCAGCGTCTTCACCGTCTTGCACCCGAGAATTCGCCGAGATGAGGCACAAGTTCACGAGTCGGATTTGGTCGACGGGACGCCACGCACCTAGATTGTTCTGCGGTTCACAAGGCTGGTGAGCCGAATACCAAAACGATCAGACAAAGGTGTCAACGTTGGCAACGCACTCCGACTCATTGAGCAAAGGAATGGAGATTGCGGGCACGACGCTCGTGTTCTTCATGCTCGGATGGTTCGCCGACAGTCGCCTTGATACGACACCGCTCTTCATGATCGTGTTCGTCGTGGTTGCGCTCGTCGCGCAGTTCGTCAAGCTGTATTACGTCTACAACGCAGAGATGACGCAGCTCGAAGCCAAGCGTCGCGAGTCGGTACACGCCCAATGAACAACAATGTCAACCCCTCGGTGCTCTCGATGCGCGACACAGGTCCGTCACCGGAAGCGCAAATCACTCGCGACATCGTCAAGCGTGGCCTCATCGTCGCACCGGTGTTGATTGCGCTCTCGTGGCTCGCCTGGGGAGTCGACGGCGCATGGTCGAGTGCGTATGGCCTCGGTCTCGTGTTGTGCAACTTCATGATCGCGGCTGGTCTCGTCGCGACGACGGCGCGCATCTCGTACGCATTGATGATGGCCGCAACGCTGTTCGGCTACATCGTGCGCCTTGGTTTGATCGCGCTGGCCGTGATGCTCGTGCGCAACGAGACGTGGGTCGACTTGATGGCCCTCGGGCTCACACTCATCGTTATGCACCTCGGTCTACTTTTCTGGGAGATGCGCTACGTGTCGGCGACACTGGCATTCCCGGGCTTGCGCCCAACTTCGTCTGAAACATCACTCTCGACAGAAAAGGCAAACGCATGAACCTCTCGTTGTTACTCGCCTTCGAGTTTCCGCCGATCAATGTGCTTCTGCGATGGCAGGACGTCGCGCCGACGATCAACAAGGTGGTGCTCATCGGTTTTGCTGCGGCACTCATCGGCATCGGTATCTTCATCGCCGCCGCCCGTAAAGACCCAAAGAAGGCCCCGAAGGGCGCCCGCAACCTCGCCGAAGTGATCATCGAATTCATCGAGAAGCAGATCATCATGCAGACGATGGGGCCATCGGGCTTGGCCTGGACTCCGTTCCTCTTGTCGATGTTCATCTTCATTTACCTGTGCAACGTGCCAGGCATCATCCCGTTCATTCAGATGCCGGCGACGGCGCGAATGGGCATTCCTGCGTTCATGGCGCTGATGGTCTGGATCGTCTACAACGTGACCGGCATCAAGCACCAGGGCCCGGTTGGATACTTCAAGTCGGTGCTCTTCCCACCGGGCGTTCCGAAGGCGCTCTATATCCTCGTCACGCCGATCGAATTGATCTCGACCTTCGTCGTTCGCCCGTTCTCGCTTGCCGTGCGACTTTTCGCCAACATGCTCGCCGGCCACTTGCTTCTCGTCATCTTCGCGTTGCTCTCCGAGGCACTCTTCCAGGCGCGAGATCGCATCCTCATTCCGGTGGGTGTGCTGCCGTTTGCGGTGTTGCTCTTCCTCACCGGATTCGAGGTTCTCGTCGCCTTTTTGCAGGCCTATATCTTCACCACGCTGACCGCCGTGTACATCAATATGGCGTCGCATGCAGAGCACTAATCAAGAAACGAATACCAACCAAACAACAAGGAGAAAACAGCAATGGAAGCACTAGCAACAATCGCCCGCATCGCGGCCGAGGCAGGCGACGCAGCCGCCGATCCGGCAGCTGCGAAGGCCACCGCCGCCGCCGCATCGGCTGGTTACGCATACGGCCTCGCCGCGATTGGACCAGGCATCGGCATCGGCATCATCTTCGGCAAGGCCATCGAGTCGATGGCACGTCAGCCCGAAGCCGCCGGCATGGTGCGTACCACGATGTTCCTCGGCGTCGCCTTCACTGAAGCGCTCGCGCTCATCGGCTTCGTCGCGTTCATTCTGCTCAAGTTCGCCTAAACGAATCGACGGCAACAGACATGCTCATTTCCACGATTCTCCTCGCCGCTGAGGATATGGGGCCCAACCCCATTGCCCCAGAAGGCAAGGAACTCTTCTGGGGTGCGGGGACATTCCTCGTGTTCCTCTTCGTCATGCGGGTGTTCCTCGTACCGAAGGTGAGAAAGGGCATGGCTGCGCGCTACGGAGCGATTCGTGAAGGGCACGAGAGTGCCGACGCCACCCGCGCCGCAGCCCAAAGCGACGTTGCCGCATACGAAGCCGCACTTGCCGAGGTTCGCGCCGAAGCAGCTGCCCGCATCGACAAGGCTCGCCAGACGCTCGATGTTGAACGTCAAGCCAAGGTTGCCGAAGCGAATGCGCGCATCGCCGCACAGCGTGCCGAAGCCGACAGAGCACTCGAGTCGGCACGTGCGGCCGCGCGTGGTGAAGTTGCTGCAGCAGTTGGCAACGTGACCGCTCGAGCGACGCAGTTGGTCTTGGGCAAAGCCCCGGATGCCGCGCTCGTGAAGAAAGCAGTCGACAGCACCATGAACGGAGGTCGTTCATGAACCTGGCCGCGGTCATCATTGCCGCCGAAGACCCAACACAGTCGCACCACTGGTTGTTTCCGGAAATCGGCGAAATCATCTACGGCGGTCTCGCATCGCTCATCATCTTCTATGCGCTGTACAGGTTTGGTTGGCCGGCAGCAAAGAAGGCGCTTGAGGCTCGTACCGCCAAGATCCAAAAGGAACTCGACGACTCGGCGGCGGCACGTACGCAGGCCGAAGCCGATGCGGCGAACATCCGTAAGGCGTTGGGTGACGTGGCAGGCGAGCGCGCCAAGCTGCTCGCAGATGCCGACGCGCAGGCCGCGGCGATTCTCGCCGAGGGCCGTGCCCGCATCACTGCGGAAGTCGCGGACATGGAGTCGCGAGCAACCGCGGAGATTGCTGCGGCGCGTTCGCGAATCGGCGACGAATTGCGCGCCGAGATCGCCCGGTTGTCGGCGGCCGCCACGGCGACCGCCGTGCGCTCAGCCCTCGATGACCGCACACAGCAAGAACTCGTCGATGGTTTCATTGCCAAGGTCGGAGCATCACGATGAGCACCCAGCAGGTAAACGCCTACGTCACCGCGATGTACGAAGTCGCGGCGGCCAATGGGGCAGTGTCGTCGGTCGAGGACGAGATGTTCCGTCTCGCTCGCGCCTACGAGTCGAACGACCAGTTGCGTTCGTCGCTGGGCGATTCGTCGCTGCCGGCTGAGCGCCGTCAGAAGATCGTCGAGCAACTACTCGGTGGCAAGGCCCACAACATCACCCTGCAACTTGCGTCGATGCTGGTCGGCACCGGCCACGCTTCGCTCTTGCCGCAAGTCGCCGACGCACTCGTCAAGCGCGCCTCGAGCGAAAAGCAGCTCGAAGTCGCCGAAGTTCGCAGTGCCGTCGCCTTGAGCGACGCCCAGCAAACCCGAATCGCCGAGGCACTCACCAAGGCGACGGGCAAGAAGGTCAACCTCAAGGTGGTCGTCGACCCGTCGATCATCGGCGGCATCGTTGCCACCGTCGGTGACGAAGTCATCGACGACACCGTCCGCACCCGTCTCGACCAAGTCAAGTCACGTTTCTAAGCGCGATTCGAAAGGAAATTCACATGTCAGAACTCACACTCTCCGCCTCGGAGATTGCAGCAGCGATCACCAAGGGTCTCGAGGGCTACACGCCATCGGTCGAGGCCCGCACCGTGGGTCGCGTCGCCGAGATCGGCGACGGTATCGCGCGCGTCAGCGGCCTGCCCGACTGTGCCGTGAACGAATTGCTTGAGTTCGAGGACGGCAGCGTCGGCCTCGCACTCAACCTTGACGAAGATTCGATCGGTGTCGTGGTATTGGGTGACGCTGACGGCATCGAAGAGCAGCAGACCGTGAAAGCCACCGGACGCATCTTGTCGGTGCCGGTCGGTGACGCGATGCTCGGTCGCGTGGTGAACGCGCTCGGAATGCCGATCGACGGCAAGGGCGACATCGTCGGAGCGCAATTGCGTCGTGTGGAGGTGCAGGCGCCGGGAATCATGGGTCGCAAGCCCGTGCACGAACCTCTGCAAACCGGCATCAAGGCCATCGACGCGATGACCCCGATCGGTCGCGGGCAGCGCGAGCTCATCATCGGTGACCGCAAGACCGGCAAGACCACCGTCGCGATCGACACGATCCTCAACCAAAAGGGTCTCGGCGTGAAGTGCATCTATGTCGCCGTCGGCCAGAAGGGTTCGACGGTCGCCCAAACCGTAGAGACACTTCGTCAGTACGGCGCGATGGAATACACCGTCGTCGTCGCCGCACCGGCGAGCGACCCGGCACCGTTCAAGTACTTGGCGCCCTACGCCGGTTGCGCGATGGGCCAGCACTGGATGGAAAACAGCGAGCATGCGCTGATCGTCTACGACGATCTCTCCAAGCAGGCCGAGGCGTACCGCCAGATTTCGCTGTTGTTGCGCCGCCCACCGGGTCGCGAGGCGTACCCAGGCGACGTGTTCTACCTGCACAGCCGCTTGCTCGAGCGCGCCGCGAAGCTGAGCGACGAAAAGGGCGCCGGTTCGTTGACCGCGTTACCGGTGATCGAAACGAAGGCCGGTGACGTGTCGGCGTACATTCCCACCAACGTGATCTCGATCACCGACGGTCAGGTGTACCTGCAAGACAGCCTCTTCAAGTCGGGCGTGCGTCCGGCCGTTGACGTGGGCATCTCGGTGAGCCGCGTGGGTGGTGCAGCGCAGATCAAGGCGATGAAGAGCGTCTCGGGAACGTTGAAACTCGACCTCGCACAGTTCCGCGAACTTGAAGCGTTCGCCACGTTCGGATCCGAGCTCGACGCCATTTCCAAGGCCCAGCTCGAACGCGGTTACCGCCTCGTGGAGTTGTTGAAGCAGCCGCTCAACAGCCCGATGCCGGTCGAAGAGCAAGTCGTGTCGATCTTTGCCGGCACGAAGGGCTACCTCGACGACATTCCGGTTGGCGACGTGCGACGTTTCGAGAAGGAGCTGCTCGAATTCATGCGTTCGCGCCACGGCAGCCTGCTCTCAGGCATCCGTTCCAACCCGAAGGCCGACCTGCCGAAGGACTTGGCGGACATCGTCGCTTCGTTCAAGAAGTCGTTCACGCCGACCCCGATCGCCGGGGCAGCGGCCGACCCGACCAAGAAGTCAGCCGGCGAAGTTGGCGACGCAACCAGCAAGAAGACGCTGGCAACGGAGTAATCGCGCACCATGGCCGGCGGTCAAGAACGCATTCTTCGTGGACGGATTCGTTCCGTTCAGGCAACGAAGAAGATCACCCGTGCCATGGAGTTGATTGCCGCCTCACGCATCGTGAAAGCCCAGCAGCGAGTGCAAGCCGCAGTGCCATACAGCGAGATCATCACCAACGTGGTGAAAGATCTCGCCGCCGGTGGTTCGGGCAGCGAGTCGGCATTCATGAAGTCGCGCGAAGTGGTGAAGACCACGTGCTACGTGGCCATCGCCGCCGACCGCGGTTTGTGCGGTGGTTACAACGCCGGCGTATTGCGTGCGACCGAAGGCGAGGTCAAGGCCGACGTGCTCGCCAACAAGCAGTACGCCATCGTGCCCGTGGGTCGAAAGAGCGAGAGCTATTTCAAGTTCCGTGGCTATTCGCTGAAGAACGCCTTCGCGGGATTCTCGGACGCCCCGAAGTACGAGAATGCCAAAGCAATCGGGCAGTACGTCGTGTCGTTGTTCTTGTCAGGCGAAGTCGACCGAGTCGAGTTGGTGTACACGCGGTTCGTGTCAGCCGGAACGCAAGAAGTGGTGCGTCGACCGCTCATTCCGCTCGAGCGCGAGGTGGTCGAGGGCGGAGACGGCAAGCCGGAGTCGGGCACCAGTGCCTATGAGTTCGAGCCGAGTGCCGAAGACATTCTCGGATCCCTCCTGCCGCGCTACGTCGAGGCCCGTATCTATGCTGCGCTACTCAATGCCGCAGCAAGCGAGCACGCGTTCCGTCAGCGTGCCATGAAGTCGGCAACCGACAACGCCGAAGAACTCATCAAGAGTCTCTCGCGCACCATGAACCGTGCGCGTCAGGACTCGATCACAACCGAAATCATGGAAATCGTCGGTGGCGCCGAGGCACTCAGCGGTGCCGACGACATGGTGAACGCGTAAACGAATCTGACAAAGGAGCAATCATGACAGCAACGATGAGCAACACGAAGGCCGCAGAAGGTCGCGTCGTCGCGATCGCCGGCCCGGTTATCGACGTCGAGTTCCCCCGTGGCAGCCTGCCCGAGTTGAACCGCGCTCTCGAGTTCACCATCGAGGTCGACGGCAAGCCGACCAAGGTCCTCGCTGAAGTCGCCCAGCAGTTGGGCCACAGCCGTGTGCGCGCCGTGTGCTTGAAGCCGACCGACGGTTTGCGTCGTGGCACTCCGGTGCGCGACACCGGTCGCGGCATCAGCGTGCCGGTGGGCGACAAGACCCTCGGTCACGTGTGGAACGTGTGGGGTGAGGTGCTCGACGGCAACAACGACGACTTCAAGGACGTCGAGCGTTGGGACATCCATCGTTCGGCACCGGCATTCGACACGCTCGAACCCACCAAGCGCATGTTCGAGACCGGCATCAAGGTCATCGACTTGCTCACCCCGTACCTCGCCGGTGGAAAGATCGGCCTCTTCGGTGGCGCGGGCGTGGGCAAGACCGTGCTCATCACCGAGATGATCAACCGTGTGGCGTCAAAGCACGGTGGTGTGTCGGTGTTCGCCGGAGTGGGCGAGCGCACGCGTGAAGGCACCGACCTTCGCATCGAGATGGCCGAGTCGGGCGTGTTCGAAAAAGCCGCACTGGTCTTCGGCCAGATGGACGAGCCACCGGGCGTGCGCCTGCGAGTCGCGTTGTCGGCACTCACGATGGCCGAATACTTCCGCGATGTGAAGAACCAGGACGTGCTGCTGTTCGTCGACAACATCTTCCGCTTCGTGCAGGCAGGTTCTGAAGTGTCGACGCTGCTCGGCCGTATGCCGTCGGCAGTGGGTTACCAGCCCACGCTCGCCGACGAGATGGGCCAGTTGCAGGAACGCATCACCTCGACGCGCGGTCGCTCGATCACCTCGCTGCAGGCCGTGTACGTGCCCGCCGACGACTACACCGACCCGGCACCGTTCACCACGTTCACCTTCTTGGATGCAACGACCGAGCTCTCGCGTCAGATCGCGTCGCTCGGTATCTACCCGGCGGTCGACCCGCTGGCGTCGACCTCGACGATCTTGTCGCCGGAAGTCGTCGGTGAGCGTCACTACAACGTGGCCCGTCGTGTGCAAGAAATCCTGCAGCGCTACAAGGAACTGCAGGACATCATCGCGATCCTCGGACTCGACGAACTTTCGGAAGAGGACCGCCAGACCGTGTCGCGTGCCCGCAAGGTGCAGCGCTTCTTGTCGCAGCCGTTCTACGTTGCCGAAGTGTTCACCGGCGTGAAGGGTGAGTACGTGCTCACCGCCGAAACCGTGGAGAGCTTCGAAGCCATCGTGAAGGGCGAACTCGATGAGGTGCCAGAACAGGCGTT
>JBJTOX010000119.1:0-4036 GCA_046074785.1 Actinomycetota bacterium
CGTGCGATCGAGAAGATCCGAAAGCGTGAGGGCATCGACGAAATGTCTGCTGCCGAAGCCGGACTCTTGGAACTCGAGGGTGGCGACGAATAACTCAGCCAGCCAGGCTGCGCCAGTGCTTCCAGATCATCACCATGGCAGCGGTATCGAGACCGCAGTAACGAAGCAGACTGTCTCGCATCTTGTCGCGCATCGAGAGGTCGCTTCGGTGCTGGCCATAGAGCATGTCTTGATATGCGCGCATCGCCCCCACTCCGTCGGTGACCGCAACGTCGTCTGACTCGTCGGTCTCGCCGAGGTCGATCGCCAGCGGCCCGAAGCCGAGCGTGGCATACGGATCGAGCACCGATCCATCGGCAGACTGCTTGTAATACGTAGCGAACCATGGGTCTGACCACAAGTGCGGCGCGTCAGACCACACCGCATCGAGCACCTTTTTGATGCTGTGGCTGCCGCGCATGAGTGGATGCGCATAGTCGGCTTGTGAAATCTTCAGCAGGTCGACGACCCGCTTCCCCACCGACTTGTCGTCTTCGCCATCGGCGGGCACCGGGCCGACGAGCCCGGAGAGCCATGCTGCAAGATCGGCGGTGAGCAGACCGCGCTCGCGCAATTGACGCCGCACGTGACGCAACGTGGTGAGTTCGTATCCGCTCCATGTCAACACCGTGCCGTGGTCACCAATTGCGGCGCGCAGTTCTCGCAAGAACTCTTCGTTTGGATACACGTCACGAAGGTTCAGCCATTCGCGGTGGATGAGATGTTCGGCATCTGGCGCCGCAAGTGTGTGACAGCTGAATTGGAACGCCACCACTTCATACGGCTTCATACCTGGCAGGTACGGCACCGGGATTCTGGAAGCCTCGAAGTCGATGAAGTGCAGTGGATACTCCAGTTTCGAGAGCTGGCTGGCCAGACCATCGCCGATGACTTGATTGCCGGTTACCGCTGCCTTCTTCTGATTGCGGCGGGTCGGACCGTATGACGAGCCACCTTCCAGCACATCGTCGGGAAGGTCGACCAGCAAGAGATTGCGTTCGGCAATTCGCCGAGCCACCTCGCTCTTCAACTCGTTGCTGCCGTTACCCGCGCGGTAGAGGTCGATGACGTTTGCACCACGCGGTGGCGTAGGACCCCAGCAGTCGGCAAAGCCACTCTGGTTTGCATCGACATCGCGATACTCACAGGTCTTGCAAGGCGAAACACCGAGCTGCGGGGTGATGTCAGGTCGCTTGCCGTCGAGGAAATCGAGTAATTCAGCGGCCTTCGTTCGGACCTCGTGCATCAGCAGGTCGACGCACTCTCGAACGTTGATGAACTCAAGAAAATGGTCGTTGCGCAGCGCCGCCACATCGCCGGTGTAAACGGCGCGCGGCAGGGTTCGATCACGGTCTTTGGTGTCGTCAAGCAGGTCGATCTTGGCGTAGATCGCATCAAGACTGCACGGCTTGTTCTTGTTCACTACACAGAGTTGGGGTACGACGGTGACCCCTGGGTAGCACGCCTCTGCCACCATCACCTGGAACGTGATATCGAGCATGTACTCAAGCCACTTACTGTCGACCTCACGAGTTCGCTTCTTGAAGAACTGCTCTGGATTCGACCCGTCAACGCTCTTGGCCTTGATTTCTGTTAGCACGATGCGGTCGGGAAACTGCTCAAAACCGTCGAGCCGTGCCGAGAATCGACCAGCTTGCAACGTCTTTTCGAACACGACGTCGGGGTTCGCTTTCATCACCGCGTGTGCAATCGCCTCGGTCATGAAACCCGCCTCTGCAAAGAACTCGAGCATCTAGTTGTCTTTCAAGCTGTCCGGGTAACCGGCCTTCTTGTACTTGAGCTTGAACGGGCAGTCGTAGCCCAGCTTGAAGTCGGACTTCGTCAGGTGGTGCAGGGTCACAGGTCTATTCTCCATCATGGGTGTGTGTGCGACAGTGCGCACAGGAACCCTCGATCTACGTACGCACCACCCCGAAGTGTGAGGTCACAACCGTGCGAGAATCTTGCGTAACACCCCTGTGGCACCATTGGAACAGATGAGCAGCACGTCGCCTCGCTGGAAAGCAGGGCCACTCACGCGGGCCGCCCTCGCGATTGCCGCCGACAAATTCGCCGACAAGGCGCGCAAAGGCATCGAGACGCCCTACCTTTCGCACCTCCTCGCCGTCTCGGCGCTGGTGATGGAACACGGAGGCAGCGAGGTGCAGGCGGCGGCAGGGCTGCTGCACGACGTGATCGAGGATGTGAAGATTTCAGGTCCCAAACTCGAACGCCTGCTCGTTGAACACGGCGCCCCGAAGGGTGAGGCCGCAGCCGTGGTCGCGATTGTCGAGGCCACCACCGACGGCCAACCTGACCAGAAGCGCGACGAGGTGTCGTGGCTCGAACGAAAACGCGCCTACATCACATCGCTTCACGCCAAGCCAGAAGGTGATGCTTCGCTCCTCGTCTCGTTGGCCGACAAGGTCCACAACGCCGAGTCCACGGTGCAGGACATCCGGGCCGGCACCACAGCGAACGAGCACTACGCTCCTGACCACTTCAACGCCAAGGCGCCACTGCAAAAGTGGTACTACACCGAGCTAGCGGCGGTGTTCCGCGATCGCCTCGGCAATGACCCTGAAGCGGGTCGGTTGGTGCGACGTCTTAAGGCGGCGGTAAACGAAATCTTCGTCGGAGTAGAGGCCAAGGCGCCATCGCTGTGATGAAGCAATTCTTCGACCAACTCGTGCGCGTCACCGATCGACACCTTGGGCCACATGTTCCTGCCCAGCAGCGCGGTGAATGGCCCGAGGCCGAACTCTACGGAGTCAATGTCGACAACACCATCGAATGGGACTGGGACGGCAACCAAGTGTTTGCACGCTGGTTCGAGCAGGACGACGAGATGGAACTTCTCGCCGTCATTACTGCAGTTGATCCCTTTGTTGACTTCAGCGACATGTTGGATCGCGTGAGTGAGTCAATGCCCACGAACATGGAAGTCGAGGTTTCGGAACGAGAGGCAGGCTCACCGGTGATGATCGCCCTCACCTTTGCAGGCTTCATCGACATTTCCGATGAAGAACTCGCCGCCGAGGTTGAAGAATTCTTCGAAGTCGCTGCTCTCATCACCGCCAAGGTCTCCGCATGAACCCAGGGCTCCTCGGCGTGTCGACACGTGGCTTGCTCAACTCGATGCTTACCGTGCTGCAACGCCGACAAATTGCCAAGATCGTCGTCGCGTGCCTCCTCGTCTCTGCCATTCCTTCGGGGGCCTCGGCCAAATCTGACAATCCTCATCTCGATGACCGAATCTGGTCGACGGCGTTGGCCAACGACGGCACGGTTGCGCTCGTCGGCGACTTCATCGGAACTGCGAATTTCGGAGGAAAGACGCTGCGGAGCCTGGGTGATTATGACGGCTTCGTCTCTGTGCTGAACGCCGATGGCACCCACAGGTGGTCACGACGTGTCGGAAGCTTGGCGCAGGATTGGCTAGCCCACTCCGCGTTCGACTCAACTGGCGCGCTGTATGTTTCAGGATTGACTCGTGGTCAGATGACCATCGGCAACACGACCTATGGAAACCAGCAGCGCTGCACGTTGGGTGCGAATTGCGAAGACGTCTCCGTCATCGTGAAGTTCTCGCCAAAGGGTGAGGTGGACTGGGTCTGGGAACGGCCCGATGATTTCACACAGATTTACGCTCTCGCCATCGACAACGCCAACCACCTGTGGACTGTAGACACTTATGTGTATCGGATCGCAGGGGTGTTCTTTGGGGCACGGTTCATGCGGTTCGACCCGAGCGGACGCCTAGTGCCCGGCGGTCAGCGTGCGAAGAGAGACGATGACCTGTCTGGAGTACCTGATCAGTACGCGCAAGGGCTCTTCATCACCGATCTGACAGTGGATGAGCAGGGGGATCTCGTTGCGACTGGCTCCATCACGTGCATTGCGAAATTCATCGACTCCGGACTGACCATCACTCCCCGATCACGAAACTCGATACTCGCGGCGAACAACGAGAATCCTGCATCAAGCCAGTGCTATG
>JBJTOX010000120.1:0-9532 GCA_046074785.1 Actinomycetota bacterium
AGTTGAAATACCGCACTACCGACATGCGTAATCCATGTTTCGCATGGGCGAGCGCGAGGTGCTCGTCGATGGCCTTGGCGGTCGAGTAGCCCCAGCGGGGGATCGTGGCCGAGCCGAGCACGCGGTCGTCGTCTTCGGACATCGGCATCTTGCTGGTCTTGCCGTAGATCTCGCTCGTTGATGCAAGCAACAGTCGTTTCTCGTGCTTGACACATGCATTAATCACGTTTTCTGCGCCGCGCGTGTTGGTGATCAGGGCCGTGAGCGGGTTCTCGACGATGTGCCCGACCCCGACTCCCGCTGCGAGATGAAATACGACATCATGTTTTCGAACCAGCCGAGCGACGAGACGCTCATCGAGAATCGTGTCTTCTATGAAGCGAATATGCGAGCGGGCGTCGGCAAGATTCGCCAGTTTTCCCGTGGAGAGATCGTCAATGACCGTCACGTCATGACGCATCGCGACGAGGCGATCAACGAGGTGAGAACCGATGTATCCGGCACCCCCCGTCACCAACGCTCGCATGTCTGACCGCAACGCTACTTGTGGTCTTCTGAACGACTGCTGTTTCAGTCATTCGAGTCGCTCGGCGTAGTGTTGTCGCATGGCGTCGGCGCTGCTGTACGTTGCCACCTTCGTAGGTGCCACGATGTTGTCCCTGTTGCTCGTTCCGGCGGTGCGCGAATACGCCCGTAGCCGCGAAATCAATGACAATCCCGGCGGCCACAAGTCGCACACCGCTCCAGTGCCGTATCTCGGTGGAGTAGCGATGGTCGGCGCGTTTTCCGTCGCGATGTTTGCAAGCGTCTTCTTGCGTCGTAGCGCGGTGATCGAAGATCGGCAGATCAATCTGACGATCGGAAACCTCTTTGCTCAGGGCGATGGACTACTGCGTGAACTGATGGTCGTACTCGGTCTGGCGTTGGCGTTCTCAGTGATGGGCCTGATTGACGACCTGCGTGGGCTGAGTCCGTGGTTCCGTTTCTTTGCAGGTCTCGGCTTGGCGGTCACGCTGGTGTTGTACGGGGTTCGCCTCGATTCGCCGCTGCCTCCGGCTGTAGACACCACGATCTCAGTGCTGTGGATCCTCGGTATCACCAACGCGTTCAACTTGCTCGACAATATCGACGGGCTCGCCGCCGGTACTGCTGCGATTGCTTCCGGTTCGTTCTTCCTCATTGCGGTGATCAACGACCAGCCGTACAGCGCACTGCTGGCTATCGGGCTGGCTGGTGCAATGCTCGGATTCCTCCGCAGCAACTTCCATCCGGCGACCATCTACATGGGTGATGCGGGCAGTCTGTTCATCGGCTTCATGATGGCGTACCTCGGGTTGAAGATGCGTACCAGCGTTTCCGAAATTCCGCAGTACTTCGCTCCGGCCGTCGTGCTTGGTGTTGCAGTACTTGACACCACGATCGTGGTGGTCTCCCGCGTCCGTCGCAAGGTCAGCCCATTCACAGGAGGCCAGGATCACCTGAGTCACCGCTTGCTGCGCCTCGGGCTCTCCGTGCCCCGTGCAGTGACATCGCTCCTTGTTGCATCGATTGCCCTCGGTGTGCTTGCTGTGGGATTGTCGGAAGCCCCGGCCGGGGTCGGCTACTGGTTCTTGGCAGCCGTGCTGGTTGCAGGAGTGATGGCCACCATCGTGCTGACGACGAAAGTTGCCCGCGCCGAGGAAGTGCAGACGGGAAACGTCACACCAATTCGACGTGACGTGGGCTAACTTCGGCCACCACTGTCATCGCGGTGAATACCTAGAGCCGACAGAGTTCGTCAGCCCCAAATCTTCGTTGCCATCGGGCACTCAATAGTTGAACTTCCGACGACTCGAGATCCTGGGGTCGAGAAGCGGTCTCAAAGTGGTAGAGGCGAGTGTGCGGAGTCCAGATGATGCGGTAGCCGGCATCGATCAACTTGTAGCAGAGGTCGACGTCATTGAATGCGCGCGGGAAGACGAGGCTCATGCCCCCAACTTCGTCGTAGGCCGCCCGTCGTATCAGTGCACAGGCACCCGTGATGCCTTCACACTCGCGCGCAATGGCGAGTATGCCGAACTCGCCGGGCGAGTCAGCCGATGAGCCGTTGCGGAAGTTGTGCGGTGTCGGATTGTTGTAGTGGCCCGCCGACTGGATGCTTCCGTCCTCCAAGATGAGCAACGGCCCCGCCATCGCTACGTCCGGCTCCTCGAGGTATCCGGCAAGAACGGTGAGGCAATCAGGATCGGTGACCTTCGTGTCATCGTTCAACATCAAGAGATAGTCGCCATCAGATATGGTCGCCCCGAAATTGCACTTGGCGGCGAAGTTGAACGGCAGGTCGTACCGCACGAGACGTACTCGTTCATCGGCGATTGCCCTTAGCCCCGCCCACGAGCCTTCCGTTGATTCGGCATCAATGACGACGACAACTTCGTAGTTGGGGTAGTTGGTCTGCTGCAGGATGCTGTTCACCGCCTCGACCACGAGGCAAACGTTCTCACCGAAGACGGTCTTGTATGTGCCGCAGGTGGGGATGATGATGCTGACTTTCGGGTGCCGCCGGAGTCGACGCAGCACCTTCTGAAATGGGTACGGTCCAGTCTCTTCCACCGATGCTTCAACTCCACGACGCTCGAGTGCTCGTTCCACTGCCCGCATCGCAGCCACGAATGCATAGGGCTTCTCTGATTGAGAAAGGGCGGTGGAGCCGACTACCGCCCGCCAGTGGTAGAGCACCTTCGGGATGTGCGCGATCTTGCGGGCACGTTCGACCACTCGTAGGAACAAGTCGTAGTCCTGCGAACCGTCGAAGCCTTGTCGAAAACGGCCGACCTCATTGATGAGTGACCGCCGAACCACCGAGAGGTGGCTGCAATAGTTCTGGGCGAGGAATCGTTCGGGTGACCACCGCGGTTTACGAAACTGGTCATAGTGCATCCCTTCATCGTTGATCTTGTCTTCGTCGGTGTAGACGTAATCGATGAGAGCGTCAACCGAAATCACCCTGTGCACTTCGGTGAGCGCATCGAGGTGCAACTCGTCGTCGTTGTCGAGCAGAGCGACGAACTCGCCGCGAGCGAGCGACAACGCATCATTCGACGCCGCAACGATGCCGCCGTTGACGGTTCGATATCCGACGCGTATCCGAGGTTCGGTTGCCTGCAGTTCGGCGAGTCGCTCTCGTACCCATGGCGCGGTCGAACAGTCGTCGACCAGACACCACTCCCAGTCGCCGTATGTCTGTTGCACTATCGACTGAATACATCGTTCAAAGGCGTCACGCGGTGGGTTGTACACCGGCGTGACGATGCTGAACTTCGGCGAATCGCCCACTAGCGCCGACCTAACAAGCGCAGCCAGATTCGTCTCGGCAACATCAGCATGCGCGCGATACGCCACGTCGTTGATGCATGCACCATGCCGAGTTCATCGGATCGGGCGGCGAGTTTCTTGTTCGCGGTAACCGTGCTGGCGAGTGCCTCTTCGAGCCGGGCGATGTGCGCCAGATGATTGGTCACATGCTCATTCAGGTCGGCGATTTGCTGTTCAAGCCTGAATTCTCGGCCGTTGACGCGGTAGTCAGACTCAAGCAAACGTTGATCCAGTCGAGTCTCCAGTTCACGACGTGCAGCTTCAGCACCGATCAGTTGATCCCGTAATTCGAGCACGCGCAGTTCGTACTCCACGAGACGCGAGCGAAGTTCATCGTTGGATAGTCCGTCGTGGGCACTGCCAATATCGCCGTGCGCCGAATCGACTGAAACGCCTTCGGACGGCATGCACATGAAGTCTAAGAGATGCAATGAAGTGACGATGGTGAGACAGGCTGGTGATTACGATGAAGAGCGAATGAAACAAGTTCGCGACATCATCGCGGCCCGCGAACTTCTCTGGAATCTCACCATCAGAGAGTTGAAGCAGCGCTACCGAGGATCGTTCCTCGGGTGGTCGTGGTCGATGCTCAATCCGCTCAGCCAGATGCTGATCCTCACGTTTGTGTTCGGTGTGGTGTTTGGCATCGAAGCACCACGCGGGAACCCATCGGGAATCGATGCGTACGGCCTGTACGTGTTGAGCGGCATCATCCCGTGGGGCTTCTTCACGTTGATCTGCGGGCTGGGTCTGCAGAGCATCACGGTGAACTCGTCACTGGTTCGCAAGGTGTTTTTCCCGCGGGAGACGCTCGTGCTGTCGCAGGTGATGTTCAGTTTCGTTCAGTTCAGCATCGAGATGTCGATCGTCTGCGTCGTTCTCCTGGTTGTTGGCAGTCCACTCTTGCCGTTCCTGCCGATCACTTTGTTTACGATGCTCGCATTCGCAGTGTTCGGCACGGGGATTGCGCTCATGTTGTCGGTGGGGTCGGTGTACTTCCGTGATCTGGGGTATCTGTGGAACATCATCAGCCAGTTGTGGTTTTATGCAACACCGGTGATCTACGACCCCGATCGGTTTGAGGGTCAGGCCCCCGACGCAATCTTGTTCCTGTTGCACTGGAATCCGCCCGCCGTGTATCTACGGGCACTACGTCACACCACGTACGACGGACGCTTTCCAGGTATGGCTGACATCGTCTTTTGTCTCGTTGTCGCGCCGGTCTCGTTGCTGATCGGGCTGCAGGTGTTCAAGCGTCTCTCACATCGCGTCGCCGAAGAAGTCTGACGTATTCAGCTAGTCGCGCCGCAACGCCCACGTTGCGGGAATGTGCACGATTCCAGCGTCGCTGACGCCACGATGATGCACCTCGATCACCTTCCAGTTGCGATGGTGGTCGTATTCCGTGGTGCCGGTCGGATCAGCCACCGACACCGAAATGGCGTACCTACCATCGAGCAGTGGCAGCGCAGGAATATCGATTACCGCCGTGCTGGGGCCGTCGAGCACTTTGAGCGGCACTCGTTCTTGTTGCGTTGAAGTCGACCACACGCGTTGCCCTTGCATCGTGTCGAGTGAGACGCGGATCACCGCACCCTCCGTTCGCACGTGTGCATTGATCTGCAACACGAACCGTACGTGGCCACCAGTTTCCACCGTTGATACCGGGTTGCCGGCTGCGTCGGTGACTTCAAGCGAAGTGACGCGTGCTTCGCCGGTTCCCCATTGTTCGTGGTCGGATTCGTCATCGTGGGAGTGGAATTGGTAGCTACCACCGGTGTATTCGGCGATGACGTCGGCGGAGGGGCCGTACATCTTCATCTTTCCCTTGTCGAGCCACATCGTGTTGGTGCACAGTTGTTGCACCACGCCGAGACTGTGGCTGACAACCACGATCGTGCGGCCTTCGCGCTTGAACTCCTCGATCTTGTCACCGGAGCGACGCTGGAACGTCTGGTCACCGACCGAGAGCACTTCGTCGATCAACAGGATTCGTGGATCGACGTGGGCAGCGATGGAGAACCCCAGTCGCACCGTCATACCCGAGGAGTAGTTCTTCACCGGTGAGTCGAGGAACTCGCCGAGTCCGGCGAACTCGACGATGTCGTCGAGTTTGAGGTTGATGTCCTTACGCGTCATACCGAGGATCGACCCGTTCAAGTAGATGTTCTCGCGACCAGTGAGTTCGGGTGAGAATCCGGCACCCAACTCGAGTAGCGCTGCAATCTTCCCGTGCACCTTCACCGAGCCGCGATTGGGTCGGTAGATGCCCGTGAGACACTTCAACAGCGTCGACTTACCGGAGCCGTTGGCGCCGATGAAGCCGATCGTCTCGCCGTCCTTGATCGAGATCGAGATGTCTTGCAATGCCCAAAACTCGTCGTAACGTGCGCGCCGACCACGGAGTAGTGCCGCCTTGATATAGCGGTTGCGCTCGTGGTACATCCTGAAGTTCTTCCAGAGACCTTCGATCTCGACCGCCGTCTCAGACATGCTCACGCCGTTTCATCGCCTCACCGCTGGTGCGTAGGTTGACGAGCTTTGCCCGCACATTGGCGGGAATGCGTTGGTCATTCCAGTTGGTGATCAGCCGGTCTACGTGAGCCGTGTAATACCGATCTTCTTCGGTGAGCGACGATGAGTTCTGATACCACGGCAAATGGCGAGCTTCGTAGGGCGGCGCTGAACGAAGCGCTTTGCCGTTCTGCTGGTTGAGACCCGGTCGATACATCGCGAACGTGGTGTCGATCGGGGCGCGATAGAAGCGCGGGGAGAACTTGTCGGTCCAGAACTGTGTTTCCCACGCGATGACATCGGCCTTGTTGGCGTAGTGATCGGGAAGATCATCGATCTTCAAAGAGAATCCCACTTTGTCGAATTCGGTATGACTGTGCAGGGTGTGCTCAAACAGTTCGAGCACGTCGTATGGACACCCTGCGGTGGGAACCACGTCGGGGTCGGTGACAATGAAAGGCTTGTCATGGCCAATCTCTGCCGCAAGCCCGCTTAACCAGGGTGCGCGGTGACCGAGGTTACGAGTGTTTCGCACCACCTTGTAGGGGGTGACGGCCAGATACTCGACCAACGGTCCGTAGGTGCTGGCATTGTCACACAACCAAATATCGTGCTGTCCGACGACTTCAAGCCATTCGAGCAATTGTCGCAGAGGTGACAGTCGGTCTCGCACCGTGATAATCACGGGATATTGTCGCTTCACGACACCACTCGTTGCATAACTACGACTTCACGCTACTCGGGCACGTTTCACAGCATCGGACGTAAACCGTGCCATGTCGTGCGGTAGTTTCATTACGAATGGAGCGTTCGTCTCTGGCTCGCATTCTTCGGGTGGCTGAATACTTCTACGCCGCTCTTGCATTGTTTGCACTGACACAGGGTCCCGTGTATCAGTTGTGGAAGGCGAGCTCGGGTTGGCTCGAAACCTCTCCTGAGCCGAGTATTCCACACGCATACTTCGCAACCTTTGTCGCCGTGCAGATGCCTGCACTGATGCTGGCATTCCGCGGCATTCGAACGAGTTTCTTCACGCAATCATCCTCACTACTTCTCGGTCTTCTTGTTGGGTGGCTCTCAGTCACCGTTGCCTGGTCGACACTCGCGAGGCACTCTCTGCCTGAAGCCGTGGCGTTGGTGTGCACCACGGTGTTCGGCGTTTATCTCGTTACGAGGTTCTCATGGGCAGAGCGTTGGCGAATCATTGCGGCCGCCATGTCGTTCGGTCTTGCTTGTTCACTCTTTGCAATTCGACGCGAGTGGAAGGGTGCAGTCAATGTCAAAGGTGACTATTGGATCGGCATCTATTTCAATCGCAACTCGCTGGCGCCAGTTGCCGCCATCGCATTCATCTCGGCGGTTGCCGTAATCCTTACCACACCTCACGTGGTGCGTTCAAAGGAGGTAGTCACGATTGGTCTTGGTGTGGTACTCGCTCTCGTCGCTGCGTTCATGTTGTGGCGGTCTGAGTCTCAAACCTCACCGGCGGCACTGCTTGTTGCGTGTGCGTGTGTCACTCTGTGGTGGATCATTCGCCGAGTGTCGAGTGGCATGATGCTCACCAAATCATGGTGGTCGCCAATGGTGATGAGTCTGATGATCATCGCCGTTGCCGTGGTGGTTTTCCTTCGTTCCGCATCCGATGTTTCGGTCGCTTCAGCTGAGACTGCGACGTTCAACTCGCGTGGTGCTTTGTGGTCGATGAGTTGGTCCGCAATCCAACTCAAACCGTGGCAAGGGTGGGGTTGGCTGGCGGCGTGGCATACCCCGGAGTTCTTCGCGCAGGGAATGTGGTGGGCAATCTGGGACACTACGTGGTCGCATAACGGGTATCACGACGTCTTGTTGGGCGGGGGTGTTCTCGCTGGTGCGCTCTTCGTTCTCTACATCGTCACGTCGTTACGCGGCATTGAGAAGCTTGACTTGAGCGAGAGCTCGATTCGATTGCTTACTGCGGGTTTCGTGTTGGCAGCAGCGACCCAGGAGTCGTTCTTTATTGGCTCACACTTTCTGTGGGCACTTTTGGTCGCGTCGTTGTGCGTGGTGGAACCACGTGACATTGCTCTAGTCGAGCAGCAATACCCCGCCAAAACGTCTGCCACCACGGCGTAGGGCAGTGGACGCCTCGACAAGGTCACTACGTAAATCGTCGTTGCGTTGCACAACTAGCACGTCAACGTCATCGCTCAACGAGGTCAAGTCACTGACGGAGAGTTCCACGAATGGTTTGGTAATTGAACCAGGTGCTCCACTCGTCGTTCGCACACGTTCAAGCGAAACCGTGTCCCTCAGCGGACTCCGGAGGGGAATGAAGCGGAAACTCTTGGCGGACGTTGCAGTTCGAGCATCATGTAATGACACTGCAGTACGTCGTTCAGACACCGACGCGCTCGGTGCCGCGTCGTTGTTGACGGTGCCGAGGAACGCTGACTCACCAACCGCACGAACCACCTGCCGTTCCGAGCGGATTTTGCGGTCGGAATAAGTGAGTTGCAGAGTAATGAGCAATCCAACCAAGAGACCTGCGATCATGCCGAAAAAGTAGGTCGTGTCGCTCACCGTGCCCACGGTGCCGCCGACGGTCTCTTCGATTTCGTCAATTTTTACCATCGGTACATCAAGGCGCGAGAGCAACACGGTGACTGCGGCAATCTTGCCGTCGAGTGCGACGTCACCATTCACGGAACGGGTGGCTTCGAGCACCGACTTGAGGTCGTTTAGGCCTGCCGTGAATGCCGCCCGACGCAGTTCTATGGTTTTGTCCACGTATGCGGCGATTGCCTTCTCGCACGTTGACCGGGCTGGCTCGACGCAGAAGTAGGAGTAAGTGGGTGTACCCATGCTCTGGAACACGAACGAGCTCTTTCCATCGTTCTCCAATGTGTCAACCAGGGTGAAGGACGGCTGATCACGTGTGACGGTCACTGTGATATCGCCGCCGATCTTTGCAGCGATCTCTTCGCGTACGTCGCTGCCTTGTAGAAATCGCAACTGGTTACTGGCATCTGGGAATGGACGCACTGCAGCAGGGTCGATCCCGACACTCGCCAGCACCCCAGTGGGGTCACGGGCCTCGAAGACCTGTGTGATCTCGTAGGCAGTCGGTACGGTTTGCAGGTCGGATTCTTGCGCCCAGAGAAACCCGACTGAAACTGCAATCACCGCAGGAATCACCCACCAACGCAGACGCAGTGTTTCCCAGAAGGCCCGTAAATCAACGCCCGCGAAGA
This sequence comes from Actinomycetota bacterium, assembly GCA_046074785.1. Classification (GTDB taxonomy): domain Bacteria; phylum Actinomycetota; class Acidimicrobiia; order Acidimicrobiales; family Ilumatobacteraceae; genus F1-60-MAGs027. The sequence continues at coordinate 9,099 of JBJTOX010000120.1, forward strand.
GGCCGGTGTCGGAATGTCTCTGTTCGTTCGTCACACAACTACCCGAACCAAGGCTACCGAAGCAATGAACGATGGTCGGCAAAGATGGTCTCATGATGAACGGCGAGTTCGCACCATGGCGTGACCCGAGCATCATCGAGATCAACCGACTACCAATGCGGCCTGCGCTTGCCGTCGCGAACTCAGTCGAAGATGTGCGACGAGGCATCGCTACCCGACGCACGTCGCTTGATGGCGCGTGGCGTTTTCGGTTGTTCCGCCGACCCGAAGACGTGAAACTTACCGATCTGCGCGGTCGTTCCACGACACTCGGTACGTCGTGGCGCACGATACGCGTACCGGGCAACTGGACGATGCAAGAGGTGGGTGATCTCCCGCACTACACCAACATCGAAATGCCCTTCGATGGCCCACCACCGAATCTTCCGAGCAAC
>JBJTOX010000121.1:0-3594 GCA_046074785.1 Actinomycetota bacterium
CCCACCCTGCACCGCTTGGGTATTCAGGCATTCGAACCAGTGCTCGTGGAAGGCAAAGCCATCCACCTGCATCCGCTGGTGTGCACCGCGTTCAACGCCGACTTCGACGGCGACCAGATGGCCGTGCACTTGCCGCTGTCACTCGAGGCGCAAGCCGAAGCTCGCGTGATCATGTTGTCGGCCAACAACCTGCTCTCACCCGCGTCGGGTCGCCCGATCGTGGCGCCGAGCCAGGACCTCGTCATCGGTGGTTATTACCTCACGCAGATGATCGAAGGTCGCGCAGGGGAGGGTCGTGCGTTCCGCACGATGTCCGAAATCGACAATGCACTCGATGCCGGGCTCATCACGCTGCACTCCAAGATCCACTGGTACGGCTCGCCGGTCAAGAAGCCGCTCGAGACGACCGCTGGTCGTTTGATCATGGAAGAGGCGCTGCCCGAGGGATACGTCACTCGTTTCGGACACATCGACAAGGCACTCGGCAAGGGTGCGCTGTCGGAGATCGTGGAGCGTTTGAGCGACCACTATCCGAAGTCGCTCGTGTCGGTTGCCCTCGACCGCATCAAGTCGCTGTGCTATCGCTACGCGAGCAAGAGCGGTCTCACGTTCTCGATCAACGACATCAAGGCACCAGCCGAGAAGAAGGCGATCCTCGAGTCATACGAAGAGAAGGCCGAAAAGGTCGAGACGCAGTTCCGTCGCGGCATCATCACTGACGGTGAGCGTCGCCAGCAAGAGACTCGCATCTGGACCGAAGCCACCAACGAAGTGGTCGTCGCCATGCAGCAGTCGTTCAAGAACGACCGCTTCAACCCGATTGACATGATGGTCGGCTCGGGCGCTCGTGGCAACATCACGCAGTTGCGTCAGATCGCCGGCATGCGTGGTCTCGTCGCCAACCCGCGTGGTGACATGATTCCGCGTCCGATCAAGAGCAACTTCCGTGAGGGTCTTGCCACGCTCGAGTACTTCATCGCCACACCTGGTGCGCGCAAGGGTCTCGTCGACACCGCGCTGCGCACCGCCGACTCGGGTTACTTGACGCGTCGTCTGCACGACGTTGCACAGGAACTCATCGTTCGCGAAGACGACTGCGGCACCAGCCAGGGCATCTGGGTGGAAGACGTGCAGCCCGATACGCCGAACAAGCGCAACTGGCTCGAAACCAGGCTGTTTGGCCGCTCGTTGCACACCGACGTGACCCTGGCGAACGGCACCGTGCTGCCGCGCAACAGCATCGTCGGCGACCCCGAACTGTCGATGCTGCGCGACGATCCGAAGATCAATCGCGTGCGCGTTCGATCGGTGCTCACCTGTGAGTCGAAGAACGGCATCTGCGCCAAGTGCTACGGCCGTTCGCTCGCCACGGGCAACGCCATCGAACTCGGTGAAGCAGTCGGTGTGATTGCAGCGCAGTCGATCGGCGAACCAGGAACCCAGCTCACCATGCGTACCTTCCACACGGGCGGTGTCGCAGGCAAGGACATCGCCGGCGGTCTGCCGCGCGTCGTCGAATTGTTCGAAGCACGCCATCCGAAGGGCGCAGCGACTCTCGCTCGCGCAACTGGAACCGTGCGCATCGGTGACGATGACGGCAAGGGTCTGCTCGTCAAGATCATCGACGACAACGGCGAGGAAGTGTCGTTCCAGATGCCGTCGGGCAGCAAGATGAAGGCGAAGGACGGGGATTCCGTCGTCGCCGGACAGTTGCTCACCGATGGTCCGATCGACCCGAAAGAGTTGCTCGAGATCAGCGGTATCCGCGACGCGCAGAACTACATCGTCGACGAAGTGCAGCGCGTGTACCGCGACCAGGGTGTCGCGATCCACGACAAGCACATCGAGCTGATCATCCGCCAGATGACACGTCGCTACATCGTGCAAGATCCGGGCGACACGCCGTTCCTGCCGGGAGAGCGTATTGATGCGCGCGTCTTGCGCGAAACCAACGACACGCTGTCAAAGGAAGGCAAGCGCACCGCCGAGGGTCGCCCGGAGTTGATGGGCATCACCAAGGCGGCGATCTCGACGGACTCGTGGCTGTCGGCTGCGTCGTTCCAAGAGACAACGCGCGTGCTCACCGAGGCCGCAATCGATGGTCGCAGCGACTCACTCATTGGGCTGAAGGAGAACATCATCATCGGCAAGGTCATCCCTGCCGGTACGGGAATGGACTCCTACAACCTCTTCGGCATCGACTACCCGGGCTACGTACGTCCGCAGTCGCACACCACCGACGCCGACGAAGGCCTCGAGGTCGACACGTCAGTGTTCGGCACGCCGGCACCGTCGTCGAGCAGCACCAGCGTCTCGGAGTTCCAGGCCGTCATGGGCGTGGGCACACCGTCGGCGGAACCTGCTGAGTCGGACGAAGCCGACGAGGCTGACACCCCCAACGACGACGCCTGACCCGCAATTGCGGGACCCCGGCTCGCGCTCACCGATTGGCGTGCACAATCTGCACACTCGTGCTTGCAGCGAGGGTGGGGGTTGGCGACCTCGCGGGGCTCCCCATAGGCTGTAGCGCTCGCTGCTAGCGGCCCTTGCGGTCGCTGCGCTGGGTGAAAGTCAGTGCCCGTTATCCCTACGAAAGAAAGCAATCGGTCTTCCGCGTGCCCACCATCCAACAGTTGATTCGCCAGGGGCGCAGCTCGAAGTCGTCCAAGACCAAGACGCCGGCGCTGAAGGGTTCACCGCAGCGTCGCGGCGTGTGCACCCGCGTGTTCACCACCACCCCGAAGAAGCCGAACTCGGCACTACGCAAGGTCGCACGAGTACGTCTGACGAGCGGTATCGAAGTCACCGCCTACATTCCCGGCGAAGGCCACAACTTGCAGGAGCACTCGATTGTGCTCGTGCGCGGCGGTCGCGTGCGCGACCTGCCGGGTGTTCGTTACAAGATCATTCGTGGCGCGCTTGATGCGTCGGGAGTGAAGGATCGCAAGCAGGCGCGCAGCCGTTACGGCGCGAAGCGCTCGAAGTAGGTCGGTCATGTCACGCAAAGGTCCAGCAATCCGCAGCGAACTGCTTCCGGATCCCGTATTCCATTCCACGCTCGTCACCCAGATCGTCAACAAGGTGATGCTGCACGGCAAGAAGAGCACCGCAGAACAAATCGTCTACGGCGCATTGAAGATGATCGAACAGAAGACCAGTAGCGAGCCACTTTCGACGCTGAAGCGTGCGATCGACAACGTGAAGCCGCCACTCGAAGTGCGCAGCCGCCGCGTCGGTGGCGCCACCTATCAGGTGCCGGTCGAAGTCAAGCCGCGTCGCTCGACCACGCTGGCCATTCGCTGGGTGGTCGACAATGCGCGCGATCGTCGCGAGAAGACGATGGCTGAATGTCTCGCCAACGAGTTGATGGATGCTTCGAACGGCGTCGGCGCGTCGATGAAGAAGCGCGAAGACATGCAGAAGATGGCCGAAGCCAACAAGGCATTCGCGCACTACCGCTGGTAATCCGAGAATCCCACTAGGCAACTAAACGGAGTATCCCCCCATGTCCGAGAGAGAGTTCCCACTCGAGCGATACCGAAACATCGGCATCATGGCGCACATCGACGCCGGCAAGACCACCACCACCGAGCG
>JBJTOX010000122.1:0-43388 GCA_046074785.1 Actinomycetota bacterium
CACGCAGCGGTTGAGCGACCAGAGCCGATACCAAACCGTATACGCGAAAGATGCGAAGTCTGCCGCGGCACCAACCGCAGGTTTGCACTTCACACCCGAGTTATTGGCGCAGATTCGCGCAATGGGCATTGCGACGGTGTCCGTCGAACTCGTGGTGGGGCTCGACACCTTCGCGCCGGTAACCGCCGACGACCCGCGCGACCATGTGATTCACACCGAGTCGTACCACGTATCGGCAGAGACGCTGGCTGCAGTTGAGGCAGCGCGGCGGGTCGTCGCCGTCGGCACCACCGCTACGCGCGCACTCGAATCGGTCGCCGCCACCGGCAAACGGTCGGGTCGCACGAACCTCTTCATCACACCGGGCTTCGAATATCGACATGTCGATGTGATGCTGACGAATTTCCATATGCCCCGCACCACGTTGCTACTGATGATCAGCGCATTCGTCGGCGAGCGATGGCGTCTCTTGTACGAACACGCAGTTCGTAACGAGTACCGCTTCCTTTCATTCGGTGACGCGATGCTGCTCGACCGGTCGCATCGCTGACCTCGGCATCGTCTCTGACACTCGTAGCCTGACGAGAGTGTTCAGGGCGACCGCTGCGATCAGCGCGACCGACGACGCGGCACGCGCCGGCATCGTCACGCTGGCCCGCGGTACGTATCTCACGCCGACATTCATGCCGGTTGGCACCCGCGGAGCGGTGAAGTACCTGAGCGCCGCCGACTACGAACAACTCGGTGCGCAAATTGTGCTCGGCAATACCTATCACCTGATGTTGCGACCCGGTGCCGACACCGTCGCGCGATTCGGCGGGCTTGCAAAATTCGCCGGCTGGAAAGGGCTCACCCTCACCGATTCGGGTGGTTATCAGGTGTTCTCCCTTGAACCTGACGTCGATGATGACGGTGTCACGTTCACCAGCACGTATGACGGCTCAAAACATCGGCTGACACCCGAGACCGCCGTCGAGACCCAGGAGAAGTTGGGCGCCGACATTCAAATGGCGCTCGATGTGTGTCCACCGCTTCCGTCGACCGTCGACGTGGTGCGAGAAGCAATGCGTCGCACCGAGCTCTGGGCGCGACGTGCCCGCTCGGCGCATCGTCGCGAAGATCAGTCGTTGTTTGGCATCGTGCAAGGCGGCATCGATGAGGCGCTACGACGGGAGAGCGCGCAACAGATAAGTGCTCTGCAATTCGATGGGTATGGCATCGGTGGCTTGTCGGTGGGCGAGACTCGTGAGCAGATGTTGCCGGCGCTTGCCGCGGCAATTGCCGAACTGCCGAGCGACCAACCTCGCTACCTGATGGGTGTCGGTGATCCAGCGTCAATGATCGAGGCCATCGCACTGGGTGTCGACCAGTTCGACTGCGTGTTGCAGACGCGACTCGGCCGTCACGGAACCGCCTTGACCTCTCGTGGACGAGTCAATGTGAAGCGTGCCGAGTTCATTGAGAGTGACGAGCCGATCGATCCAGAGTGCGCTTGCGATGTGTGCAGGCGACACACCCTCGGGTATGTTCGGCACCTCTTCCAGGTGGGGGAGCCGACGGCTTCTCGATTGGTGTCGTGGCACAACATTGCCTGGACGTTGGATTTCATGCAGCAAGCACGCAGTGCGATCATCGACGCTTCTTTCCAGCAGCTGCGAAAGAGGGTGCTGGACGTGTGGGCCTGAGCTCTGCGGTAGCGTAAATCCTCATGTTCAGCCCCGTTCTTGCCGCCGAAGAAACCACGCAATCCTCGGGTGGCGGCATTCTGTCGTTGCTCCCGCTCATCCTCATCTTCGTAGTGATGTACTTCTTGCTGCTGCGTCCGCAACGTAAGCGCCAAAAGGAAGCCGCGGCGCTCCAGTCGGCGATTCAAGTGAACGACTCGGTGTTGCTCACCAACGGCATCATCGGAGTGGTGACCGGTATCGAGGACCGATACCTATGGGTCGAGATCGCCGAGGGTGTCCAGGTACAGGTGATGAAGGGCTCCGTGGGCAGCCGCGTGAACATGGACGGCACCCCGATCGTTCCCGAGAAGCCGGCCAAGAAGTCGAAGAAGGCTTCAACCGACGAGAAAGAACAGAAGTAGCCGCTCGACCGTGACAACGGTCTTCGCAGTGGTCGTTTCCGCCTGATGAATCGCCGCCTTCTCGCCTCGCTTCTGTTCATCGTCGTGGCTGCCGTTTCGGCGCTCGGCGTCACCATCGGCACCGGTAATCGGCCGTCGCTCGGTCTCGACTTGCAAGGTGGTGCATCGGTAACGCTGCAGCCCGAAGGCACCTACGATGCCGCCGCACTCGACGTGGCGGTGGAGATCATTCGCGCTCGCGTCGACTCGATCGGCGTCGCGGAACCAGAGATCATCCGCCAGGGCGACACGTTCGGCGTCAACTTGCCGGGAGTAAAGGACCAACAGCGAGCTCTCGACATCGTGGGTCGAACCGGCGACCTGCAACTTCGACCGGTGCTGCAAACTGGCCAGATCGATCCGACTGCCGGCACAACAGAGGGTGACGCCACATCAACGACGCTGCCGAGTGATACGACCGTGCCGTCCGCGACGAGTGTGCCTGAAGAAGGCGGACCTGGTGAGTCACGCGGTGCACGACCGATGACCGATACCACCGTGCCGACGGAAACCACCGTGCCAACGGAAACCACGGTGCCGACTGAAACCACCGTGCCAGCATCCGAAGAGGTCGCACCGGTGACGACGGCAACCCCACCCGAGGGTTCGGAGGTACTGCCCGGTCAGGACGGCATCGTGTATCTCGTTGGTCCGGTTGCTGCCACCGGGTTGGTGTTCGAGAACACCGCCTCGGCGACGATCCAAGGTTCGGGTTGGTCGGTCGTGGTGCAGCTGCGCCGCGGTGCCGAGGGTGAGGACGTCTGGAACTCGTTGACCTCACGCTGCTACGGCAGGGACGCCACATGTCCGACCGCGCAGATTGCGATCGTTCTCGACGGCGAAGTTATCTCCGCACCTGTGGTGCAAGAAGCGGTGTTCACGGGTGGCGAGGTGCAGATCACCGGAGACTTCACCGAGCAGGAAGCCCGCGACCTGGCCAAGATTCTCGAGTTCGGTGCCGTTCCGGTGAAGTTCGCCGTTTCGCAGGTGCAGACCGTGTCTCCGACCCTCGGAGGTGACTCACTGCGTGCGGCGATCGTCTCTGGTCTCGTTGGTCTCGGGCTCGTCTTCCTCTTGATGCTGGCGTACTACCGATTCGTCGCGATCATCGTCTTCTTTGGTCTTGCCGTCTCGATCGGCCTGCAGTTCTCGATCATCACCTATTTGTCGAAGACGAACGGTCTCGCCTTGTCGCTCTCGGGTATCGCGGGCATCATCGTGTCGATTGGTATTGCCGTCGACTCGTACATCGTGTTCTTCGAACGAGTCAAGGATGAACTCGCGTCGGGCCGCACGTTGCGCAACTCGGCGCAGCGAAGCTTCGAAGGTGCGTGGCGCACCGTGTTGGCGGCCGACACCGTGTCGTTCCTCGCGGCCGCGGTGCTGTGGTGGCTCACCGTGGGATCGGTGCGCGGCTTTGCGTTCTTCCTCGGTCTTGCGACCCTTGCCGACTTGGTCATCGTCTGGTTCTTTACTCGTCCGACCATGTTGCTCTTGGCGCGCAGCAAGTTCATGGTCAACCGTCCGATGCTCGGCATCAAGCCACCCAAAACCGCAGAGGTCTCGGCATGAGCGTGTTGTCAGGATTCGGACGCCTCTACCGAGGTGAAACCACCGTCGATTACTACGGCAAGCGCAAACCGGCGTTCATCGCGTCGGGTGTGCTGATGGTGGCCACTGCGGTGGCTTTGCTGATCGGCGGGCTGAATCTCGGCATCGACTTCCGCGGCGGCGTGGCGTGGGAAGCACCTGCAACCGCGACGCTCGATGGCGATGCGGTACGCGACGTGCTCGAGGCGAATGGCGTCGACACCGCAAACGCGAAACTGCAAACGCTGCAGGGCACGGAGGGTGAGCGCATTCGAGTGCAGGTCGGTGACCAGCCGGACGAGGTGCGCGTCGCAGTGCAGGCACAACTCGCCGAACGTGCGCAAATCGACACACAAGAAGTCAGCGTCGCCGCGGTCAGTTCGTCGTGGGGCCGCAGCATCACCGTGAAGGCGATTCGTGCACTGCTCGTGTTCTTCGTGCTCGTGTCTCTGTTCATCGCCTGGCGTTTCGAGTGGAAGATGGCGCTCGCGGCCATCATCGCGATGGCACACGACGTGTTGATTTCGGTTGGTGTCTACGCAATCTTCCGCTTCGAGGTAACCCCGGCCACCGTGGTCGCCTTTCTCACGATCTTGGGGTACTCGTTGTACGACACCGTCGTCGTGTTCGACCGTGTGAAGGAGAACATCGACCGGTTCAACACTTCGAAGATGTCGATCGGCAACATCGTCAACGTGTCGAGCAATCAAGTGCTCGCTCGGTCGCTGAACACCACCTTGTCGTCGGCACTGCCGGTGATCTCGTTGCTCGTCGTCGGTTCGGTGATCATGGGCGCAACCAGCCTGCAGGAGTTCGCGATTGCGCTGCTCGTCGGCATGATCACGGGCACCTATTCATCGATCTTCATCGCCACTCCGTTGTATGCGGTGTTCAAGAATCGCGAGCCGAAGTATGCACAGGTGCAGCACCTGGTGGCCAAGGGCGCCGAAATGGCCGCGTTGTTCGAGCATTCCACCACACGTGCCGCCCAGAAGGCCGCAGCAAACGAGGCCGGCTCATCGCGCGAAGCATCGGTGCTGCGAAACACCTCGAGCAACGTGTTGACGCACCCACCCCGTCCGCGCAAACGGAAGCGTCGCTAGCTCGCACCACGTTGCACGGCGTTTCGTGCACAACGAGTCGCGACGTCGTTCGTAGACTTTCTCTATGGCAACCGGTTCACGGGTGCTGCCATGGCGGCGCCAGCAGTCAGCGACGGCGCTCGAACTTGCCCCATTGCTTGCGGCCTACAAGCGACGTCACCCGAAGGGCTCGGTCGGCAACATCAACCGCGCTTACGACACCTCTCGGGAAGCACACCGACACCAAACCCGCACGACGGGGGAGGCGTACATTACGCATCCGGTCGCAGTTGCGAGCGTGATTGCCGACATCGGTTTGGACGAGGCGTCGATCGTGGCCGCGCTCTTACATGATGCCGTTGAAGACACCGAACTCACACTCGCAGACATCACTCAGGCGTTCGGCGAAGAGGTCGCCGCCATCGTCGACGGAGTCACCAAGCTCGACCGGCTGCAGTTCGACTCGCTCGAGGCACAACAGGCGGCCACGATGCGCAAGATGCTCGTTGCGATGGCGCGCGACCTCCGCGTGCTCATCATCAAGTTGGCCGACCGCCTGCACAACATGCGCACTCTCGCGTCGAGCACGCCGGAAAAGCAGCGTCGTGTCGCACAGGAGACGCTCGACATCTACGCGCCGCTTGCCCATCGACTCGGCATGCAGGAGATCAAGCAGCAACTCGAAGACCTATCGTTCGCCGCGCTGTATCCGAAGCGGTACGCGGAGGTCGAGCACCTGGTGTCGACGCGCGCACCGGAGCGCAACGTGTATCTCGCTCGTGTGCTGGGTCAGGTCGAGAAGATGCTCGACGGGGTCAAGATCAAGGCCGAGCTCACCTCGCGCGGCAAACACTTGTGGAGCATCTACGAAAAGATGGTGCAAAAAGGACGAGAGTTCGATGACATCTTCGACTTGATGGCCATTCGCATCGTGGTGGAGAACGTGCGTGATTGCTACGGGGCCCTCGGCGTCATTCATGGTCATTGGAAACCGGTGGTTGGTCGCTTCAAGGACTACATCGCGATGCCGAAGTTCAACCTCTATCAGTCGTTGCACACCACGGTGATCGGGCCCGACGGCAAGACCATCGAAGTACAGATTCGCACTCGCGACATGCACCAACGTGCGGAATGGGGAGTGGCATCGCACTGGGCCTACAAGGATGCGGCGTCACCCCAGGAAGTGGAGTGGCTCAATCGAATCATCGACTGGCAGGGAGAGGTCTCCGACCCGCGACAGTTCTTGGAGGGTTTGAAGACCGACCTCGAACAGGACGAACTCTTCGTGTTTACGCCCAAGGGTCGAGTCATCTCGCTGCCGATGAAGTCGACGCCGGTCGATTTCGCCTACGCCGTGCACACCGAGGTTGGTCACTCGTGCGTGGGCGCCCGCGTGAACGGGCGGCTCGTGGCCCTCGACTACCAACTCGCTTCCGGTGACACTTGCGAGGTGCTCACTTCGAAGGCCGAAGGCACCGGCCCGTCTCAGGGCTGGTTGGAGTTCGTTGCGTCGACGAAGGCCAAGAACAAGATCAAGCAGTGGTGGACCCGCGAGCAACTCGAGGACATGGTCGACGAAGGACACGACGAATTCGTCGAGGAACTTCGTCGTGTCGGTCTGTCGTTGCGACGCGTTGAAGCATCCCCGGAATTTGTCAAGGAGATTTCGTCGCTCGGATACGCGGACATGAACGGACTGCTCGCCGCGATCGGGCAGAAGAAGGTCGCCGCTCGTCCACTGGTCGGGAGACTTGCAGAGGCGCTGCGCACCGAGGATTCATCGGACGAAGTGCCGGTCTTGCCGGCGATGCGCGCCCGAAGCACTTCGGCAAAGTCGAGGAATGCCGTCTTCGTCGAGGGACTCGATGATGTCCTCGTACGCCTCTCGAAGTGCTGCACTCCGGTGCCGGGCGACGAGATCATGGGCTTCATCACCCGTGGTCGCGGCGTCACCGTGCACCGCGTCGACTGCGCGAATGCGACTGCACTGATGACCGATCAGGGTCAACGCGTCATCGACGTGGAATGGGCGGCAATCGAGGGCGCCGATTCGTTCGTTGCGGCCGTCGAAGTCGTGGCCCTCGATCGCACGCGCCTGCTTCGCGACGTTGCAAACGCGCTGTCCGACCAGCGTGTCAACATCGTGTCGTGCACGACGCACACCGGCAGCGATCGCGTCGCGCGAATGCGTTTTGAGTTCGAGTTTTCCGATCCCGGACACCTGCAGTCGATGCTGAAGGTGATCAAGAACATCGACGGCGTCTACGACGTGTACCGACTGATGCCCGGCAAGGCCGACGCGGCGGATGTCGCTGACGACGACATCGCCAGCACGCATCCGTCCGCGAATTAGCCTCACGACGTGCCGAAGTTCGCGACCAGTCCAGGCACCCGCGACATCCTCGCCCCGGATTCGGCGCGCTGGCGCCGTTTTCAACAAACCTTTGCCGACATCGTGGAGCCGGCCGGCTATTCACACATCATTCCGCCGCTCTTCGAGGACATCGGTGTCTTCTTGCGTGTGGGTGAGACGACGGAGATCGTCACCAAGGAGATGTACGACTTCGAGGACAAGGGAGGTCGTCGCGTTGCGTTGCGACCCGAACAAACGGCGAGTGTGTGCCGCGCCTTCGTCGAACACCGACCCGTCACGCCGTGGAAGGTGTGGTACGGCGGACCGAACTTCCGGTACGAAAAGCCCCAACAGGGTCGTTACCGCCAGTTCGATCAAGTCGGTATCGAGGCACTCGGGCCCGACGACCCGCAACTTGATGCAGAGGTCATCGCGCTTGCGATGCAGTTCTACGCCCGACTCGGTTTGCGGCAGGTCCGGTTGTCGATCAACTCCTTGGGCGACTCCGGAGATCGCGATCGCTACGCATCCGCTCTTCGCGCCCACTTTTCGGCGCACCTCGATGCGCTGTCGGCGGAGAGTCGTGCGACACTCGAGCGCAACCCGCTGCGAGTGCTTGATTCGAAGCGACCCGAGGATGCAAGCCTCATCGCCGCTGCCCCGAGGATGGCCGATCACCTGAGCGATGCCGCGGCCACGCACTTTGCCCAGGTTCAGACGGCGATGCGATCTGCGGCAATCGACTTCGTGGTCGATGATCGGCTCGTGCGTGGACTCGACTACTACCGGCGAACCACATTTGAATTCGTCTCGACCGCACTCGAGGCTGCACACACCGCCATCGGGGGTGGCGGTCGCTATGACGGTTTGGTCGCCGAGTTGGGCGGTCCGGAGACGCCAGGAATCGGGTTTGCATTGGGGCTCGATCGCACGCTGTTGGCCTGCGACGCCGAGGGCGTGTTCGCGGCACCAGCGTCGCGTGTGGAGGTGTTCGTCGTCGACGTGACTGGCGGGGTAGAGGCGACCGCGATTTGTTCGTCGCTGCGAGCTGCAGGTGTCGGGTCCGACAGGGCATACGACGGCAAGAGCATGAAGTCACAGATGAAGGCGGCCGACCGATCGGGAGCACGGCTCGCCATCATCGTCGGTGACGAGGAACGCACCACGAACACCGCGATCATCCGTACGATGGATGCCGGTACGCAGCAATCGGTGCAGCGCGACGATCTCGTCGCCAGCGTGCGCCAAGCGCTCGGCCGCTGAAACCCATGAGCACCTCCACCACACTGCGTACGCACGTCTGCGGCGAACTCAACGCGTCGCACATCGGGAGCAAGGTTCGCCTGGCGGGCTGGGTGGCACGTCGACGCGAGCATGGCGACAAGCTCGCTTTCGTCGACCTGCGCGACTATTCCGGTGTCATGCAGTGTGTGATCGACGACGGCACCGATGCCCGCAGCGAATGGGTGGTGCAAATCGAGGGAACGGTGACCGCGCGACCTGCGGGAACGGTCAACGCAAACCTGCCGACCGGCGAAGTTGAACTCACCAACTGCATCGTGACGGTGCTCAATGCGGCAGAGCCGCCGCCGTTTCCGATCGACCAACGTGCCGACGAAGTCGACGAGAACATCCGGTTGAAGTACCGCTATCTCGACATCCGACGCGAACGCATGCAACGCAACCTGCGCCTCCGCGCCGGGGTCAACGCGGCGATTCGCTCGGCGATGGACGAACAGGGCTTCGTCGAGGTGGAGACTCCGTTGCTCATGCCATCGACCCCGGAAGGTGCACGCGAGTTTCTCGTTCCGTCACGCAAGGAGCCGGGGTCGTTCTACGCGCTTCCGCAGTCGCCGCAATTGTGGAAGCAATTGCTGATGGTTGCGGGACTCGACCGCTACTACCAAATTGCGCGTTGCTTGCGCGACGAGGACTTGCGCGCCGATCGTCAATATGAGTTCACGCAGCTCGATGCAGAGATGAGTTTCGTCGGCAAAGACGACGTGCTCAATGCCATCTCGCGAGCGGTCATGGCAGCCGCCAAGGCGGCCACCGGCGAAGCACCGCCACCGATCGAGCGAATCACCTGGCATGACGCAATGAACCGTTTCGGATCCGACAAGCCCGACCTCCGATTCGGGATGGAACTCGTCGAGCTCACTCCCGTGTTTGCGGGCACCGGTTTCAAGGCGTTTGCTGCGGCCGGGTCGATCAAGGGTCTGCGGGTCGACGCATCTACCTACCCCGATGCAGCAGCGATGGGTCGCAACAAACTCGATCAGTTGACCGACCGAGCCAAACAACTCGGCGCCAAAGGCCTCGTCTGGATGAAGGTTGGTGACGGTGGCGCGCTCGACTCTCCGGTGGCGAAGTTCCTCTCCGACGCCGAGAAGTCGGCGTTGGTGTCGGCACTCGGGGCGACGGCCGGAGATTTGTTGTTGCTCGTTGCCGATGAGTGGAGCACCACCTGCACCGTGCTCGGCCAGTTGCGGAACGACATTGCGCGCCCGCCGGTGCACGAAGGGCCGTACCGATACGTGTGGGTCGTCGACTTCCCGCTCTTCGTCGGGGTCAACCCGACGACCAAGAAACCGCAACCCGGCCACCACCCGTTCTGCCATCCGCATCCCGATGACTTGGCGAAGATGGAGACCGACCCGCTGAACGTGCGTGCCTTGGCTTACGACCTCGTACTCAACGGATGGGAACTCGGCTCGGGCTCGATTCGTATCCACGAACCGGAGTTGCAGCGTCGTGTCTTCCAATTGCTCGGTATCGACGACGAGACTGCCGACCGCAAGTTCGGGTTCTTCTTGCAACCGTTCAAGTACGGAGCACCACCGCACGGCGGCTTCGCCTTCGGAGTCGATCGCCTCGTTGCGATCCTCGCCGGTGAAGAGAACATCCGCGAAGTCATTGCCTTCCCCAAGACACAGTCGGGCCTCGACCCGATGACCAACGCGCCCGGACCTGTCGAAGCCACCCAGCTCGGCGAACTCGGTCTGCGCACGCTGCCCAAGCCGGCATCCTGACCTAGCGTCGGGTGGCGCAACGAGCGCTGCACCATGCCCGAACCCCGAGAAGATCTCTTCACCCAGTCGGCCCTGCACACGTTGCGCGAGCAGGCGCCACTTGCGGCGCGCTTGCGACCGCGCTCGATCGACGACATCGTTGGTCAGCGACATTTATTGGGGCCATCGGGGCCGTTGCGTCGGTTGATCGAGTCGGATCGGTTGTCGTCGATCATCTTGTGGGGGCCGCCCGGCATCGGCAAGACCACCATCGCCGAAGTGATTGCCGCGGCAACCCGGCGTGAATTCGTGCGGCTCTCGGCGGTCACATCGGGTGTAAAAGACGTCCGCGAAGTCATCGATGCGGCACAACGTCGCCTCGGTGAGCAGCAGCGTCGCACCATCGTGTTCGTCGACGAGATTCATCGATTCAATGCCGCCCAGCAGGACTCGCTGCTTCCGGCCGTCGAGGCTGGACTCATCACGCTGATCGGAGCGACAACGGAGAACCCGTTCTTCGAGGTCAATGCGCCATTGCGTAGTCGCTCCACCTTGTTGCGTCTCGAGCCGTTGAATGCCGACGAAGTCGGTGAACTCATCGATCGCGGAGCAACCGCCGAGCACGCGGTGATCGACGATGCTGCACGGGCGCTCATCGTCGAGCGGAGTGGTGGTGACGGGCGACAGGCCCTCACCTCGCTGGAAGTTGCAATCGCGCTGGCGCCCGACAAGCGCGTAACCGTCGCGCACGCCGAAGCTGCGCTCTCCACCAGCGCCCTGCGCTACGGCCGCAACGACCACTACGACGTCGTCTCTGCGCTCATCAAGAGCATGCGCGCGTCCGATGAAAAGGCGGCGCTGTTCTGGTTGGCGCGAATGATCGAAGCCGGCGACGATCCGCGTTTCATCGCTCGTCGTTTGATCGTGTTCGCCAGTGAAGATGTCGGTCTTGCCGATGACTCGGCGCTCACCGTGGCCGTTGCCGCCGCTCAAGCCGTGGAGACCGTCGGGCTACCCGAGGCCCGGTACAACCTCGCGCACGCGGTGATGCACCTCTCCGGCGCACCAAAGAGTCGCGCGGTGACCGATGCCATCGAGGCCGCACGCGAGGCCCTCCTTGGCGGTGCATCGATCGAAGTGCCGGAGCATCTGCGCGATACGAATTCTCCGCACGGCTCCATCGTTGCGCCACGGCGGTACGATTCATGACGATGTTTCGCCGACTGTTCTGGTTCGCTCTCGGAGCTCTCGCAGCGCTCTTTGGTTACGGATGGTTGCGCCGACAAGCCGACCAAGCCGCCACCAAGGAGTCGGTCGACCAGTTCATTGACGGTCTCGTCGACCGTGTAACCGCCGTGAAAGAGAAGGTCTCCGACACGGTGGGCGGCGCCACGAGCGGCAAGCGCGACTCGGCGAGCGACGACCTCTTCGAGTAGCGCGATGGCCCGCGCCAAGATTCAGACGGCCGACGATCTCCGTCGCGCCTTCGTTGGTTTCTTTGCCGATCGGCAGCACACGGTGGTGCCGTCGGCCAGTCTCATTCCGTTCGATCCGACGATCATGTTCACGGTTGCCGGCATGGTGCCGTTCAAACCGTATTTCGTCGGCGAAGAAACGGCTCCGTACGACCGCGCGGTCAGTGTGCAGAAGTGCGTGCGTGCAGGTGGCAAGCACAACGATCTCGACGATGTCGGTCGCACCAAGCGTCACCTCGTGTTCTTCGAGATGCTCGGCAACTTCAGTTTCGGCGACTACTTCAAGGAGAAAGCGATTCCCTGGGGATGGGAACTCGTCACCGAAGTATTCGGCTTCGATGGTGACCGCCTCTGGATCACGGTGCACGAGAGCGACGACGAGGCGGAACAGATTTGGCACGAGGTCGTCGGAGTGCCGATGGACCGCATCCAGCGACTCGGAGACAAAGACAACTTCTGGCAGATGGGCGATGTCGGACCGTGCGGACCATGTTCGGAAATCCACATCGACCGGGGCAGTTCGTTCGGCCCCGACGGCGGACCGCTGAACGATCCAGCAGGTGATCGATTCCTTGAGTTCTGGAACCTCGTCTTCATGCAGTACAACCAGGCCAAGGATGGGTCGCGCTCCCGTCTGCCGCGTCCTTCCATCGACACGGGTGCCGGATTCGAGCGCATCCTCACGTTGGTGCAGGGAGTCGATTCGATCTGGGAGACCGACTTGTTGTCGCCGCTCATCGACACCGGCCGCAGTCTGACCGGCGCGGAGTACCGCGTTGGCGACTACGAACATCGCCCGAGCTTCAGTCTGCGGGTGCTCGCCGAACACGCGCGGTCGTCGATGATGATGATCAACGACGGAGTCTTCCCGTCGAACGAGGGTCGCGGATACGTGCTGCGACGCATCATCCGTCGCGCCGTTCGTCACGCGTACCTGCTCGGTTGCGAAAAACTCGTCATGCCCTCGCTCGTCGACACGTCGCTGTCGATCATGAAGGGCGCATATCCCGAACTGGCGACGAACAGCGATTTCATCCTCGGTGTGATCACCCGAGAAGAGGAGAAGTTCCGCGCCACCTTGCGCAACGGTCTTTCGATTCTCGAGAGCGAGATGGGTTCATCGTCGAAGAAGATCAGTGGTACCGCGGCGTTCACGTTGCATGACACGTATGGATTTCCGCTCGAGCTGACCCAGGAGATTGCCGGCGAGCGCGGAATCGGCATCGACACCGAGGGATTCGAACGCGAGATGGACCAGCAACGCGAGCGTGCAAAGAGCGCCCGCAAGAGCGAGGCCGCCGACCCGCAACGTGTTGCGGCGTACAAGGCGCTCGTCGATCAATACGGCGCAACGAGCTTCATCGGCTACGAACGCGATAGCGCCGATGCGAAGGTGCTCGCGGTGCTCGGACCGTTCGACCATGAAGATGGCTCGAGCGTGCACGAGATCTTCCTCGACACGAGCCCGTTCTATGCCGAGAGCGGCGGACAGGTGGGTGACACTGGCGCGATCGTGGGTGACTCGGCCACGGCGCAAGTGATCGACACCACCTTTGCGGCCCCGGGCCTTCGTCGCCATCTGGTGCGCATCACCCGCGGCACGTTCGCGGTCGGCGCCAAGGTGACGGCGACGATCGACTCAGTGGCGCGAGCGTCGACTCGACGAAACCACACCGCCACGCACGTGCTGCACTGGGCGCTGCGCGAGGTGCTCGGCGACCATGTGAAGCAAGCGGGATCACTGGTGGCCCCTGATCGTTTGCGTTTCGACTTCAGCCACTATGACGCAGTGACCCCCGCCGAGATTCGTCGAATCGAGCAGATGGCAAACGCCGAGGTGCTCGCGAACAGTCGAGTCGCTGCAACGGAGATGTCGAAGCAGGCGGCGACGGAGAAGGGTGCCATTGCATTCTTCGGTGACAAGTACGGCGACACCGTGCGAGTGCTGGAAGCCGGCCATTCGCTCGAACTGTGCGGTGGCACGCACGTGTCGGCAACCGGCGACATCGGCCCGATCAAGGTGGTGAGCGAAGGTTCGATTGGTTCGAACTTGCGCCGCATCGAAGCACTGACCGGTGAACACGCCGTCCGCTACATGCTCGACGTCACCGCCACCCTGGCAAGTGCCGCCGAGGTTCTCGGTGCGAAACCCGACGACATCGTGGCGGCGGCACAGCGAGCGGTCGATCAGTCGAAGGCGCTCAGCGACGAGTTGAAGAAACTCCGTCAGGCCCAAATCGGTTCGCAGGCCGGTGAACTCGCAGCGCGAGCCAGCGACGGAGCATTGGTGGCGAGAGTCGACGGTCTGGCCCCGGCTGATTTGCGTGACCTGGCGATCGCAGTTCGCGGCAAGCACGGCATCGAGGCGGTCGTGCTCGGCGGTGTTTCTGATTCGGGCGGCGTCGCGCTCGTGGCGGCCGTGACACCTGCAAGCGGTATCAAGGCCGGCGATCTCATCAAAGATGCAGCCAAGCAAGTGGGCGGTGGTGGCGGCGGCAAGGGTGACATCGCTACTGCAGGAGGAAAGAATCCCGCAGCGCTCGACGACGCTCTGACAACGGCCACGAAAGCGGTCGAGGCCGCACGACGCGGAAAGTGATGCGCTGTCTCGGGCTCGACCTCGGATCAAAGCGCATCGGTGTGGCGCTCTGCGACCCCGAAGAACGAGTCGCCACTCCTCTCACCGTGGTGCAGCGGGGAAAGTCGCGCGTTGACGACCACGCAAAGATTGCCTCACTCGTCACTGAATACGAGGCAGAGGCCGTCGTCGTAGGGTTGCCACTCAACATGAGCAGCAAAGTCACTGCTGCAGCGCAAGCGGCTATCGACGAAACAGAGCAGCTGAAACGGGCGGTGGGGGTGCCGGTGCACTTGTATGACGAGCGTCTCACTACCGTCACCGCCGATCGCTCGCTCATGGAGATGGAGATGAAGGCCGATGCGCGACGCCGAGTCGTCGACAAGGTGGCTGCGGCAGTGATGCTGCAATCGTTCATCGATCATCGGCGTAACCAACGCACCGCATCCGGAGACAGGTGATGGTGCCGCGCGGGGACCGGGTTGATGGCGCGGACGACGAGCGCCCGTGGAACGAGGACCCGTGGGACCGCGTGCGACCGACGGATGAAGCCGACGTCGACGGACTGCTGCCTGACCTGCGAACGTACTCGCGGCAGATCCTGCTCGGCCTGGCGGCAGTCGCCGTGGTGTTCGTGGCATGGGCAGGTTGGCAGGTTCGCAGCCTCGTTACGCAGGTGGATACCGACCAGTCGTCCAGTCCGGCGGCAGACAACCAGGTAACCGAAGTCGAAGTGGTGTTCCCCGAGGGCTTCACCGTCGGGCAGATCGCGAGCCGGCTCGAACGAGACGTGCCAGGTTTCAGCGCCGCCGACGTCGAGACGGTTCTCGCGACCAACGAACTTGCGGCACCGTTCCGTCCCGAAGGAGTCACTTCATACGAAGGGTTGTTGTTCCCGGCCCTCTATCGCATCGCGTCGTACGAGTCAGAAGAGGATGTGCTCGCGCGCATGCTCGAGGAGATGCGATCACGGGCGTTGTCCAACGACATCGAGGTGGCCGCGCAACGACTGGGTCGTACACCGTACGAAATCATCATCATCGCCTCGTTGATCGAGAAAGAAGTGAAGGTGGCCGAGGAGCGCGCGCTCGTCTCGCGCGTAATCCACAATCGTCTGGAACTCGACATTGAACTGCAGGTCGATGCGGCGCTGTATTACGGAGCGCCCGAAGGTGCGTCATTTGCCCAGTTGAAGGGTGCCGACTCGCCGTACAACGTATATCTGCGTAAGGGGCTACCACCGACCCCGATTGCGAATCCCGGCGAGGCATCACTCATTGCTGCGATGAACCCCGCGGAGGATCCCGCCGATGATGATGCACTTTGCACGGCGCGGAATCGACGCGAAAAGCGCGACGAATGCCGACTGTTGTTCTACGTACTTTCTGACTCCGAGGGGCGCCACGCCTTTGCCACCACGTACCGACTGCATGAGCAGAATGTTGCCGCTGCCAAGGCCGCAGGAATCCTGCCGTGATGTTGCAGTTCTCGCCTCCAGACCAGTCATGACACCGACCAGTCGTACGAAGATTGCCGCCGTCATCGGCAGCCCGGTGCAACACAGTTTGTCGCCGGTGATACACAATGCCGTGTTCTCGGCGCGCGGCGACGACTGGGTGTATGCGGCATTCGAAGTTGCGCCCGCAGATGCAGTGGCGGCGATCGATGCAATGCGAGTTCTCGGCATCGCCGGATTGTCGGTGACGATGCCACACAAGGAGTTGGTGATGTCGGCACTTGACGAGTTGCACCACCGAGCGGTGCTGGTGCGCGCAGTGAACACCGTTGCGCGGGAGTCGGACGGACGCCTCGTCGGCTACAACACCGACGGTGACGGATGCGTCGACGCACTCGTTCGCGCTGGCGCCGACCTCTCGAACGTGGCAGTAGTCGGTGCGGGTGCCACTGCTCGATCGGTGATCGCCTCGCTCGCCGGGGTGGGGGCCCGTGTGCGGGTTGCGAACCGCACGACGGCTCGACTTGAGGAGGCGGTGCTCATCGGCAACACGGTGCGTCCCGGGTCGACGAAGGCCGTCGACATCGCACGAGTCACCGAGTGTTCGACCATCGTGAACACCACGCCACAAGGAATGACGGGTGTGGCGCCGGACGCCAAGCCATTCGATACGGCATCCCTCGCAGCGAGACACACGGTGCTCGATGCGGTGTACCACCCGTTGGAGACACGACTCCTGAGCGAGGCACGTGCCAGCGGTTGCACGATCGTCGACGGCCTCGACATGTTGTGCGCGCAAGCTGCTCGTCAGCAAGAGGTGTGGCTCGGCAGGCGTCCCGATGTCGCGCTGATGCGAAGCGCGGCGCTCGATGAGCTCGCGAAATCACAACGGTAGAATTCGTTGCGCATGTTGCGCTACTTGACCGCCGGCGAGAGTCACGGTCAGGCGCTGATGGTGATCGTCGAAGGGCTGCCTTCGAATCTGCCCGTCACGACGGGCGATCTCGCCGCTGAACTGGCGCGCCGTCGACTCGGTTTTGGTCGTGGCCCCCGTCAGAAATTCGAACAGGACGAGTTCGAACTGATCGGGGGAATCCGCCACGGCCGCACCCTCGGTTCTCCGGTCGCGGTACTGATCAAGAACACCGAATGGTTTCGCAGCGACGTCTGGCACGAAGAGATGTCGCCGCACCCAGGTGTCACAAAGAAACCTCTGACGCAGCCCCGTCCCGGACATGCCGACCTTGCAGGAATGCAGAAGTACGACTTCGTCGATGCGCGCGACGTACTCGAGCGCGCGAGCGCCAGGGAGACGAGCGCGCGGGTGGTTGCCGGCGCCCTCGCCAAACTCTTGCTCCGGCAAATCGGCGTCGAGATCGTTTCGCACGTGGTGTCGATGGGTTCGGTGTCGAGCGATGCCTCTGCCCGACCCACGCCGGCCGACCTCGCTCGTGTCGACGATTCGCCGGTCCGCTGCTTTGACAAATCGGTCGAGGCGAAGATGATCGAGGAGATCGAAGCTGCCGCAAAGGATGGCGACAGCCTGGGCGGCATCGTCGAAGTGCTGGCTTACGGGCTGCCAGTGGGCCTCGGTAGTCACGTGCATTGGGACCGAAAGATCGACGGAATGTTGGCGCAGGCGGTGATGAGCATTCAGGCCGTGAAGGGCGTAGAAATCGGTGACGGCTTTGCTGGCGCCGCGCGACGTGGCAGTGAAGCACACGATGCGATTGCCTAGGACGAGACCACCGGCGCTTACCGTCGTGAGTCGACGAAGGCCGGCGGCACCGAGGGCGGAATGACCACCGGTGAACTGCTCGTCGTTCGCGCCGCAATGAAGCCCCTGTCGACGCTCAACCGACCGACGCTGAAGACCGTCGACATCGTGTCGAAAGAAGAGACGGTGAGCTTCAAGGAGCGCACCGACGTGACGGCGGTTCCGGCGATGGGCGTGGTGGCTGAGACGATGGTGGCACTCGTGCTGGCGGCCGAGGCCCAGCGGAAGTTCGGCGGAGACTCAGTGTCTGAGTTCGTGCGCAACGCGTCGGCATTCCGTGAGTCGCTCGCCTGACCATGCCGTGTGTCGTCGTGCTGGTGGGACTCATGGGATCCGGCAAGACCACGGTTGGACGACGATTGGCATCACGTCTCGGATTTCACTTCGTCGACACCGACGAAGTGGTGGTTGCCAAGGCCGGCAAGTCGGTGCGTGAGGTGTTCGAGCAGGACGGGGAAGCGGTCTTCCGCGAACTTGAGTCGCAGGCGCTTGCCGACTCGTTGAATCACACCGGTGATGTGGTGATCGCGGCAGCCGGCGGGAGCGTGCTGTCGGATACGAATCGTGATGCAATCAAGGGTCGGGCAACGTTGACGGTGTGGCTTGATGCGCCGCCGCGAACTTTGGCTCAACGCGTGAGTGGCGCGGGTCATCGCCCATTGCTCGACGGTGGAGCGGAGGCAGCGCTCGTCGCACTCGAGAGCGAGAGGCGAGGGTTGTACCAGTCGGTGTGCGACGCACGTATCGACACCACGGGCAAGTCGGTGGCTGACGTGGTCGACGAGGCCGAAGCCTTGACACTGAAGGTGAGGATCCTATGACCTACCACGTGCGAGTCGATCTCGACGAACGTTCGTACGACGTCGTCGTGGGGCGCGGTGCAATCAACGAACTCGCCGAGATGATTCCCGACTCGGTGCAGCGCGTGGCAATCGTGACCCAGGCGGGTATTCCGATCGACATTTCCGGGTACCTCCCGAAACGACTTGCCGTCACCAAGCACATCATCGGAAATGGTGAGGGCTACAAGACGCTGGCGACGGTCGAGCGAATCTCCGAGGAGTTCGCGGTCGCCGGAATGACCCGCGGCGATTTGGTCATTGGTCTCGGCGGTGGAATGGTCACCGATGTTGCAGGGTTCGTCGCTGCCTCGTGGCACCGAGGTATTCGGATCATTCATGTGTCGACGACGCTCGTCGGCATCATCGATGCGGCCATCGGCGGCAAGACCGGGGTCAACATCGCTGCGGGAAAGAATCTGGTCGGGGCGTTCTGGCAACCAACCGGCGTCATCTGTGATACCGACCACCTCGAGACGTTGCCGGAGCGTGAGCAGCGTTGCGGTCGCGGTGAGATGGCGAAATACCACTTTCTGACGGGGGACGACCTGCTCGCCCTCGACCTCGATGCGCGCGTGGCGCGCTGCGTTGCAATCAAGGCTGAGATCGTTCGGCAGGACGAACGCGAGGCGGGGCGTCGAGCAGTGCTCAACTACGGTCACACGTTCGGACACGCACTCGAGACGGCCACCGACTTCGTCATCGCGCACGGCGAGGCCGTTGCGGTGGGCATGATGTTCGACGCGTACCTCGCGCATGCCCTGGGGCGCATCGATGACACGAGGGTTGCACAGCACCACGAAGTGATCGTCGGCGCCTACGGGCTCTCGATCGAAGTGCCACGCGGGGTCAAGCGCGACCGACTCATTGATCTCATGCGCCACGACAAAAAGGCGGTGAACGGGCTCACCTTCGTTCTCGATGGTCCTGACGGCATCGAGACCGTGCGCGGCGTCAGCGAGCAGGCGGTCAACACTGCGCTCGACGCGCTCTCAGTACCCTGATTCGCATGCCTGCGGCTAAGGGTCGTCTCCTGTTGCTGCACGGGCCGAATCTGCACTTGCTCGGAACCCGCGAACCTGCGATCTACGGCACGATGACGCTTGCTGATCACGTTGCTCGAGCCACCGTTGCTGCCGAGCAGCACGGCTATGCCGTCGACAGCGAGCAGACGGATGATCTGGCGACGCTCATTGCCCATGTTCATGGCGCGCCGACGAAGTACCGGGGCATCGTGCTGAACGCCGGTGCCTTCACGCACTTTGCATGGAGCCTGCACGATGCGCTGAAGAGTGCCGGAGTACCGGTGGTGGAGGTGCACATTTCCAACCCTGCGGCCCGCGAGCCATGGCGTCACGAGAGCGTCATCGCGCCGGTGGCAATCGGTACCGTCGCGGGATTCGGCGGAGAGTCGTACTCACTCGGTGTTGAGGCGCTCGTGCGTCACTTGGAGAAGCAATGAGCAACGCTTCAGCGTCCACCGCGCTCACTGCAGCGCTACCACCGCTATCGGTCGCCGGGCGCGACACGCTCGTACGCGAGCAGCTGTTGCAGCGAAGTCACGAAGTCGTTGACGGTGCCGAAGTGAAAGGTGCCGACACCCTCGTGGTGTTCGATCTGAACAACATTCGTTGGCTGACTGGGTTCACCGGTTCGGCGGGCACGCTCATCGTCCGACCCGACGAGATGGTGTTCGTGACCGACGGACGGTACGGCGAGCAGGCTCGCGCGCAACTGCAGGCTTCTGGCGCAGCGGCACGAGTCGTGGTTGGAGCCAGTGCCGCCGCCTTGCGCGACGCAATGGAAAAATCGCTTGCGGCCTCGCAACGCGTGGCGATCGATCCTGCCGAGATCACGCACGCGCAATTCGAGACGTTGCAGAGTCAAACGTCGGCACGGCTCGTGTCGGTCGGGGGAATCGTGCCGCACTTGCGACGCCGTAAGTCCGTCGCCGAGATCGCCCGCATGCGTCGCGCGGCGGCGTGCACCGACGCCGCCCTGGCCGACTGCATACCGATGATGTCGAATCGTCCTACCGAGCGCGACGTGCGGGACGAACTCGAATACCGCATGCGCCGACACGGTGCCGACGGCCCGAGCTACGACACGATCGTGGCGACGGGTGCCAATGGAGCGCGTCCGCATCATCGACCAACGTCCACCGTGATAGAGGAAGGGCACCTCGTGGTCATCGACGTGGGTGGCCTCGTCGATGGTTACCACTCCGACATGACGCGTACCTATGTGATCGGGGACGTCGACCCCGTCCTGCGGAGGATGCACGACGTGGTGCGCGAATCACAGCTGGCCGGTCTGGCTGCCGTGCGCGCCGGGATGACGGCAGGGGATGTCGACAAGGTGTGTCGCGACATCATCGTCGATGCCGGGTTCGGCAGCGAGTTCATTCACTCCACCGGTCATGGAGTTGGATTGCAGATTCACGAGCAGCCCTGGGTGCGGACGGGGATGCCCGAGCCACTCCAGAGCGGTGAAGTAGTGACCGTTGAACCTGGCGTCTATCGTGAAGGGCTCGGCGGTGTGCGTATTGAGGACCTCGTGGTCGTCACTGACACCGGCTGCGACATACTCACCGGAACACCAAAGGATTTATCGTGCCAGCAATTAGCACCAACGAACTAAGGAACGGCATCACGCTCGAGCTCGACAAGGGTCTGTTCAACGTCGTCGAGTTCCAACACGTGAAGCCCGGTAAGGGCGGGGCTTTCGTGCGCACCAAACTGCGCAACATGCGCACGGGTGCGGTCATTGAACGCACGTTCAACGCCGGTGTGCGGGTCGAGCAGGCGGTGATTGACCGTCGTGACATGCAGTTCCTCTACAAAGAGGGTGATGACTTCGTGTTCATGGACACCGACACCTACGAACAGATCAACGTGAACCCGGCTGCGCTCGGGGAAGCAGCCGACTACCTGATCGAGTCGGCGACCGCCCAAATCGCGCTCTACGGAACCGAGATCGTTGCAGTCGAAATCCCGGCGTCCGTCGAGTTGACCATCTCCCAGACCGAGCCCGGCATTCAGGGCGACCGAGTCTCGGGTGCGCGCAAGCCCGCGACACTGCAGACCGGCAAGGTCATTCAGGTGCCGCTCTTTGTGAACATCGGCGACAAGGTGAAGGTTGACACCCGAACGGGTGACTACATCACGAGAGTCTGACGGCGTTCGCCCGTGACCGACGAACAGCGCGATGACGTCGTTGCGTCGGACGAGGACGATTGGAACCGCGACTTCGATCCGCGTTCCGATGCACGTGAGCGTGCGCTCAACGTGCTGTTTGAGTCGGATGTCCGCGGGGAGCAACCGAGCGAGGTCACTTCGCGAATTCTCGTGCCACTCGATGCACTCACCACCGCGCTGATCGACGGAGTTGCGGCCAACCGGGGTCGAATCGACGAGATCATCGCAAGCCACAGTCACTCGTGGTCGATCGACCGCATGGCGACCACCGACCGCAACGTGCTACGAATCGCCACCTTCGAACTCATCGGTAGGGCCGATACGCCGACGGCGGTAATCATCGACGAGGCGGTTGGGCTAGCCAAGCGCTATGGCACCGACGATTCGGGCAGATTCGTCAACGGCATGTTGTCGGCCATCGCCAGGTCCGTACGCGCCTAGCGAGGGGCTGTATTCCAATTCGGAGCATTACCGACTAGAACGGCGTCATGGCTGACGACCTGCGCCGGGTGCTCGAAGTGTCGCGACAGCGTCTGGCACTCGTCACCGTATGGCATGCGGTCGCGATCGTCCTGACGGTCGCGTACACGACATGGCTCACCTTCCGCACGACTCGTGATCACTTCGGGCTCGGCACCTCGGCCTACGACTTCGGTCTCTACGACCAGGGCATCTGGCTGTTGTCGCAGGGCAAGGCTCCGTTCGTCACCCTCATGGGGCGGAACCTGTTCGGTGACCACACGTCGTTCATCCTCCTGCCGCTCGTGCCGCTGTACTGGGTGATCGGATCGACGGGCCTGCTGTTCGTCGTTCAAGCGCTGGCGCTCGGTATCGGTGCTCTTCCGGTGTGGAAGTCGGCGCGACTCCTCGTTGAATCGCTACCGATGTCGTGCGTCGCGGTTGCGGCGTACCTCTTGCATCCTGCACTCACCTACACGGGCATGGAGAACTTCCATCCCGACGCCGCGCTGGCGCCGCTCATCGCCTGGGCGATCTATGCGGCGCTCGCGTACAAATGGGTTCAGTACGTGGTTGCAACGGTGCTCATCCTCATGGTCAAGGAGGACACCGCACTCTTCGTCGTTGCGCTGGGTGCCTGGGTGGCACTGCGTCGCGACAAGAAGATCGGACTGATCACCGTGTTCGGGTCGGTCTGGGTCTGTCTGCTGCTGCTCTTTGCGGTGATGCGGGGCATCGTCGGTGTGCCGTATCGCAACGAATGGCGACTGCCATTCGGCGGTTTCGGCGGCTTGTTGCGGACCGCACTGACGCGTCCGGACAAATTGATCGCGCACCTGGTGTCGGGGGAGCGCCCGCTGTATTTGCTGCAACTGCTTGCACCCGTCGGGTTCGTCGCCCTGCTACGTCCGGAAATTGCACTGCTGGGTGCGCTGCCGCTGCTCTCCAATCTCGTCAGCACGTTCTGGTATCAAAGCCAGATCGAGTACCACTACGCCGTGCAGTTCGTTCCGATCATGGTGATCGGGGCGATGTACGGCATCTCGAGGGTCGCCGAGCATCTCCGCGTGTGGTTTGTTTCTGCAGTGCTGGTCGGCAGCGTCGTATGTGCCTACCTCTGGACCCCTCTGCCACTCATGCGAGTGGAGATTCCGCGCTGGACACCGGCGCACCCCGCCGTGGAGGCCGCGCACGAGGCCATCAACCGCGTGCCTGATGACGCCGTGGTCTCGGCGTACCACACGCTGACTGCGCACATGGCGCGACGAGAACGCATTTATGTGTTCCCCACGCCGTACCGACGGGTGCTCTATGGCCCCGACGTATTCGCCAAGGGTGACCGCTTGCCCTTCGCTCAAGAGGTGCAGTTCGTGATCCTTCCGCGCGAGCTCGAGGGCGAAGCCGCGGTCGATTGGCAATCCGAGCGCCTCTTCTTTGAGGTCGTCTACGGCAATGACTGGTGGACGGTGTACGAACGAGTACGCTGAGGCGACCGTCAAACGAGTCCCGTGAGGCTCGAACGGCAGGAGAACGACGTGAGCAACAACGTGATGTCGGCCGACGACGTCAGACGCGCAGTGACCCGCATCGCTCATGAAATCCTCGAACGTCAGCAGGGCGGCGACAAGCTCGCACTCGTCGGACTGCAGCGGGGCGGTGCCTGGCTGGCCGATGCAATCGGTACGGCGATCAACGCCATCGAGCCGCAGGCGAAAGTGCCCGTCGGATACATCGATGTCAGCATGCATCGCGATGACATTGGCTTGCGACCCGTCGTGCCCGGCGCCATCAGCAACATCACGTTCGATGTCGACGGCACCACGGTCGTGCTCGTTGATGACGTGCTGTACACCGGGCGCACCGTGCGCGCCGCACTCGAGGGCATCAACGCCTACGGTCGACCGAGGTCGGTGCAACTCGCCGTGTTGGTCGACCGCGGTCATCGTGAGCTTCCGATACGGCCCGACTACGTCGGAAAGAACTTGCCGACACGACTCGACGACGATGTTCGTGCAACTGCCGACGGCGTCGTCATCACGGCAAGGGGTGACCAATGAAGCACCTGCGCAGCATCGGCGAGCTTGGGGCGAACGGTCTGCAGCGCCTGCTCGAACTCACCAACCACATGGTCGAAGTGAATCGGCGACCGGTGCCGAAGGTGCCGGCCCTGCGCGGGCGCACGGTGGTGAGTCTGTTCTTTGAGGACTCCACCCGCACTCGACTGTCGTTCGAGACGGCCGCGAAGCGACTCTCGGCAGACACGATGACGTTCAGTGTCTCGACCTCGAGCGTCAACAAAGGGGAGAGTCTTCGCGACACCGTCGAGACGATCACGGATATGGGAATCGACGCCTTCGTCGTGCGACACAAGTCGACGGGAATTCCATGGCAGATCAGTCAATGGACGAACGCGTCCGTCGTGAATGCGGGCGACGGATGGCACCAACATCCGACGCAAGCGCTCGTCGATTGCTTCACGGTTCGTGAGGCTCTCGGCAAGGAGCGCTTCGACGGTCTCACGATCACGATCGTGGGGGACATCAAGCACAGTCGCGTGGCCCGCAGCAACGTGGAGGCATTCAGCATGCTCGGCGCCGACGTGGTGCTGGTGGCCCCACCGACGCTGCTTCCACCGGATGTGTCGCATTGGCCGGTGAGCGTGTCGTATCGATTGGATGACGTGCTCGCGCGAACCGACATCTTGTACATGCTGCGGTTGCAGAGCGAGCGAATGTCGCAGGGCCATGTGCCGAATCTGCGCGAGTACGCCGAGTCGTACGGTCTCGATGCGGTGCGCGCGGCAAAGCTTCCGCCGCATGCGGTGATCATGCATCCCGGGCCGATGAACCGCGGAGTGGAGATGCTGATCGACCCCTCGGCATTGCCCAACTCGCTCATTCACAAGCAGGTCGCCAACGGAGTCTCGGTTCGCATGGCGGTGCTGTTCGACTTGCTGGCCGGCGAATCGTCGGCCGCCAACTTGCAGCAGGTGGCGTCGTGACTCGCACCGTCTTGCAGGGTGGCACCGTCGTCGATTCGCGCGGTGAGAGGAAGACCAACGTCGCTATCGAGGGCGGTGTCGTCGTCGAGGTGGGCGAATCACTCACCGATGGTCGACTCGTCGATGTGACAGGATGCGTCGTGTCACCGGGTTTCGTCGACCTGCATGCCCACTTGCGTGAACCCGGGAAAGAAGAAGCCGAAACGATCGAAACTGGCAGTCGAGCGGGGGCGCGAGGTGGCTACACCGCGTTGGTGGCGATGCCGAACACCGACCCACCGCAGGACAGTGCTGCCGTGATCGACTTCGTGCGCGAACAGGGAAAGCGAGCCGGGCTCGTCGAAGTGGTGCCCAGCGGTTGCATCACGCTCGGTCGCAAAGGCGAGGCGCTCGCGCCGATGGCCGAACTCGCGGCAGCCGGCGTTCGGTTGTTCACCGACGACGGCAAAGGTGTGCAGGACGAGCTGTTGATGCGTCGTGCGATGGAATACGCGCGAGGTCTCGGTGTCACCCTCGCACAGCATTGCGAGGTGTCGAGCCTGACCAAGGGTGCAGTGATGAACGAGTGTCAATGTTGCACCACCCTCGGTCTGCCTGGGTGGCCGTCGATTGCCGAAGAACTCATGGTGTTCCGCGACATCGAGCTCGCCCGACTCACCGGGGCGCGGGTGCACTTTCTGCATCTTTCGACGGCGCGCAGTGTGCAACTCGTTCGTGAAGCCAAGCGTGACGGCCTACCGGTAACCGCGGAGGTGACTCCGCACCACCTGTCACTCGACGAGACTCGACTCGCCACATTCGACACCGTGTACAAGGTGAATCCACCGCTGCGATCTCCGGCCGACATCGCCGCGCTGCGCGACGGGGTGAGTGACGGCACGATCGACGCGATTGCCACCGACCATGCGCCTCATCCTCGGCGTGACAAGGAGTTGTCGCTCGACCAGGCGCCACCCGGAATGCTCGGGCTCGAAACGGCGCTCGGCGTGGCACTTGGCGCATTGCAAATCGACCTCGTGAAGCTGGTGAGGTTGATGTCAATCAACCCCGCGAAGATCGCCGGCATCAGCGACCGCCACGGCCGCGACATCGAAGCAGGGGCACCGGCGAACCTCGTCGTCTTTGACCCGCGGGTCGAATGGATGGTCGAACCCGAGCAGCTCGCGAGCAAGAGTCGAAACACGCCATACGTCGGGATGACGTTGCGTGGCAAGGTGCGACACACC
Organism: Actinomycetota bacterium; assembly: GCA_046074785.1. GTDB lineage: Bacteria > Actinomycetota > Acidimicrobiia > Acidimicrobiales > Ilumatobacteraceae > F1-60-MAGs027. The sequence goes on from JBJTOX010000122.1 coordinate 26,173, forward strand.
ATGTTCAACGGAGCCTTCACCGTGTTCGATGGCGTGGCACAGCGATGACCATTCGTCACGCACAGCTCGTGCTTGCGGACGGCAGCGTCTTTGAAGGAGAGGCCATCGGTGCCGACCTTCCCGTTGCATCGGGTGAGGTGGTGTTCCACACCGGGTTGAGCGGCTATCAGGAAGTGCTCACCGACCCGAGCTATGCCGGCCAAATCATCACTTTCACCACGCCGCACATCGGCAACTACGGCATCTCTCGCCATGACAATGAAGCCGACAAGCTGCATGCACGCGGAGTGATCATTCGTGAGATGGCGAGACGCCGCAGCAACTGGCGAAGCGACGAGCCGCTCGAGGTGTTCCTGCGCGGACACCATCTGGCCGGCATTGCCGCCATCGACACGCGTCGCCTCACGCGTATCTTGCGCGACTCCGGAGCGATGCTCGGGGCGTTCGGCACCGCCGACGAATCCACATTGCGCGATGCGCTGGCCAAGGAGAAAGGGACTGCGGGTCGCAATCTGGTGGCGCAGGTGACCACGGTGGCGCCCTATGACGTGAAGAACACGGCTCCGAAGGGTGTGAAGCCGTTCAGTGTCGTGGCGTACGACTTCGGAATCAAGTCGACGATTCTTCGCTGTCTCTCCGAGATTGCAGACGTACATGTCGTGCCGGCGCGAACCCCGGCGGCCGAGGTGCTGGCTCGTCAGCCCGATGGAGTGTTCCTTTCCAACGGACCAGGGGACCCGGAGATGGTGTTGCAGGCCCCGGAAATCATCCGCGAGTTGCTGGCTGCCGACGTGCCGATCTTTGGCATCTGCCTCGGCCATCAGTTGCTGGGGTTGGCATTGGGTGGTCGCACCTTCAAGCTGCCGTTCGGGCATCACGGCGCAAATCATCCCGTTCGTGACATCCACACCGGCAAGGTGGAGATCACATCGCAGAACCACAACTTCTGCGTGGATCCGGAGTCGATTGCCGACAAGGTCGCCGTCACGCACGTGAACCTCAACGACAACACCAACGAAGGCATGCGGGTGCGAGGCAAGCGCGCCTTCAGCGTGCAATACCACCCCGAAGCCGGACCCGGACCTCACGATTCTCGTTACTTGTTTGCGAGATTCGCCGAGTTGATGACGGAAACGAGATAGCAGTGCCGCGCCGCAACGATCTGCACAGCATCCTCGTGATCGGGTCGGGACCGATCGTCATCGGCCAGGCATGTGAGTTCGACTACTCGGGCACTCAAGCGTGCCGCGTGTTGAAGGCGGAGGGGTATCGGGTGATCCTTGCCAACTCGAACCCGGCAACGATAATGACGGATCCCGACTTTGCCGATCGCACGTACATCGAACCCCTCACCCCCGATGTGCTCGCAGCCATCATCGAACGCGAGAAGCCCGACGCAGTGCTGCCGACGCTCGGCGGACAAACGGCGTTGAATCTCGCGATGGCGCTGTTTGAGCGGGGAGCCGTCGGTGTTCCGGGAACCCCCGAGTTGATTGGTGCGAACGCTGAAGCGATCGCGACGGCCGAGGATCGTGAGAAGTTCAAGGAGGCGATGATTGAAATCGGTTTGAAGGTGCCCAAGAGCGGCATCGCCCATTCGGTCGACGAGGCCGAGGCGGTGCTGAAGAAGATCAAACTGCCAGTGATCATCCGCCCGGCGTACATCCTCGGAGGCCGCGGTACCGGCATCGCCAACGACATGGACGAATTCAGACAGATCGTCGCCAACGGCCTCGCGGCCAGCCCGATCAACGAGGTGTTGCTCGAGACCTAGATCAAGGGCTGGAAGGAATACGAACTCGAGGTCATGCGTGACCGAGCCGACAACTGCGTGATCATCTGCTCGATCGAGAACGTCGACGCGATGGGCGTGCACACCGGTGACTCGATCACCGTTGCACCTGCGATGACGCTTTCCGATGTCGAATACCAGGAGATGCGTAACGCGGCGTTCGCGTGCATCCGCCGTGTCGGTGTGGAAACCGGCGGATCGAACGTGCAGTTCGCCGTCAATCCGAAGACCGGTGAACAGGTGGTCATCGAGATGAATCCGAGGGTGTCGCGCTCGTCGGCACTCGCGTCGAAAGCAACGGGCTTCCCAATTGCCAAGATCGCAGCCAAGCTCGCCGTCGGCTACACGCTCGACGAGATCGCCAACGACATCACGAAGAAGACGCCCGCGAGTTTCGAGCCGACGATCGACTACGTCGTCACCAAGGTGCCGCGGTGGGCGTTCGAGAAGTTCGACGGGGCGAGCAACGTGCTCAGCACGCAGATGCGCAGCGTCGGTGAAGCAATGGCGATTGGTCGGACCTTTCCGGAGAGCCTGCAGAAGGCGTTGCGTTCGCTGGAGATCGGCCGAGCCGGACTCAACTGCGACGCCGCCGAGAGGAACTACGAATCGCTCGACGACGCAACGTTGCTGGCGGCGATAGCCATACCGACGCCGGATCGCATCTTCCAAGTCGGGGAGTGCATCCGTCGCGGAATTGCAATCGAAGCGTTGTACAAGGCCTCGGCGATTGACCCGTGGTTCCTCGATCAGATGAAGGCGATCTGCGAAGAACGCGAACAACTCGCCACGGCGTCGGTTGCGTCGCTCGATCATCGGGCTTGGAAGCGGGCCAAGCGGCTCGGCTTCAGCGATGCCCAGCTGGCGTGGCTGTGGAAGATCGACGAGTCGGAGGTGCGTCGCGCACGGGAGGGTGCTGGAGTGGTGCCGACGTTCAAGTCCGTCGACACTTGCAGCGCTGAGTTTGCTGCCGAGACCCCGTATTTTTACTCGACGTACGAAGACGAGTCGGAGGTGCGACCGTCCACGAAGGATCGCGTCATCATCCTCGGAAGCGGTCCCAACCGCATCGGTCAGGGCATCGAGTTCGACTACTGCTGTGTGCATGCCAGTTTCGCGTTGCGTGACGCCGGCTACGAAACCGTCATGTTGAACTGCAACCCCGAGACGGTCTCGACCGACTACGACACGTCGGATCGCCTGTACTTCGAGCCTCTGACGACCGAGGACGTGCTGAACGTCATCGCCGCCGAGACCAAGGCGGCCGGCAAACCCCCGAAGATCATCGTGTCGCTCGGTGGTCAGACGCCGCTCAAGCTGGCCGCAACCATTCCTGCCGAACTCGTCGCCGGAACCTCGCCTGCGTCGATCGACGTCGCCGAGGATCGTGAGCAGTGGAATGCGCTGTGTGATCGTCTCGGCATCGCACAGCCCCCGGGTGCCACTGCGACTGATCTCGCAGGCGCCCGCGCGGTTACCGCCAAGACCGGGTATCCGGTGCTGGTGCGCCCGAGTTACGTGCTAGGCGGACGAGCCATGCGCATCGTGCACGACGACGCACAACTCGCCGATGCCATGGCGGAGATGGAGCGCTTCGGTTCACTCGGTCGCGAGGGTGGGTTGTCGGCCAGTCGCCCGGTACTCATCGACCGGTTCTTGCAGGGAGCCACCGAGGTCGATGTCGATGCGATTCGAGATGCGACGGGTGAGGTGCTCATCGGTGGCGTCATGGAGCACGTGGAGGAAGCCGGCATCCACTCGGGCGACTCGGCGTGTGCATTGCCTCCTCAGAACCTGCCCGACGACGCGGTGCAGGCAATCGAGGATGCCGTTCGCAAGATTGCCGACGCATTGGATGTGCGCGGCCTCATCAACGTGCAGTTCGCCGTGGCCGACGGCAAGGTGTACGTGATCGAGGCGAATCCACGCGCCAGCCGCACGGTGCCATTCGTCGCGAAAGCCACCGGGGTACCGCTCGCGATGGTGGCAAGTCGAGTGATGCTCGGCGCCACCCTCGCCCAACTTCGCGTCGAAGGATTGGTGCGCGCGCCGGCGGTCGGACACGTGAGCGTGAAGGAAGCCGTACTGCCGTTCAACAGGTTCCCCGAGGTCGACACGGCCCTGGGGCCCGAGATGCGATCCACCGGAGAAGTGATGGGCATCGACTCGACCTTTGGTCGCGCCTTCATCAAGGCCGAGTCGGCGGCCGGCACGGAATTGCCGACGGGTGGACGCGTCTTCGTCTCGCTCAATGACCGTGACAAGTCGGCGGCAGTCGAGTTGGGAAGGGCGCTATGCGACGTTGGTTGCACGCTCGTGGCCACCGAAGGAACTGCGCGCACGTTGACTGACGGCGGAGTCGACGTCGAGCGGGTAGTCGGCAAGGTGTCACAGCGCTCGAGCCGAATCGACGACGCCGTCGATCTCATCGAACGTCGCGAGATCGCCTTCGTCATCAACACTCCGCAAGATTCGGGAACCCATCGCGATGGAGAAGCAATACGCAAGGCGGCGAACGTGAACGGCATTCCGCTCGTCACGACGGTGCGCGCAGCACGGGCCGCGGTGCAGGGAATGAAGGAACGACGAGACGTGCCACTCGGCATTCGGTCGTTGCAGGAGTATCACGGGAAGTCGTCGTGACCAACTGGTCGGCGCGCATCGGGTCGGTCGTGCTGCCGAGCCCGATCATTGCGGCGTCGGGTACTGCCGGGCACTCCGACGAGTTGTCGGCATACGTCGACCTCTCGACGATTGGTGCGGTGGTGGTGAAGTCGATGGCGTCGTTCGAGTGGCAAGGCAACAAGGCGCCGCGACTGCATGCCGTCGACGGGGGGATGATCAATGCCGTTGGTCTGCAAGGTCGCGGTACCGAGGCGTGGATTCGTGACGATCTCCCGCGGTTGCGCGCACGGCGCGCCCGAGTTGTGGCGAGCATCTGGGGATTCCGTGAGGGTGAGTATGAGGTGGCGGCTCGAGGCCTTGCTGAAGTCGCTTCCCAGCTCGTCGCGGTCGAGGTGAATCTGTCGTGCCCGAATCTCGATCACGCCCGGCAGATGTTTGCACACGATGCCGCACAGACTGCGCGCGTGCTGTCGCAGGTGCGTCGCGCGCTGCCATCGACACCGATCTGGGCCAAGCTCAGCCCCAACACCGATCGACTCGTCGAAATCGCCGGAGTCGCCGCATCGTCGGGGGCCGACGCCGTGGTGCTCGTCAACACGGTGTTGGGCATGCACATCGACATCGAATCGCGGCGAACGGTGCTCGGCAACGGTGGCGGTGGGCTCAGTGGATCGGCGATCCATGCCGTAGCGGTTCGCAGCGTGTACGACGTTCGGGCAGCACACCCACGGATTCCCATCGTGGGAGTGGGTGGTGTCGCGCATGCCGACCACGCCATCGAATTGATGATGGCGGGCGCCAATGCCGTGCAGATTGGCACCGCGAACTTCGCCGACCCGCGCGCAACTGCGAAGGTGCAGCGTGACATGCATCGCTGGGCACGGCGCAGGGGAGTGCAATCGTGGGACGAGATCGTGTCGGTGGCGCACTAGCATTTCTCTATGGCAGTGTTGCCAGAGACTGCAGAGCACCGCGCGACGCCCTCTCAACGCGCGCCTCATCGCGACGAAGTACTCGCAGAACTCGTGCAGCTTCGGCAACGACTGGAAGCCGTGATCGCCGATGTCACCGAGGGTCGCAGCACCCTCGCCCAGGTGTTCGAACGATCGGTGAGTGACCAAGCCACCGGCATGGTGTACCTCGTCAAGCTTGCCGAGGCGCTACCTGGCGTCGGAAAGGTGCGAGCGCGCCGCGTGCTTGCCGAGCACGGCTGCGGTGAGCGCACGCGCGTTAACCAGGTGCCGGTGGATGTGCAGAGCAAGTTGGTGGAGGCGCTGCAGTGAGCGGACTCATCTTCGTCGTTTCCGGCCCCGGCGGTGTGGGAAAGAGCACTCTCGTCGGCGAGTTGATGAAGCGTGATGCCGGACTCTGGCTGAGCCGGTCGTGGACCACGCGCGAGCGTCGCCCGGGTGAGTCGTCGGATGCGTACAACTTCGTGTCACGCGCCGAGTTCGAAGCGCACATCGATGCGGGAGGGTTCCTCGAGTGGACGAATTTCTTGGGGAACTACTACGGCACTCCGCAGCCCATGCCGCCGGAGGGCAAGGACATCGTGCTCGAGATCGAGGTGGATGGTGCCAGTCAGGTGAAGCAGCAACACCCGCAGGCGGTGCTGATCTTCGTTCTGCCACCGTCCCGCGAGGAACAACGCGCCAGGTTGAACGCTCGTGGCGACGATGAGCGCAAGGTCGACCAACGGCTGCGCAAGGCAGAGGAAGAAGAACCCGTGGGAATGGCACTGGCCGACCATGTCATCGTCAATCAGCACCTCGCTTCGACCGTCGCAGAGATGCTCGCTGTCATCGAAAAAGCGCGTCATTCCGCTAGCATCTAGGGGTCCTGAATTCACCGTTCAGGCCCACCCCTGTCCGAATACCGTCCCGCTCTAAGGAGTCATGTGACCACGAAGCCCGACAACTCGATGATGGCCCCGGCGATCGAGCAACTGATGGATCGCACAAAGTCGAAGTTCAGTCTCGTGACGCTCGCAGCAAAGCGTGCACGTGAGATCACCGAGTACTTCGGCAACTTGAAGACCAGTGAGGTCGTCGGACCAACCGTCGAGACCGTCAGCACCAAGCACCTGTCCGTGGCATTCGAAGAGATCGCCGCCGACAAGGTGCGCTTCGTTCCGAAGACCCTCGATGAGATTCGCGCCGAGATCGCCGAATTGCAGCGTCAAGAAGACGAGGCCAACGCCCTCGCCGCTTCGGAAGAAGCCGAAGCCCAGGCCGAGTAAGCGGCCCGCATGTCGCGCAAGTACACGTTTACCTCGGAGAGTGTCACCGAGGGTCATCCCGACAAGATGGCCGACCAGATCAGCGACTCGGTGCTCGATGCCATCCTCGCCGAAGACCCCAACGGACGAGTCGCGTGCGAAACGCTGCTCACAACCGGGTTGTGCGTCGTTGCCGGTGAGATCACAACGTCGGCGTACGTCGACATCCCCAAGCTCGCCCGAAACACCATCAAAGAAATTGGTTACGACAACGCGGCGTACGGCTTTGACGGCAACACCTGCGGCGTGATCATCAGCATCGACGAACAGTCGAGCGACATCGCGATGGGCGTCGACAAGAGCGAAGAAGTTCGTGTCGGCAAGAGCGGCGAGGATCGTCTCAACGCCCAGGGCGCTGGCGACCAAGGAATGATGTTCGGTTACGCCTGCGATGAAACCGAAGAGCTCATGCCGCTTCCCATCTTCCTTGCACATCGTCTCGCCGAGCAGCTCACCGAAGTGCGAAAGTCGGGAGCGGTTCCGTATCTTCGTCCCGACGGCAAGACACAGGTCACCTTCGACTACGAAGATGGTCTGCCGGTTCGTTTGCGAACCGTACTGATCAGCACCCAGCATGCCGATGGTATTGCGCGCGACACGGTGATCCGACCCGACCTCATCGAACAAGTCATCCGACCGATGGTGCCGGCCAAGTTCGCCAAAGATGATTACGCGGTGTACGTGAACCCGACCGGGGAATTCGTAAAGGGCGGACCGCACGCCGACACCGGCCTCACCGGCCGCAAGATCATCGTCGATACCTACGGTGGCATGGGCCGTCACGGTGGTGGCGCCTTCAGCGGCAAGGATCCGTCAAAGGTCGACCGTTCGGCTGCGTACGCGGCTCGTTGGGTGGCCAAACACGTCGTTGCCTCAGGTGCTGCTCGCAGGTGTGAAGTGCAGGTGGCCTACGCCATCGGCATGGCCCAGCCGGTCAGCATCCTCGTCGAGACGTTCGGCACGAACAAGATCGACGAAACGAAGATTGAGCAGGCCGTACGCGACACGTTCGACCTGCGACCTGCGGCAATCGTTCGTGACCTTGACTTGAAGCGCTCGATCTATCGCAAGACCGCCGCCTACGGCCACTTCGGCCGAACCGCGCCCGAGTTCACGTGGGAGCAGTTGTCACGACTCGACGCGTTCAGGAAAGCGGCCAAGCTCTAGAACATCGCGCGCCTACTCTCGTAGGTGCTGTGACGCGTATTGCCCGGGTGGTCGTCGATGTCACCGGTGTCGACAAGCCATTCGACTACGCGATTCCCGACAACCTCGGTTCGCATGTCGTCGTGGGTTCGCGCGTGCGCGTGCCCTTGCACCGTCGCGAAGTGCCCGGTTGGGTGATGGCCGTGATCGACCACGATGAGAGTCAGGTCGATGCGGCGAAACTATTGCCGCTCACCAAAGTGACATCGATCGGTCCGTCGGAAGAAGTCGTCGCGCTCATCGAGTGGGCGGCGGTGCGGTGGGCGTCGCGTCGTCGTCCGTTCTTCGTATCGGCCTCACCCACCAATCGTGTGCCGCGACTCACCGCAGTGCGCCGGTCGACCACGTCAACGTCGGTGCCGCAATCGAACGTCGGTGCGTTGTTGGCGCACGGCGGAGGGTTGGTACGCGTCGGGCCGGCATCATCGGCGATGGAGGTAGTCGAGGTCGCCATCACCCGCGGGCCATGCATTGTGGTGGCCCCGACGCTGGCGCGTGCAAGAAAGTTGGCCGCCGAGTGTCGCCGCCGTGGCAAAACGACGGCGATGTATCCGGACGAGTGGGTTGCTGCTGCATCTGGTGTCGACGTCGTGGTGGGTGCGCGGTCGGCCGCGTGGGCGTCGGTGCCGAGCCTGTCGTCGATCGTCGTCATTGACGAACACGACGACACGCTTCAAGAAGAGCGTGCTCCGACGTGGCACGCGCGCGACGTCGTAGTTGCCCGTGCCGAGCGGCTGGGCATCCCATGCCTGCTCGTCTCTCCGGTGCCGACCGTCGCGGCACGAGTGTGGGCGGGGGATCGGGTCGTCGATTCCTCCGACGCAACTGCCTGGCCCACCGTGCGCATCATCGATCGAAACAGCGACGAGCGCTGGGCCTCGTCGCTGGTGACATCGGCACTCGTCGAGGTGCTGCGCGACCATCGCAAGCGGGTGGTCTGTGTGCTGAACGTAAAGGGGCGCGCCCGTGCAGTGGCGTGTGACGCCTGCAGGGCCGTCGCTCGTTGTGAGAATTGCGAGGCTGGCGTCGCACAACCCGACGAGCACCACCTCGAGTGCGGTCGGTGCGGTACGCGTCGACCAGTGGTGTGTTCGGTGTGCGGTTCGCAGAAGATGCGTTCGATTCGCATCGGCATCTCGCGACTACGCGACGAGCTGGAGGCCGCAGCCGGACGACCGGTGCAAGAAGTGAAGCCGAGCACCGAGGCCCTCGACCCGAAGGTGTCGGTGTTCGTCGGCACCGAAGCGGTGCTGCATCGACTCGACAAGGCCGATGTCGTGGTGTTCCTCGATATCGATGCCGAGTTGCTCGCACCTCGATTTCGTGCCAGCGAGCAGGCACTCGACCTCCTCGCTCACGGTGCGCGGCTCGTGGCGCCGAGCGGCACCGGTTCGGGTGGCGAGCTCATGGTGCAGACATCGGTTCCGAATCACGAATTACTCGTCGGTCTCGCGACCGGTGATCTCTCGAATCACGTTGCGGCCGAGACGGCTCGACGCGAACGATTGCGGCTACCACCGTTCGGGGCGCTGGCTGAAGTGAGCGGGCCCGGTCTGACCGATGTGGTCGAGCACCTGCGGGCTTCGTTGTTGGTGGAAGTGTCCGGCGGTGATGATCACGCACTCGTACGCGCGTCGTCGTGGGAGACGCTCAGTGAGGCCTTGATGGGCGTGCCGAAGGGTAAAAAGCGGGTTCGAATCGCAGTTGACCCGGCACGCGCATGAGGTCACGCGCGAACGAGGTGCAGGATCCTGTAGCCCTGTTTACTGGCGCGCCGATCGACTGAGAAGCCTTCATTCGCGAGCCACTTGGCGAGCGAGTCCGAGCCGAGATTCTTGTGCACCACAAGATCGGCGGTTCCGCCGTCGGTGAGTCGCGCGAGCCACTCACGCAACAAACGGTGCAACTCATCCTTGCCGACTCGTATCGGGGGGTTCGACCAGATTGCGTCGAACTGCAGTTCACTGGGAACCTCGCTCGGTGATGCAACGCGAACATTGCCGAGGGCGTTGAGCTCGACGCTTCGCCGCGTCACCTCGAGGGCTCGTTCGTTGACATCGACCGCCCAGATGACGGCGTCCGGGCGCAACTTGGCGAGCGCCACGGCAATCGCGCCACCACCACATCCCAGATCGAGCAACACCCCGCCGGTTGGCACGTCGGCGTTCTCGATCAACACGCGGGTGCCCCAATCGAGGTCACCCTGATTGAAGACTCCGCGATCACCAGCGAGGATCAGCTCCAACTTTCGTACTCGAACGTGGTGTGTCGTCGGTGACGTCGCCGACGCGGGCTGTGGTGCGAAGTAGTGGTCGGACGTCGACATGCTCATCGGTAGCCTTGCACAGCGTGACCTACGAGATTCGCACCTTCGGTGACCCGGTATTGAAGGCCGTCGCCGAGCCGATCGTGAACATCGACGAGAAACTGGTGCGACTGACCGACGAGATGTTCGAAGTGATGTACAAGGCCCCCGGAATCGGCCTTGCGGCAACCCAGATCGGGGTGCAGCGGCAGGTCTTCGTCTACGACATCGATGAGGAGCGCAAGGTGATCTTCAATCCGCAGATCGTCGAGTCGAGCGGAGAGTGGGTATACGACGAAGGCTGCCTCTCGATTCCTGGTTTGTACGTAGAAATGTTGCGACCCAAGCGGGTGCTCGTGCGAGGCATCAATCTCGACGGCAATCAGGTCGAGTTCGAGGCCGACGAGTTGCTTGCCCGACTGTTCCAACATGAAGTCGACCACCTGAACGGTGTGTTGATGTTCGATCGGATGACCCCGGATCAGCGCAAGGAAGCCATCAAGCTGTACCGAGCGCGCGAGGAACAACCGAAAGACGCCGAGCCGTATCACCTGAAGCTGGTGTGACGCAGACGCCGCGACCGTGACCGCACTCGCCCCGTTGCCAATCGGTGCGGCACGCCGGATCGTATTTCTCGGAACTCCGGACGTCGCGGTGCCACCGCTGCGGGCACTGGTCGCTGCCGGCGTAGAGATCGCGCTGGTCATCACGCGTCCCGACAAGCGTCGGGGACGTGGTTCGGCCACATCACCAAGCCCGGTGAAGGCGGCGGCAATCGAGCTTGGCTTGCCGGTGAGCCACGACCTCGCGCAATGCACGACCGTTGGCGCCGATCTCGGTGTGGTCGTGGCATACGGCCGCATCATCCCGATGAGTGTGCTCGCACAACTGCCGATGATCAACGTGCATTTCTCCTTGTTGCCGCGCTGGCGTGGGGCTGCACCGGTGGAACGTGCATTGCTCGCAGGTGACCGCGAAACGGGAATCTGCATCATGCGTGTGGAAGAAGGGCTCGACACCGGCGAGGTGTTCGAGCGAGTGGTGGTGCCGATTCGCGATGATCACACCTTGAGTTCGCTACGTCATGATCTCGTTACCGCAGCACTCGAACCTCTCGTTCATGCGGTGACACAGGGTTGCGGGGTCGGGCAGGCACAAACGGGCGTGGCTACGCACGCAGCGAAAATCGATCCGAGCGAACTGCGAGTGAGGTGGACCGACGCTCCGCGACAAGTGGTCGGACTCTCGCGATTGGAGTCGGCGTGGTTCGAACATGTCGGCAAGCGAATTCGGTTGCTAGCTGCCGAGGTTGCAGAGGCAACCACCGTCGGCGGCGATGCTCCGGGTGCAGTGCTCGGTGTACGCCGAGACGGGGTGCTTGTGAAGTGCGGCGACGGTGCCGTACTCGTCACCACGGTGCAACCCGAGGGCAAGAGTGCGATGACTGCATCGGCGTGGGCCAACGGAGCACGACTCACCGAATCGGCAGAAGTCGTCTCGTTAGCCTGATTCCACGATGCTTCGTCTCGTCCTGCCCAAGGGTTCGCTCGAGTCGGCCACGTTCGAGTTATTCGATGCCGCCGACCTCACGGTCAAGCGGTCGTCACAGGTCGACTACCGCGCGTCGATTGCCGACCCGCGCATTGACGAGGTGCGAATCCTGCGACCACAGGAGATTCCCGTCTACATCGCCGAGGGAGTGTTCGACATCGGCATCACCGGCCGCGATTGGATCGAAGAGACGGGTAGCGCCGTCGAGTCACTCGGCAAACTGAACTATTCCAAGGCGACCAACGACCCGGTGCGTATCGTCGTGGCGGTCGCCAACGAATCCAAGTACGAAGAGGTGCAGGACTTCCCGCGGGGGGTTCGTGTCACCAGTGAGTATCCGCGTCTCACGAAGAAGTTCTTTCAGGATCGTGGCATCGAAGCCGACGTCAGGTTGTCGTACGGCGCGAGCGAGGCAAAGATTCCCGACATTGCCGACTGTGTCGTCGACCTCACCGAGACCGGGCGTGCGTTGCGCGCGGCGGGTCTGCGAATCATCGACACCATCCTCACCAGCCACACCGAACTCATCGCCAACCCTGCATCATTCGCCGATCCACAGAAGCGGCATGCGATGCAGCAGTTGCTGACCCTGCTCGAGGGAGCGTTGGAGGCGCGCGGCAAGGTGCTGGTCAAGCTCAACGTGAGCGACGCAAGTTACGCCGCAGTCTTGGCGGTCTTGCCGGCGGCCAAGTCGCCGACCGTGTCGAAGCTGGCCTCGGGAGATTGGGCAGTGGAGTCGGTGGTCGAGAAGCGTCTCGTGAATACGGTGATTCCTGCGTTGAAGGATGCCGGTGCAACCGACATCCTCGAGCTTCCGATCTCCAAGATCATCCACTGAGCGCGCCGTGCTGAGCCCCCTGGATCGGGCTGCCATCGTTCGGGCTCCCAAGTCGTTGTTGCATGATCACCTTGACGGCGGCCTGCGCGTTGACACCATCCTCGAAGTCAGCGACGAAATCGGTCATACACCTCGGTTGCCGACCACCGACAAGGCGGCACTGCAGGCGTGGTTCACGGCCGGGGCCGAAGCCAGGGATCTGCTGAAGTACTTGGCAACCTTCGAGCACACGATCGCCTGCATGCAGTCGGAGTCGCACATCGTGCGGGTGGCGTACGAAGCGGTGACCGACCTCGCCAACGACGGTGTGGTGTACGCAGAGATTCGCTACGCGCCGGAACTGCACGCGATGCCGTTTGCTGCGAGTGCCGCCGCCATTGCGAGCGGCTTCCGTCGAGCCGAGGCCGACGCTGCGGCACGTGGACAGAGCATCTCGGCACACATCATCGTGTGTGCGATGCGAACCGAACGGCGATCGATGGAAGTCGCACGGTTCGTGGCCACGGAACGACGACGCGAACCCAAGATCATCGCGTTCGACCTGGCAGGAGCAGAGACGGGTTGGCCACCCAGCCTGCACGCAGAGGCTCTCGAGCTCGCCCGTCATGAGCACGTCAACATCACCATCCATGCCAGCGAGCCGCCGGATCTTGAACTGATCAGTGATGCCTTGGCGCATGGTGCCCATCGAATCGGCCACGGGGTGCGACTCAATCGCGACACCACATTGTCGGCCGACGGAACGCTGCAACTCGGTCCACTCGCGCGATTCGTGCTCGACCGGCAGATCCACCTGGAGATGGCGCCAACGTGCAACACCCAGATTGGAGCGGTGAATTCGGTGGGCGAGCACCCCATCGGATCGTTCCTGCGTCGCGGGTTCAATGTCAGTGTCAACACCGACAATCGGTTGATGAGCAACGTCACACCCTCGAGTGAGATGCTCGCGGTGTCGACGGCATTCGACTTGACATGGGCCGAAATGGGGCGGCTCGTTGAGAATGCGATTGGTTCTGGCTTTGCTCCGTACGAGCAGCGCGAAGCGATTCTGCGCAGCGTCGTTCGTCCTTGGTACGACGCGGCATCCCGCTTGCCGCTGCTCGTTCTCTGATGGCGACACCACCGACAACGGGGCTTCAGGCGCTGCCCGTGGTGTGAATGTCTAACGAGGTAGGCGCACTTCAACGGCGATGCCGGGAAACTGCAGGGTTACGTCACCAAAGATGAGTTCGTTGTCATGCGTGACTGGTGCGCGGGATGCCACCACCGTGAGTGAAGCAAGATCGCTGGTGGCGTCGTAATTGGGTCGGCGTTCGCAACGAAGTTCGTACACATGGGGGGCAACCTCAAAAACGTCAACCCATTGCGTATCGGCGCGCGGTCGCACGCCGATGAATCCATCCCGAGAGAACATCACGAACGGCGCATATTGATCGAGCGCGAACCGCGATCGCCGACCGTGTTCCCAGCCGATCACCGTCTCAGGTTCCACGAGTGATGTCGCCACGACGTCGCCAAACCGTTGTTCATGACGACGAGCCGTGAGCACGGCTTGTGGGGTGATTCGATCGCGCAGGCCCGCACACAAGCGCCGAAAGAGCGGAAGAAAATAGAGGTCGTGCACATGGGTGGTGGTGTCGTCGAGTCGCGTTGGCCCGGCGGCTGGCACACCGATTGCCGCCATCAGCACCGACATGAGCGACACGTACCGACTCGGATCGAATCCGTACGCGCGCGAGTGAGGGCCAGCCTGCACGCCGAGCGAAGAGTGCCAGAGCACGCTGAGTCGCGCACACACCAGTTCGAGTACGAGATTGCCCAACTGACGTTGGGCTTTGCCGGGGGAATAGTGGGCGAGAAGGCATCCGGCCATGAGCGAGATGGCGTCATAGGTCGGGGAGTTGTACTCCGCGATGTCGCCGTCAGTGCGCAGCTGTGCCTCGACATGTGTGGCGAGGTTGGTGAGAGTGGTTATCTGACTTACATCACTCAGCCAGACGTGCATGAGCGCGATGTTGCTGTAATTCGGGGCGATACGTGACGGGGGTTCGCCCTGCGCGGCGACGCGGATCGCTTGTGACATCTCAATACGCAGATCGTCGGGCAGTACATGGCCGTAGAGCCGTTCGCACGCCCAGAGAATGACGCCGAGAAATTGGCGCCAGTTCGGGTCGTAGTCGCGCCATTCCTGGGCGCGAACGCGTCCGTCGTCGTCGATGGTGCCGGCGTCTGGTTGTGCGGCGTGGGTCTTGAATGTGCCGGCCCATCGAGGGTCGATGGTCAACGGGTATTGATGGTGCAGCACGTTGCGCAAGGCACGCGCGGCCCGGTCGGTCTTGCCATCTTCCAGGTCGAGAAATGCTCCGAGCGCGGTCTCTCGTACGAGGTGCAGGCCGTACAAGCGAACCATGCCTGCGTCGTCGTCCCACAATTGCTCGTGCATCTCGCGCAGTGCGCGGTCGAGTGCGTTCACGCGAGGCTCAGGCGCGGGTCTCGCCGAGAATTCGTAGTTGACGCGGCGGCTTGAGGCCCTTGCCACCACGGGTCGCGTACGTGAGGACGTGCCCGACTGCCTCGTCGGCATCGTCGGTGAACCTCAGTAGGTCGAGGTCGTGCGCGGAGATCATTCCCTCGCTAGCCATGCGTTCGAGCTGGCTGCGCAACGGCGTCCAGAAGTCGCCACCGCAGACCACGACGGGAAAGTCGCGCATCTTTCCGGTTTGGATGAGTGTGAGCGCCTCGAAGAGTTCGTCGGCGGTGCCGAACCCACCGGGGAAGACCACGAATCCCGATGAGTACTTCGTGAGCATGTATTTGCGGGTGAAGAAGTAGCGAAAGTCGACACGCACATCGAGAAACGAATTCGCCGACTCCTCGAACGGCAGTTGGATCGTGCAGCCGATGCTCGTTGCGGCGGCATCACGGGCTCCGCGATTGGCGCCCTCCATCACGCCGGGTCCGCCGCCGGTGATGATTGCAAATCCAGCCTCGCCGAGCAATCGTCCGATAGTGCGGGCATGTTGATACTCGGTCGACTCGGGGCTTACGCGGGCGGACCCGAACACGCTGATGGCTGGGCCAACGAAGTGCAGTCGTCGCATACCTGTGAGCATCTCCGTGGCGATGCGATGCAGGATCGCAAGATTGCGCCACCTGCTGCGAGGGTTGGCAAGGAATTCCGCGTCGAGCGAGCGTCGCTTTTCCATTCACACAATGTACGGTGCGGATACGCTCACAACATGCGACGTAGTAACACCGTCGACGCCTCCCGTCCCGCTGTCGCCATGTGGATGAGTCGGACGTTGCGCAGTGTCGCAATGCTCGTGATCGTCTCCCTTGCCTCGTGCAGTAGTGGCGAATCGAGTGACTCAGTCGAGCGTGTATGCCCTGAGACCGACGTAGCCGACCGCACCGAAATCTCCGAGGAGCGCGCGGAGCTACTCCTGGGATTATCCGAAGCGGATGCAGAACGGTGTGCCGCGACGTTGGGGTGGGCGTATCGAGTTGGCATGCGCGACGGCGAGTCGTTTGCCCTCACCATGGACTATTCACCACAACGTGTGACGGTGAGCATTGAAAACGGACTCGTCTCGGCGATCGTGGTGGGTTGACACCGGTACACGCCGGATGTCGCGAGTACGACCAGCTACGTGCGGTAGCGGCGAAGGATCTCGGCCTTGATGTCACGCTTGGTGGGGGTCGCACGTAGGACGACGGCCCAGTAAGAGACTCCTGACCGCAGTGCCACCGCCTTGCTCTCGAAATGCACGCCGTGCAAGAGCCACAGGGTCTGCATCATGAACCGCGCCACGGACGCTGGATGGCAACCTTCTCCCTCGCGGATGACGGTCCAGTTGCTGAAGTCGTCTCCCAGTTCGAACGGTGGCTGATAGCCGAGGTCGCGCAACATCCGGAGCTGAATGTGGCTGTACGGTTCGTCGCGGTAGTGGTCACCCTGGGTTTCGATCTGGAGTCGTAGATCGTCACGCCACGTGAATTGCACGAACGGGGGATTGTCGGCAGAACCAACACCGGAGGATGGACGCTCGATTGCCAGCATCGTCACATAGTCGCGCCCCTCATCGACGAGTCGAGCGAGTTGTGTTCGAACGCGAGTCTCGCGGATGATTCGCTGCTGAACTTCGTCTACCACAGGATGAATGCGATTACTGCGATCAATGCAATTGGCGCGATGAAGATTGCCAGCGGGAGCAGAATTGCCGCAAAGACGCTGAGCAAGAAGATGGCCCAGCACCACCAGAGGAATGCGGTGAACCGACTCACTTAGTACCGTCGCTTCCAGCCGACGACCACGGTGTCGGTGAACCTTCCGGTGACGACGAGATGTCGAGCGCCACTCTCGCGTTTGAGGGTGGCGATACGGTCGAATCCAATCACGTCAAATGTCTCACGGTAAGGAAGTCGGATCATGAACACCGCGACGAAGCGCCCGTCGGGGAGCGCAGTAATACTCAGCGGGCCCCGAACTCCGATCGCGTTAGCACTGCCGCTGGCGAGGGAACCGTCTCGAAGCGGTGCGATCTGCATGCGGGCGACGCGCGAACCAGGTACCGAGGAAGAAGAAATCACGGATGAGAGCGTTCCGGCCAGCACCGTTGCA
>JBJTOX010000123.1:0-3855 GCA_046074785.1 Actinomycetota bacterium
CGCTTCAATGACGACCAATTGAGCCCTGGTCACACTCCCCCGCTCGTGGCGTATGAACACGGTGACGATGGGTGTTCTGTGAGCGGTGGCGCGGTAGCCACAAGCGGTGCGCTGCAAGGTCGGTACGTGTTTGCCGACTTCTGCAGCGGTCGGGTGTGGTCGATTGCAACCGACGAGCAGTCACCAACGATGCAACTCCACTTCGAGAATCTCGACGCACCTGCAGCGGTCGTGCGGGCCAACAACGACATTTTCGTGCTCTCGTTGAGTGGCACCATCTGGCGTCTCAATGGCTGAGCGACCGGAGAAAACCTGTGCTCGCTGTGGGCGCACGATGCAGTGGCGCTCGAAGTGGGCACGCAATTGGAATCAGGTGAAGTACTGCTCCGAATCCTGTCGTCGCACGCGAACCACCACCATCGACGACCGACTCGAACAGGCGATTATTCGGTTGCTCGATGGTCGCGCACGCGATTCATCGATTTGCCCTTCTGAGGCGGCACGAGCGGTCGGTGGCGACGAATGGCAAGATTTGATGGAACCAGCGCGCATGGCCGCGCGCCGACTGGTTGCCCGTGGGATGGTGGAAATCACCCAAGGTGGACGGGTGGTTGATCCGAGCCGCGCGAAGGGGCCGATTCGGATCCGTCGATCTCGACGATGAGTCGTGACCGCACATCCTGACTCGACGCCGCAACGATCACTTCCCACTTCCCACCGTTCACCGTCCATGCATGTCGGGCGGGGTTCCATCGTCGAAATGCCGTCCACGGCACGTTGATTTGCACTTCCTTGAATGAGGACGTCGCAACCACCGTCTTTGTCCAGCCCGCAAGACGCGGCGGATTCTCGTCACCCGCACGGCGCACGTAGCACTGCACGACCACCGTCGCGGCTCGAGATGAAACACAACTGAGTGGCACGCTCACCGTGCACCGCGGCCATGTGGCATCGACTTCCACTCGAGCAGCACCCCACACCGCGTCGCCATAACTCAAACCGTGTCCGAACGGAATGAGTGGTGTCACACCGTTGCGTGACTGACCCCGCCAGCTGAACCACTCGCCTTCGGTGTAGCGCTGCACGCCGTTGACGGGTGCGTAGTCGCGCATCGCCGGAGAGTCGCTTAATCGCACGGGATACGCCACCGGCAACCGACCGCCCGGATCAACATCACCGGCAATCACCTCGGCTATTGCGCGGCCCATCTCCATTCCTCCGAAGAAACCGATGAGCACCGCCTCGACATCATCGATCCAGGGCATCGCGACGGGTGCACCGGCATTCACCACGACGATCGTTCGGGCATTCACCGCAGCAACGCTCGACACCAGTTCGTCTTGTCGGCCGGGCAACGCGATGGTGTCGCGGTCATGACCTTCGGTCTCCCACTCGTCGTTCGTGCCGACGACGACGATGGCGACGTCGCTCTTCGCAGCGAGTTCGACCGCATTCTCAAGTTCGCGAGGATCCTCCGGAGCCCGCACACCAATCCGTAAGGCGCTGAAACCTGCCCGCGTTCGCATCCGCGCCTCGAAGCGAACTGGGACTCCTTTCTTCATGGGCACGGCGTGTACCTGCTCCTCGCTGCCGAAACCGAAGTATTCGCGGCTGCGCGGCAACGTGCCAAGCGGATCGTCAACGAGGGTCTCATCATTCACGCGGAGTGACCCCATACCTGTGAGCACCAACGACACGTCGTGCGTTCCATCGGTTTCCGGAACGAAGTCTCCGCTCACCACGATGGTGAAGTCGAACGGATCAACACCCGGAGGTGCGGCACCGAAGAACGTGAGTGCCGAGCGAAGCGTGGTATCGACACGACGTGGCTTCGCATCAGTTGCATCGCGGTCGAAGTATTCGACCCGCCACCCCGGCTCACCACTCGGAGTTATGAGCTGCGCGCTCTCGACGATCGGAGCAAGTTTGTCGATCGAAGTACCTCGACTCCACGACACGACTTCGTGACCAAACCGCTCTCTCAGGCCGTCGAGGATGCTGAACGTTTCGATCGCCTGCAAACTCGAACTCCCACCACCTTGCGTGCGGGTGACAGCCGCATTCGGCCCTAGGACGGCCAGTGACTTCACCGAACCTGCAATCAATGGCAGTGCTCGTTCGACGTTGCGCACGAGCACCGCGCCGGCTGCCGCAGCCGTTCGAATGGTCGCCCGCTCGTTCTGGTCGTCAACGGTTCTCTCGAGAGACGATGCAGGTCGATCATCAACATGGGTGCGCTCAATCAGGCGAAGCACCGCAAGGACGCGTGCATCGATCTCGGCATCCGACACCTTGCCTTCTTCGGCAGCCCGCAACAGTCGCTTTCCGTAGATGGTCGACGGGCCAGGCATCGGAATATCGAGTCCGGCTTTCACCGACTCGACGGTGTCGTGGGATCCGAACCAGTCGGAGACCACGAACCCGTCGAAGCCCCAGTCGACACGCAGGATTTCGTGCAGAAGTTCGTGGTTGTTGGCCGCGTGTGCACCGTTCAGCTTGTTGTAGCTGCTCATCACGCCCCACGCTCCCGCATCGATCACCGTCGATTCGAATGGACGCAGATAGAACTCGCGGAGTGTGACCTCGTCGATTTGCGCATCGACGGTCATTCGGTCGACTTCCGTGTCGTTACCTGCAAAGTGCTTGACCGTTACCGACACCTCTTGCGACTGCACACCGACCACGATTGCCGCCGCGAGTCGCGCCGAAAGCTCGGGGTCTTCGCTCAGGCATTCGAAGGTGCGGCCACCGATGGGAGTGCGATGCAGATTCACGGTCGGAGCGAGCACCACGTGCACTGCCTTGCGTCGAGCCTCACGTCCGAGCAGGACGCCAAGCTGCCGTGCCACGTCGACATCCCACGAAGCGCCGATGACGATCGACGTCGGCAAGCACAGCCCCGGAGTGCGATTCGGGCCGAGTGATTCGCCACGAACACCGTTCGGGCCATCCGACATCTTGATTGCTGGAATCCCGAGCCGCGGGATTGGCTGTGTACGCCATGATGATGCACCACTCAACAGCCGGCACTTCTCTTCGCGCGTCAACTCGGCGAGACGTCGGGCAATTCGTACTTCGTTCTCTCCGCCGTCCATGCTCATGGGTGCCTCGTTGGTCACAACAGCGACGATAGACGAGGACAAATCCTTAGACTTCAGCTATGTCGGCGTCGGCAAATCCCCTTCATGAGACGCTCGCCAGAGCTCCAAAGGCTCTCTTGCACGACCACCTCGACGGTGGTCTGCGAGCCGAGACGGTCATTGAACTGGCAAGGGAGTTCAACTACTCGAAACTCCCGACTGCAGATGTCGTTGATTTGAAGAAGTGGTTTCACCGTGGGGCCAAGCGCAACGACTTGGTGCTCTATCTCGAGACATTTGCCCACACCGTCGGAGTTATGCAACACCGCGACGCGATCGAGCGAGTCGCATTTGAGTGTGCCCAGGATCTCGCCGCCGACAACGTGGTGTACGCCGAAGTGCGATTCGCACCCGAGCTTCACACCGAAGGCGGATTGTCGCTTGAGGAAGTCGTTCGAGCCGTGCTCTCCGGGTTTCGCAGTGGCGCTAGCGGAACCGACCTGACCATCTATGCGATCCTCTCCGCAATGCGCACGGCGGCACGCAGCCATGAGATTGCCGAACTCGCAGTGAAGTTCCGTGACGAAGGCGTCGTCGGGTTCGACATCGCGGGCGCCGAAGCGGGTTACCCACCCACCCGACATCTTGATGCATTTCAATTCATACAACGCTCCAACTTCCACACCACCATTCACGCCGGTGAAGCATTCGGTCTTCCCTCCATCTGGGAAGCTCTGCAGTTCTGCGGTGCCGAGCGGCTCGGACACGGAGTGCG
>JBJTOX010000124.1:0-9760 GCA_046074785.1 Actinomycetota bacterium
CGTTGACGCTGCAACGAAGGCCGCACATGCGGCATTCGCGACGTGGTCCGGCCTCGACGTGCAAGAGCGCGCAAAATACATGTCGCGCATCGGCGACGGCCTCGCCGGTCGCATGGATGAGATTGCCACCGCCATCTCGCGTGAAACCGGCATGACGAAGATGTTGAGCCAGCTCGTGCAAGTTGGTCTTCCGATCAACTCGTTCAAGCAGGCTGCAGCGATGGCCGAGAAGTACTCGTACGAAAAGGAAGTCGGCAGCTCGCTGGTCGTGCGCGAACCCATCGGTGTCGTAGGTTGCATCACTCCGTGGAACTACCCACTGCACCAGATTGCAGCGAAGGTTGCGTTCGCAATGGCGGCCGGATGCACCGTGGTGCTGAAGCCAAGCGAAGTCGCGCCGCTCGATGCGTTCATGCTCGCCGAGATCATCGACGAGATCGGACTTCCTGCCGGCGTGTTCAACATGGTGACGGGAGTCGGCCCGGTCGTCGGTGAAGCGATCGCCGCTCACCCGCTCATCGACATGGTGTCGTTCACCGGAAGCGGCCGCGCAGGCAAGCGCGTCATGCAGGTGGGCGCCGAGTCGGTGAAGCGCGTGGCGCTCGAACTCGGAGGCAAGTCAGCGAACATCATCGGCGAAGATCTCGACAAAGAGACGTTTGCCAAAGCCGTCATGTCGGGTGTCGGTAAAGCGTTCCTCAACAGCGGGCAAACCTGCTCGGCGTTGACACGCATGCTCGTACCGAAGTCACGACTCGACGAGGCAGAAGAACTTGCCGCAATGGCGGCCTCGAAGATGAAGGTCGGCGACCCGTTCGCCGACGGCACCAATCTCGGACCGCTCGCGTCAGCCGCACAGCGCGATCGCGTCAATGGCTACATCCAGAAAGGCATCGACGAAGGAGCCAAGTTGCTCGTCGGCGGTGTCGGAGTGCCCGAGGGCGTGGCGAAGGGCTACTACGTGAAGCCCACCGTCTTTTCTCGAGTGACCACCGAGATGACGATTGCCCGTGAGGAAATCTTCGGGCCGGTTCTCAGCATCATCGCCTACAACGACATCGATGACGCCGTGCGCATCGCAAATGCGACTGACTACGGTCTGGCAGGCGGCGTATGGATGGCCGACAAAGAGAAGGCAAAGGCAGTCGCGCGTCGCATGCGCACCGGCCAGGTCGAAGTCAACGGAGGTGCATTCAATCCGAACGCACCGTTCGGCGGATACAAGCAGTCCGGCAACGGCCGCGAGTACGGCGAGTACGGCTTCGAGGAGTTCCTCGAAATCAAGAGCATGCAGCTCTAAGTACAATTGAAACGTGTCGCGGTGACGCGATACGACAACCACAGCGTCTCGGAAACGCGGCGCTCATGCGGGTGTAGCTCAATGGCTAGAGTTCCAGCCTTCCAAGCTGGCTATGCGGGTTCGATTCCCGTCACCCGCTCCACTAGACCACCCAGCGGCGCGTGATGCCCTGGATCGCTGAACCGTTCAAATCCGACAGCTTCGCCCCGGCAAATGCCTGTGCAGCAGGCGACGTCTGATAGCGCAGTTGTGGCGAGGCGGCCGTGCAGGCCTCCACAATCACTGTCGCAGCATCGACCGCAGTCTGCGCGTTGGTGAACGCCGACTCCATTCGTCGAACGTAAGCCGCAAACAGCTCGCGGTAGTCGCCTGCCTCGGCGGCTAACCACGAGTCGTTGAGATTGGCGCGAAACTCGGTGGCAACCGCGCCGGGCTCGACCACCGACACATGCACGTTGAACTGCGCGGCAATGGGAGCCAGGCTCTCCATGAAGCCCTCCGTGGCGAATTTTGCCGCACAGTACGCCTCATTGAACGGTTGACCCACCACACCGCCCACGCTGGTGACGGTAACGATTCGTCCTGATCGGCGTGTACGCATGGCGCCAAGCACGAGTCGGGTCATTCGGGCAACGGAGATGTAGTTCACTTCAATCTGTGATCGCAGATCGTCGAGGGTGAGTTCTTCTATGGTGCCGACGAGACCTTGACCTGCGTTGTTCACGAGCACATCGATACGCCCGTAATCGCCCTGAACTGAATCGATCACATTGCGGGCCTGATTGTCGTTGGTGACGTCGAGCGCTCGAACGTCTACTTCAACGCCGGCAGATGCCGCAGTTGAGCGAAGCGTGTCAGCCTTGCCAACATTGCGCATGGTGGCGACAACGGTGTGACCCACCTTTGCGAGTTGGACGGCTGCGTGCATCCCCATGCCGCTCGATGTACCGGTGACGAGTGCGACGGGCTTCGAATTGGGCATCAGTTGTAGCTACTTTCCGACTTTCCAGTAATCACTTGGCAATTCGCCGTGAACGTCACAGTAGCCCAGAACACGTATCGCTGACAGTGCCGACGTCTCGTCAGCGATGGCAGAACGGAGATTCAGCAGCGGCGGTTTACGCTGGCGCGGTGACCATCGCGCTCGTTCGACGGCCGAGCCCACGACTCGCCGAAGGAATCGTCACGCACATCAACCGCACACCGGTCGACGTGCCACTCGCCTACCGACAGTGGGACGACTATGTGACGGCACTCCGCAACGCCGACTGGCAGATACGTGAAGTGTCGCCGCTTGATTCAGCCCCCGACAGCGTGTTCATCGAGGACACCGTGGTGATGTACCGCGGGACGGCAATTGTTACTCGTCCGGGCAGCGATGCGCGCAAGCCAGAAACTGAGGCCGTCGAGACCATGGTTCGCGAGATGGGTTGCCGCGTTGCGCGAATCGAGGAGCCGGGCACATTGGATGGCGGTGATGTGCTGAAGGTTGCCGACACGCTCTTTGTCGGTCTCGGCGGTCGAACGAATCGAGCGGGCATCGAACAATTCACGCACATCGTTGCGCCGCTCGGTGCAAACGTGGTCACCGTGCCGGTCACCAAAGTGCTGCACCTGAAGTCGGCGGTCACCGCCTTGCCGGACGGCACGATCATCGGTTGGGACGCTGCAGTCGATGATGCTTCGGTGTTTCCGAAGTACCTATCGATGCCGGAGGAATCTGGGGCGCACGTCGTCGTCATCGACGACAACACGCTCTTGATGGCTGCCGATGCGCCGCGCAGCACCGAATTATTGCGAATACTTGGATATCAGGTGATATGTGTCGACATCTCGGAGTACGAAAAACTCGAGGGTTGCGTGACGTGCCTCTCAGTGCGAATGCGGGACAACTAAGACGCCCGCCAGGCAGAGAGGCGGAGTGTGACGTCTCCGTCAGTGGAGACGGTGAGACGTGAGGCGCTCAGGTGATTGAGGCGGCGTAGATGCCGGCGATCGTTGAGTCGAGCATCGCGTCGAACTCGGCTTCACTCTGCTTTGCCGACAAACCCTCGCTCAATGCGCGCGAGAAACTAGCGATCATTCCATGATTCTCGCTGAGCATGCGATTGGCGTCGTCGCGCGAGTAGCCGCCCGAAAGCGCGACCACGCGCACCACGCTCGGATGCTTGATGAGCTCGGCATAGAAATTCGCCGTAGATGGGATGGTGAGTTTCAACATCACCGGTTGGGATACTGGCTGATGTGCGAGCTCAGTGAGTATTGCCGAGCGCAACAACTCTTCGGCTTCTTTCTTCTGGGGGCTCTTGATGTCGACTTCGGGTTCGATAATAGGTACAAGACCGTGGGAGATAATCTGCCGGCCCACCTCGAATTGCTGCTTGACCACTGATTCAATACCGCTCTTGTTCGCCAACTTGATCACCGAGCGCATCTTCGTACCGAAGATTCCCTTCGCCACACCTCGCTGCAACAACGCGTCGAGGTCGGGCATTGGCTTCATCGTCTGCACACCGTTGTGCTCGTCGGCCAGACCCTTGTCGACCTTGAGGAACGGCACCACTTGTTTCTTCGTCCAGAGAAACTGTGCGCTGCCCAGCCCGTCAATGTCACGGTCCATCGTTCCCTCGAAGAGAATCGCGCCAAGCACACGGTCGCCGTTGAACGCCTTGCTCTTGATCATGCGGGTTCGCATTGCATGCATGAGATCGAACATCTGGGCTTCGCCCGAGTACTCCGATTCGTCGATGCCGTAGAGCTTGAGCGCTTTGGGAGTGCTGCCACCGCTCTGGTCGAGTGCGGCGATGAAACCTTTTCCTGCTCGCATTCGCTGCAACTGCTCGGGGTTCACTGCCATGTGGTGCTCCTTCTTGCGTGACACATCTACCGCTCTCGCGACGATGTGCGCACCTCGAAGAATAGTGTGAAACCGTGATTGCAATCGTTACGGGTGCGTCATCGGGCATCGGCGCCGCGGTTGCAAAGTTGTTCGTGAAGTCGGGTCACACCGTGGTGGGCCTCGGTCGTGACACCCAGAAACTCGAGGCTCTTGCCCGAGCACTCGGCGACAAGTTCGAGGCGCGTCCGTGCGACGTGACCGACACGACGGTGTTCACTGCCGTGCTTCGCCAAGCCGCTGACGATCACGGTCGCGTAGATGCCCTGATCAACAATGCGGGCACGGCCAAGGCAATGCCGATTGAAGAGACGACGCCTAGTGAGTTTCGCGCAATGCTCGAACTGAACGTGACGGCCCCCGCAGCGGCGATTCATGCACTATGGCCAACCTTGCGAAGCCAGGGCGACGCGCGAATCATCAACGTGTCGTCACTCGCCCAACTTGATCCGTTCCCGGGGTTCTTTGCTTATGCATCGTCGAAGTCGGCGTTGCACCTGTTGACGGTGGTTGCAAACGCCGAAGGCGAACCGCATGGTATTCGTGCCTTTACCGTGGCGCCGGGAGTGGTCGACACCCCATTACATCGGTCGCTATTACCTGACAGCATTCCACCAGTCGATGGTCTTGCCTCTGCCCTGCAATCGGGTGACGTTGCAAAGGTGATCCTTGAAATCGCAGAGGGCAAGCGCGACGAACGCGCCGGATGGGTGCTTGCAATGCCTGCACCTGCAGCCGTCGCATCACTGCGACGCTGGGTGATTGAGCACCCAGGCGGTGGTGTGGAGATTCTCTCGTAGCCTTGAGAATGTCATGAGCGCGACGCACGGTGGCCCGCGAGTCGCCGTGTATCGACACGAACACTTCAACGCCGCCCACCGAATCCACAACCCGGCACTGAGCGACGCCGACAATGCCCGCATCTACGGCAAATGCAACAACCCGAACTACCACGGCCACAACTACGAATTGACGGTTCGGGTGTGTGGTGCGGTCGACCCGGTTATTGGCTATGTGATGGATCTCGGTGAACTCTCATCAACCATCAAGAAACATGTGCTCGATCACCTCGATCACAAGAATCTGAACCTCGACGTTCCGGAATTCAAGAACGTGAATCCAACCGCGGAGAACATCGCCGTCGTCGTACACGGAATGTTGCGACCACACATTCCGGCTCATCTCGACCTGCACGTGATTCTCGGCGAAACGCCGCGCAACATCGTGCAATACCCCGCCGACATCGTGGCGAACCCATAAAGCCGACCACACCTCAGCAATCCTCCGTTACCGAAAGGAACCATCAGTGGCCTACAAGAAGATCGAATCGTATGACGAGGCAACCACCAAAGGGCTGGCAACGGCCTACCGCGACGTATTGCGACTGATCGGCGAGGAACCTGACCGCGAAGGACTACTCAAGACCCCGGAGCGCGTTGCAAAGGCGATGCAGTTCCTCACCCAAGGGCAAGGCCATGACCCAGTCGAGGTGATTCGTGGCGCCATCTTCACCGAGGCCGTGCAAGAAATGGTGATCGTCAAAGATGTCGAGATGTACAGCCTCTGTGAGCACCACATGATCCCCTTCTATGGCAAGGCTCATGTGGCCTACATTCCGAACGGCTACATCACCGGACTATCGAAAGTTGCGCGTGTCGTCGACATCTGTGCCCGCCGCCTGCAAGTGCAGGAACGCCTCACGACCCAGATTCGCGACGCTTTCCAAGAGGCGTTGAGCCCGCTCGGCGTCGCCGTCGTCATTGAGGCAAAGCATTTGTGCATGATGATGCGCGGTGTGGAGAAGCAGAACTCGGTGACCACGACGTCGGCGTTCTGCGGCGCGTTCGAGCACGAACCGACACGTAGCGAATTCCTCCGCTTGTTGAGCAGTTCACTGTCGTAACGCACCACCCGACAGGTCCGCGCGCGAGGGAATCTACGCGGCGAGTTCGCGAGCCAGGGCCAGCAACGGCTCGAGCACCGATGAATCAACAGAGCCGTCTGGCCCGATCTTCATGTTGATCTTCGAGAACAACAGTTCTGGCCCAACGAGCGTTGCCCCGAACAGCGGGATCATGTTGCGCAGGTATTCGACCGAGGCCTTACCACCGCGGTCGCCCGGAGCACATCCGAACACGCCCATCCGGCGACCGATGAGCGAATGTTTGGCAAACGGCCGCGACGCCCAATCGATGAAGTTCTTCAATCCACCGGGAATGTTGTAGTTGTATTCGGGCGTACCGATGAGCACGGCGTGTGATGCTGCAAGTTCGGCGCGCATTTCGGCCACCACTCGTGGCGGAGTCTCGGTATCGAGATCACCGTCGTAGTGCGGCAGCACGCGCACGTAGTCGCGCAACACGAACTCAACAGCGGTGTCACCGGCCATGTTGCCGATGATCGACTTGCACAGCGCGGTGGTGAACGACCCGGTTCGCAGGCTGCCCGAGACGACGATGATCTGTTTTTGCATGCGGCGAGACGCTAGTTGTGCGAGGTCGAAGCGGGAGGCACCGTGCCACCCGACATCGACAGATGCGACCGCCACGCCGCGTAGCCACCGACGATGTCGGACACATCTTGGAGGCCCAGCGATCGCAGCGTGCTTGCCGCAATACTCGAGCGGTAGCCACCTGCGCAATACACGACCACCGGCAACTCTTTGTCGAGTGCGGCGGCACCGTCGAGCAACGTTGCGAGCTGGATGTTGATGGCTCCGTCGATCATGCCCTCTGCCACCTCGCCTGGCCCGCGCACGTCGACGATCGCAAGGTGCGGGAGAGCCGCACGTCGTGAAGCAACTTGATCAGCGGTCAGACGTGAAGCGACGTCGACTTCGTTCGGATGCTCGAGCATTGCCCGAGTGGGATCATCGAGGGCTCCCAGCACCGTGTCGTAACCGATTCGCGCAAGCCGAACCTTGGCTTCGCTCTCCGTGCCCGCACCACCGACGAGCACGATTGATTGGCCCGGTCGCACGACCTCACCGACATATTCGGCGAATCTGCCGCTGAGACCGACGTTTCGCGAGCCGCGCAGGTGACCGCGGGCGAATTCATCCGGCTCGCGCGTGTCAATGATGATGGCTCCCTCATCGACGTGTCTACGAAACTCAGCCCATGACAGCAGGCGTGGCGCGACGGACTCGTCGAGCTGTTCGCGAGACGCCCTGTTGCGCATGGCCGCGAACGAGAAATACAGCGGTGCCGCCGCTTGACCCTCGGTAACGATCTGCACGAACTCGTCTTCGCTCATCGGCGCCAGCGCGTAGTTGGTTCGCTTCTGGTCTCCGATGGTCGAAACGGTTTCGGTTGACAGGTTCTTTCCGCACGCCGACCCTGCGCCGTGGGCGGGATACACCTTCGTGGAGTCGGGCAACGAAAGCAAGCGCCCGTGCAGCGATCGATACAGGCTGCGCGCCATGTCGTCTTGGCTACGTTCGAACGACGACAACAGGTCGGGTCGGCCGACATCACCGATGAACAACGTGTCGCCGGTGAGCACCGCATGTGGCGCCGACTGGGAGGTCTCACGCACGACGATGCAGACCGACTCGGGCGTGTGCCCGGGTGTCTCGAGAATTTCAAGCTCCACCAACCCGAGCGAAAGTCGCTGCGCATCGTGAAGCGGGTCGATCGCGAAATCCGTGAGCCCTTCGGCTGCGGCCCCGTACGAAATCACTGCACCGGTCGCTGACGCAAGCTCGAGATGGCCACTGAGAAAGTCGGCGTGAAAGTGAGTCTCTATGACTCGCTCAATTTTCAGGCCGTATCGCTCGGCATCGGCAATGTATTGCGCCACGTCGCGCTGGGGGTCGACGACGACTGCCCGACCACTGACCGAGTCACCCACGAGATACGACGCGTGCGAGAGGCACGCCAGGTAGTACTGCTCGAGAATCAACGCCATATCGCCACCACCATGACTCCGATCGTCATCAAGAGTAGAAGCGTTACCGCAGCAGTTGTGTAGCGACGATCGCCACTTCGCTCCCAGCGCACTGCAAGGACAACCACGCGAAGTGCGGGCAAGGTCCCAAGCAACAGCAACGCAATGGTGTCGAGCGCGAGACCAATGTCACCGCGCAGAACGATTCCGAGTAGCGCGGCAATTGCGGCGAGAACGAGGGCGAAATTCGTCCATCGTGCAAGGTGGTCGTGATGCAACTGGCTCACGCCCTCACCACCAGTACGACTGCAATTGCTACGAGCACCAACGACGTGGCGCGACGTACGAGCTGTGGCGACATGCGGCGCTGCAGGCCAGAGCCGATTGTTCCTCCTGCCAGCGCACCGAGCACCACTAGTGCCGCATCAGACACGTCGACGCGTCCGTCAATCGCCATGAGCAATAGCGCCGTCGTGGCAGTGAGACCGATGGTGAACGTGCTCGTGCCTGCGGCCACCTTGGCCGGCAATCGCATGACCTCACTCGAGAGCGGAGTCTTGAGAAACCCACCGCCGACACCGGCCAACCCGGTGATGACTCCGGACGCGGCCATCAAGATGACGCCGAGCGTGATTCGTGTCGGTGCGTACGGCACCACTTGACCGTTCAGCCGATAGGCACCGGACAGCGACCCGTGCCTCTCGCCAACCTCGTTGATCGCGAGACTCGGATCAGGTTTCCAGCGAACGCCCCGACGCCAAGCGCCTCCCACTCCCGCAGCCAACGCAACGACGGCCAACACGAGCGTCAGCGCGGTGTTGGAAAGTGTTCCCGCCAGCAACACCCCGATGATCGCTCCGGAAGTCGCACCAAGTTCGGTGACGATGCCGAAACGGTGATTCACGATGCCATCGTCGGTCTGGCGCCTTCCTGCTGCGACCGAACCAGCGATCACGCTCACCAAACCGAGCGGCGCGGCCTGTGCAATTGTCATGTCACCCAGTGTGAGAAGGGGCACGAGGAGAATCGCTCCACCAAGTCCGCCAATCGACCCGATGGTCGATGTGAGCAACGCGACACCGATGATCAACAGGTCGCGTGCGATGTCTGACACGGGGCGAGCCTACGAATGAGCGGCTTCGAATCCGGGCCTCAAAACCCGACTAATCGCATCAACAATTGGCTAGGCTGTCGGCCATGTCACGACGCTTTCCTTTCCCCCACCCCGTGAATGAAACCTCGGCTCGAATCGTCGCCACCGGCGTCGTAATCATGAGCGTTGCGTACGCGCTGACCGGTGCAGCGTGGTTGTTGATTCCGCTCACCTATGGGTTTTTTGCTCGAGTGACGACAGGACCAGCATTTAGCCCGCTCGGCCTGATCGCCACCAAAATCATTACACCGCGTATCAATGTCAACCATCGATTCGTGGCGGGTCCACCGAAGCGTTTCGCACAATTCGTGGGGCTCGTGTTCTCAACCAGTGCCAGCGTGCTGTGGTTGCTCGACCTCGGTACTGCATCACGAGTCGTTGCAGCTGCACTCGCTGCCGCGGCATTCCTGGAAGCAGCACTCGCACTCTGCCTCGGCTGCGTGATGTTCGGGTTCATGATGCGCCTCGGGGTGATTCCGGAACGCGTGTGCAGTAGAAGTAGAAGTATAAGTATAAGTATAAG
>JBJTOX010000125.1:0-12775 GCA_046074785.1 Actinomycetota bacterium
AGAAGGCCGATGCGGCCACGACCGCCGTCGAGAAGGTCATCGAGCGCGTCGTGCACCAGCCG
Organism: Actinomycetota bacterium; assembly: GCA_046074785.1. Lineage (GTDB taxonomy): Bacteria > Actinomycetota > Acidimicrobiia > Acidimicrobiales > Ilumatobacteraceae > F1-60-MAGs027. Next base: position 63 of record JBJTOX010000125.1, read on the forward strand.
ATCGTGGCGAAGCCCTTGCAGTCCGCGACGCGGAACTCGAAGGTGCGACCGCGACGCGAACGTGGCAGCTTCTGGCGAATCGGCTGGTGCACGACGCGCTCGATGACCTTCTCGACGGCGGTCGTGGCCGCGTCGGCCTTCTCGCCATCCTTCTTGGCCGTCGACAGTGGCTGGCCGACCTTGCAGTTGTCGCGGTAGATCGCCACGGCCTTCACGCCGAGTTCCCACGCGAGCATGTGCAACGCCTCGATGTCTTCGATCGTGGCCTCTTCGGGCATGTTCACGGTCTTGGAGATCGCGCCCGAGAGGAACGGCTGGGTGGCACCCATCATGCGCACGTGACCCTCGTAGTGGATCGTGTTGTCACCCATCGAGCAGGCGAACACCGGCAGGTGCTCGACCTTCAGGTCGGGCGAGCCGACGATCGACTTGTTGGTGTCGATGTAGGCGACGATGCGATCGACCTGCTCGGAGGTGTAGCCGAGTCGAACGAGTGCACGCGGAACCGTCTGGTTGACGATCGCCATGTTGCCACCGCCGACCAGCTTCTTGAACTTCACGAGGCCGAGGTCTGGCTCGATGCCGGTCGTGTCGCAGTCCATCATCAGACCGATGGTGCCCGTCGGGGCCAACACCGAAGCCTGGCTGTTGCGCACGCCGTACTCCTCGCCATCGCGAACGGCTGCGTCCCACGCATCCGTCGCGGCTTCGACGAGGTCGCGCTGGACGACACCGACGTTGCTGATCTTGGCATTCTCGTCACGGTGCATGCGCAACACGTTGAGCATGTAGCGCTCGTTGGCGGCGAAACCGGCGAACGGTCCCATGCGGCTCGCGATGCGGGCACTCGTTGCGTACGCGTGGCCGGTCATCATCGAGGTGAGCACTGCTGCCCACGCGCGACCGCCCTCTGAGTCGTACGGCATGCCGAGCGCCATGAGCAACGCGCCGATGTTGGCGTAGCCGATGCCCAGCTGACGGAAGAGGCGGCTGTTCTCCGCGATCTTCTCGGTTGGGTAATCGGCGTTGCCGACGAGGATCTCTTGCGCGGTGAACACGACTTCGATCGTGTGGCGGTAGGCCTCGACATCGAACGTGTCGTCGTCGTTCAGGTACTTGAGCAGGTTGATCGAGGCCAGGTTGCAGGCCGAGTTGTCGATGTGCATGTATTCGCTGCACGGGTTCGAGCCGTTGATGCGGCCGGCTGCGTGCGCGGTGTGCCACTTGTTGATGGTGGTGTCGAACTGCAGACCCGGGTCGGCGCACTCCCACGACGCTGTGGCGATCTGACGCCACAGGTCACGGGCTTTCATCGTGCGGATGGTGCGACCGTCGGTGACGGCCTTCAGGTCCCAATCGCGATCCTCTTTGACGGCCTGCATGAACTCGTCGGTGACGCGCACCGAGTTGTTGGCGTTCTGGTACTGCACCGAGAACGAGTCGGCACCGTCGAGGTCCATGTCGAAACCGGCGGCCGAGAGGGCACGTGCCTTCTTTTCTTCGCGCGACTTGCACCAGATGAACTCTTCGATGTCGGGGTGATCGACGTTGAGGATGACCATCTTCGCCGCGCGACGGGTCTTGCCGCCCGACTTGATGGTGCCGGCCGAAGCGTCGGCTCCACGCATGAACGACACCGGGCCTGAAGCCGTGCCGCCACCCTTCAGAATCTCGGCGCTACTGCGGATGGCCGAGAGGTTGATGCCCGAACCGGATCCGCCCTTGAAGATGATTCCTTCTTCGCGATACCAGTTGAGGATGCCATCCATCGTGTCTTCGACCGAGAGGATGAAGCACGCGCTCGCCTGCTGCGGCACACCCTTCACGCCGATGTTGAACCACACCGGGCTGTTGAACGCCGCACGCTGCGTAACGAGGATGTACTTCAGTTCGTTGCGGAAGGCTTCGGCCTCTTCGTCGTCGACGAAGTAACCACCCTGAATACCCCAATTGGCGATGGTGTCTGCGACGCGGTCGATGACCTGGCGCAGCGAGGTTTCGCGCTCGGGTGTTCCAAGTGTGCCTCGGAAATATTTCTGCGCGACGATGTTGGTTGCGTTGAGCGACCATGACTCGGGGAATTCGACGCCGAGTTGTTCGAAAGCAACGGTGCCGTCCTTCCAGTTGCTGATGCGCGCGTCGCGCTTCTCCCACTTGACCATGTCGTACGGGTGAACAGCAGGTTGCGTGAAGTGACGCTGGATCCCGATGGAGAGACGCTCTGGAGCGATGGACATTGCATTGCCTTTCGTAGTTGGTGGGGTCTTGTTCTAGTTGAAGTTGATGCCTTGACGGTGGACTGTGTTCACGGGGGACTGACAAACATAGTGGGTCAATGTGCAACCACTAGGGATAGTAGAAAACAGCCCGAAATTGCGGTTCCGCCCACAACCGGTGGTGTCAGCCTACAGGCATGAAATTCGTACTTTGGTGGATTTTCAGGTGAATTTTTCGGTGGTGCGCAAAGAAAGTTACGCAGCCGCAATGTGGCCGGTTCAGCCGTCGGCGACGGCAGCGAGTTCGACGGGAATTCCGTTGAGTACGGCGTTACCCGAGAGCGGGTCGATTGCCTCGTGGTCGGTGAGCACGTTCGAGTTGACTCCCGCATGCTCGCGCGCCACCGACTGGCGGGTACCCGGCATCGAGTGACCCCATCCGTGCGGCAAACTCACGACGCGTGGGCGAATCGCATCGGTGATTTCGACGGGTGCGACCACGCTGCCCACCCGACTGGTGACTCGCACGGGCGAACCGTCGACAACGCCAAGGCGTGCAGCGTCGTCGGGGTGGATGTGCAGCGTGCAACGAGGCTTGCCCTTCACCAACACGCGGATGTTGTGCATCCACGAGTTGTTCGAACGCAAGTGGCGAAGGCCCACGAGCAACATCTCCTCGGGGTCGGCGTCGAGCGAGGCCTTCAGGCGTGGCAGGTCGGCCAACAACTCGGGTGGTGCAAGTTCAACCTTGCCGCTGGGCGTGCGCAACACCTCGGGGATGCGCGGCACCAGGGCACCAAAGTCGACCCCGTGTGGGTGGCGCTTCAGCATGGCGACGCTGACACCCTCGGGATTCGCCCCGAAGCCTTCCCCGAACGGCCCGATGCGCAAGGTGAGATCGAGGATGCGGTCGGGACCGCGCAGCGAACCATTGGCTGCACCACTCAGGGCCTCGAAGATCTCGTCGGGGTCACGACCTGCAATCACACAGGTTTCGTCGCGCACGCTCGACTCGATGATCGACCGAATGGTGACCTCGTCGACCACCGCCGGGTCGACACCGGCGCCCAAACCCTGCGCGATACCCGCCAACTTGGCGAGGATCTCCCACTCGTCGGGAACACCCGGCGGAAGCTCGAAGACGGGTTCGCTGTAATTCGCCACGCTGCGCAACGCGAAGTTGAGCAGAGCCAAGTCGTAGTGACTGCGATACAGATGCGAAGGCGGCGGCAGGATCACATCGGCGTGTCGCGATGTTTCATTGAGATAGATATCGACGCTCACCATGAAGTCGAGTGAGTCGAGCGCCGTGGCGAGCTGGTCGCTGTTGGGTGTGGAGAGCACGGGGTTGCCACCCACGACCACCATCGCGCGAATCTGACCCTCACCGGGTGTCTGCATTTCTTCGGCCATGAGTGCCGCGGGGTACTCCCCCAGTGCTTCGGGAAATCCGCGTACGCGGGTTTTGCCGCGACCGGTCTTGAAGCCTTTGCCGATGCCTTTCTTGCCCCGTGTCGTTGGGCCCGCGGCAACCGGCAGCGGGAACATCGCACCGCCGACGATGTCGAGGTTTCCGGTGACGGCGTTCAACACATCGACCAACCACGATGCAGTGGTTCCGAACGACACCGTCGTGGTACCGATGCGGCCATACACCGCGGCGCGCGGCGCGTCGCACAGTTCGATCGCGATGCGTCGAATCGTCGGCGCATCGATGCCAACCACCGACGCCACGCGTTCGGGAGTGAACTCGGCGAGTGCCTGTCGCACTTCGTCGAACCCGTTGACGTGACCGGCGAGATGGTCTCCAAGATCGGCGCGACCGGCTTCAAACACGGCGGTCACCATCGCGGCCAACAGCAGTGCGTCGGTACCCGGACGAATTGCGAGCCACTCGTTCGCCGACTCAGCGGTGCGACTGCGACGCGGGTCGACCACCACGATGCGACCGCCACGCGCCTGCAACGCTTCGAGGCGACCCGGCCAGTCGGGTGCCGTGGCAAGGCTGCCGTTGCTGGCATACGGGTTCGCGCCGAGCATCAGCAGATAGTCGGCACGATCAATGTCGGGAACCGGCACCGAGATGGCCGTGCCGAACATGAAGCCTGCCGACACCTGCTTGGGCACCTGGTCGACGCTCGAAGCACTGAAGCGCTGGCGGCTACCGATTGCCGTGAGCAGCACACGATTGAAGGTCATCGCAGCAAGGTTGTGCGCGCCGGGATTTCCGAGGTAGGCACCGATCGACTCGCGACCGTGCTCGGCAATCACCTTGTTGAGTCCGCGGTCGACTGCTTCCCAGGCTTCGTCCCACGACACCTCGACGTGCTTGCCATCGCGTTTCACGAGCGGTCGGTGCAGGCGATCGGGGTCTTCGTGCAGCTGTTTGAGCGTCGAACCCTTCGGACAGATGTATCCCTTCGAGAACACGTCTTGCATGTCACCGCGAATTCGAGCGACGGTGTCACCACGAACGGTGATTTCGAGACCGCAACCGGCTTCGCACAGCGGACACGTGCGGAACGCAACGCGGTCGCCTGATTGCTCGGCGACACGAAGATCAGTCACGACTACTTCTTCTTTCTCGGTTTTGCAGCGGTGCGCTTTTCGAGCAGCGTGAGTTCACGTTTGAAGTCTGATGCATCGTCGAACTCTTTGTAGACGCTGGCAAACCGTAAGTAGGCGACCTCGTCGAGTTTTCGCAAACGTGTAAGCACGGCCTGACCCACCTGGGCACTGGTGACATCACCACCCGAAAGTCGCATGGCATCTTCGACATCGGTTGCCAGCGTGTCGAGAGCGTCTGCCGAAACGGGGCGACCCTTGGTCGCGGCGGTAAGACCAGCGACGATCTTCGAGCGGTCGAAGGGCTCTTTGTCGCCGCTGCGCTTGATCACGTACACCGGCAGTTCATCGATGCGTTCGTAGGTCGTAAATCGGAATTCGCATTCAAGACACTGTCGGCGACGGCGCACGGCAGCGCCGTCTTCGGCACCTCGGGAGTCAAGCACTCTCGAGTCGTCATGACCACAGCTGGGGCATCGCACGCCCCACCACAGTAGTTGCGCGCTTTCGGCCGCCCTTTCGGCGACCCGAGCGATGCCGACTACGGGATGCGAACGAGTTGACCGGTCTGAATGGACGTGCCGTTGAGGCGAACGAGCTCGTCGACCACTTCGGTGATCGCAGCGTTGGGGGCGATGCGCTCGCCGATCGACCAGAGCGTGTCACCTGGCTGGGCGACCACGTACTTCGGTGCAACCTGACGACCGGCGGTGCCATCGGCTGCGGCACTGGCCCCAAACAGCGAAAACACACTGAGGGCGGCAGCCAAAGCGACGGTGGAAACTGCCATGATTACACCGGCGCGACGGCGTCGGTAGACACGGCGGATTTCGCGAGTGCGGGCCGCTTCACGAATGGCGTGGCTGCGGGTGACTCGCGAGATGTCAGCCGTACTCGAGGTGCGCCTCGTGCGTCGCGAGGTGCTGGGACGAACCGTGGCGGGCTTGAGGTGTCCGCCGATGATGATGGTGGCCATGTTGGGGGTTCCTTTCGGGTGGGGCGAACAGGTGTTCTCCCTTCGGCTTCCACCATAGCGAACGGGTGTTCGTAGCACAACCCCCTCGCAAACCCAAGCCCAGCAATGATTTCAGCAGACTGCGAGAAAACCCCGAACATGTGTTTGACCTTGGGGGCGAACAGGCGTACGCTCAATTCCATGACTGCAGACAACACCAACCCCATCGCCCGACTCGGCGACCGCCAGCGCAAGATCCTCGTCTTCATCGAAAAGTGCATGCGCGAGCGCGGCTATCCGCCCTCAGTGCGTGAGATTGGCGAAGCAGTCGGACTCTCGTCGTCGGCCACCGTGCACAACCATCTCGCCGCGCTGCAAGAACTCGGCTACCTGCGCCGCGACCCCACCAAGCCACGTGCCATTGAAGTGCGCTATGACGCGGCGTCGGGCGTCACGATGGAGCGTCGCCCCGCCAAGTACATCCCACTCGTTGGCGAAGTGGCTGCCGGCGTCAATGTGCTGGCGCAAGAGAACGTCGAAGATCTCGTACCGCTACCGATGGATTTCACCGGCGATGGTGAGCTCTTCATGTTGAAGGTGCGCGGTGAGTCGATGATCGAGGCCGGCATTCTCGACGGCGACTTCGTCGTGTGCCGCCAGCAGAACGTGGCGCGCAACGGCGATGTGGTCGTGGCCGGCATTCCGGGCGACGAAGCCACGGTGAAAACGTTCAAGCGAGACGGCAACAAGGTCGTGCTGGTGCCATCGAACGCCAAGATGAAGCCCCTCACCTTCGATGCCTCAGAAGTCAGCATCTTCGGCAAAGTGGTGACCGTACTAAGACGGATGTAGCTACACCCCGAGTCGTTTGGCGAGCAACTCGATTTTTGCGTCGGGCTGCACCACAGCAACACGCACATTGTTGGCACCACCCGCGCCATAGAAGTCTCCGGGGCTCACCAAAGCTCCCCCATCGCGAGCGAGACGCTCGGCAAACTGCCAGCCGTCAGCGGCATCGAACCACAAATAGAAACCACCGGCGGGTTGCGGCACTGCGAGGCCCGACCACTTCGACAGAATTTGGGCTGCGCGCGCGAGTCGTCGCGCATACACCTCGCGTTGCACAGCGACGTGCGCATCATCGTTCAATGCCACTACGCCGGCGGCCTGCGCCGGGCCCGGCACCATCATGCCCACGTGCTTGCGAACTTCTTTCAGATAGTTGACGATGTCGCTGTCGCCGGCATAGAACGCCACACGAACGCCGGCCAAATTCGAGCGCTTCGACAACGAATGCAGCGCAATCACGCCGTCGAACCCGTGCTGCAGGATGCTCTCGCCGACACGATTCCAGGTGAACTCCACATAACACTCGTCGCTGAACACCGTCACACCGTGTTTACGACCCCACGCGGCAGCGGCCGCCAGATCATCGAGTGCTCCGGTGGGATTGCTCGGCGAGTTGACCCACAACATGAGCGCACGCGCCGCATCAGAGGCACTGATCGACGCAAGATCGAGCCCGCCACTGGCGTTCATCTTCACGGGCACCGCGCGGCAACCCGCGAGGATTGCCCCCATTTCGTAGGTGGGATACGACACGGCCGGATACAACACGGTGTCACGATCGGGTCGACGAAGCTTCATGTATTGCGGAGTCGTCGCCACGAATTCCTTCGAGCCAACACATGCGGCAACTTGCGCAAGGGGCACTTCGATGTTGAATCGTCTGCGCATCCACTCGCGTGCCGCAGAACGCAACGGTTCAGAACCGATGCTCGCCGGGTACCCGCGTTCGGAGTTCGACGACGACAGCGCGGCAACTACCGCCGCAGTCGGTGCATCGCACGGTGTGCCGATCGACAGATCGATGACCCCGCCATCGTGTTTGGCGGCCAACTTCGCCAGCGCGTCAAGCCGGTCGTACGGGTATGGCGGCGGAACGAACGGCTGTGCGGTCATTGCACGACGAATTCTGTCAGGCGTCCACGGGATGCATCGGCCAGCCGCGCCCGAACGCGGATGCCGCCATCTTCGTGCGAGGTCGAGACCACTTCACCCTCTCGATGAATGGATGCCATGACGTCGCCGCGTTCGTAGGGCACGAGCAGCTCGACGATTGCGGTAAGCGAACGCACACGGTCGCCGATGGTGCGTAGGAGGTCGTCGACCCCTTCACCCGTCGCAGCCGAGATCAACACCGAACCAGGGTTGTCGTAAACGAGGCGCTTGGCTGCTTCATGATTGGCGTCGCACTTGTTGAAAACGAGCAGCTCCGGCACTTTGTCGGCTTCGATCTCACCTAACACCTCGCGAACCGCGGCAATCTGACCTTCGGGGTCGACCGCACTCGAATCAACGACGTGCAACAGCAGGTCGCTGCGAGTGGCAACTTCGAGCGTGCTCTTGAACGCTTCAATCAACGTGTGCGGCAGACGCTTGATGAAACCCACCGTGTCGGTGAGCAGCACCGGCTCACCACCGGGGAGTGCGAGACGGCGCGTGGTGGGGTCGAGCGTGGCGAACAGACGGTTCTCCACCAACACCCCGGCATCGGTGAGACGGTTGAGCAGCGTCGACTTGCCGGCGTTGGTATAGCCGACGATGGTGACGTTGGCCAGGCCACTGCGCGACCTGCCCTTGCGTTGCTCATCGCGGGTGCGCTGCAATTCGCGTAGTTCACGGTCGAGTTTGGCGATGCGGTCGTTGATGCGACGGCGATCGGTTTCAAGTTTCGTTTCGCCAGGGCCGCGAGTGCCGATACCGCCACCCTGCTGAGTGAGACCGGCACTGGCACCTCGCCGAATACGCGGCAAGCGATAGCGCATCAACGCCAACTCGACCTGCGCCTTTCCCTCGAGCGTGTGGCTGTTTTGCGCGAAGATGTCGAGGATCACCGCCGTGCGGTCGATGGCGGTGCGACCGAGGGTCTTTTCGAGGTTGAACTGTTGCGCGGGTGACAACTCGTTGTCGAATACCACGGTGTCGGCATCGACCGCCAAACACGTTGCCTTGAGTTCATCGACCTTGCCCTTACCGATGTAGGTGGCGGGGTCTGGTGCGTGGCGTCGTTGCGTAAGTCGTGCCACCACATCGGCACCGGCGGTATCGACGAGACGTTCGAGTTCGTCGAGGCTCTCGTTCGTCTGATCGTCGTCGTGACCATCGAGTGTCACGCCGACCAGCACGATCTTTTCGCGGATCGTGCGCTCGATGAGCGTGCGGCCAAGCGCTTCCTGGTACGGCGTACTCACAGCGTGACCTCGTGTGTGCCGACGAATACAGCCGGCCCGGTGAGGATTACTCGACCCTTCGACGGCGCGTTCACGGTGACGATTGCATCACCGCCAGGCATGTGCACGACCACCTCACAGCGCTCAGCTGGTTGCGCGACGATTCCCCAGGCCGCTGCAGCCCACGCACTTGCGCATGCACCCGTGCCACACGCTTGCGTGATGCCGGCTCCGCGTTCGTGCACACGCATGGTGATGGCATTCGACTCGGGTCCCGGCGCAACCACCTCGAGGTTGACCTGCGGAACCATGCGTCCGAGCTTCAGCACATCGACCGTCGCGACATCTTCGACGCCAACCACCGAGTGCGGGTTGCCCACCGAGAGATGCATCACCGGCCGGTCTGGGTGCGTGCCGATGGCATCCCATCCGGTTGGTGCATCGATGCGCGTGATCTCACCCATGTCGACGCTCGCCATCACCGACTCGGCCGAACGGGCACCGACCGTTACTTGTCGCTCGCCGGCATCGGTGTGCAGGCGATACACCTTCTCACCACGCGCGTCATCGGCACGGTAGAGGGCGTGGGCAAAACAGCGAGCGCCATTGCCGCTCATTTCGGCAGTCGACCCGTCGCTGTTGTAGAGCTTCATTCGCGCGTTCACATCGTCGATGCGTTCGAGCAGCAGTAATCCATCGGCCCCGATACCACTGGCTCGGTTGCACCAGGTGCGAGCGACTGTCGGCCAGTCGACGTTCTGCACATCGGGGGCGGTGTGGGCGGTGAGTTGCGTGCGCATGTCGGCGAGATCAAGCACGAGGAAGTCGTTGCCCCAGGCGTCGAATTTGCTCACTCGCACGGCAGTTTCCTCGCCCTCATGCCTATCGCAGAGCCGCGAGCACGTGCGGTACCACTTCGGTAACCGGGTCTTCGTGCACCTTCACCCATGTGATGCGTGGATCACGACGAAACCACCGTTCTTGTCGCACCGCAAACTGTCGCGTATGCAGCACGATCTGTGAAACGGCTTCATCGAGGGACAAGCGTCCGTCGAGATGTTCCAGCAACTCTTTGTAACCCAACGCTTGTCGAGCCTCGCGCGAAAGAGAGAACCGAGCGGTCAGATGACGCACCTCATCGATCAGCCCGGCAGCCATCATCGCGTGCACGCGATGCTCGATGCGTTGCGACAGCGTCTCTCGCGGCCACAAGATGCCGACTTGCGCCACCTCACTGGGCGGGTACGCGCCCGTGCCCGGCCCGAACGATGAGAACGGCTTGCCACTCCCAATGCACACTTCGAGTGCGCGTTCGATGCGTCGCCGATTCGACTTGTCGGTACGCGATGCAGCCAGCGGGTCGAGGTCGTTGAGGCGCGTAAAGAGAACGTCGACATTGGGCTCGGCCTGCAACGTGGCACGAACTTCGGGCCACTCGCCCGGCAATTGCAAGTCGTCGATCACCGCCGTGAGATACAGCCCCGTGCCTGCGACGAAGATGGCGCTGGCATCCGATGAGGCGATCTTCGCCCGAGCCTCTGCCGCATGGGTCTTGTATTCGGCCACCGTGAATCGTTCGTCGGGGTTCACGAGATCAATGCAGTGGTGCGGCACCGCGGCTTGATCAGCGGCGGTCGGCTTTGCGGTACCGATATCCATTTCGCGATACACCTGCATGGCGTCGACCGCCACGATGTGTGCACCAGTCTCGCGGGCGACCGCCATTGCAACGTCGCTCTTGCCACTGGCAGTGGGTGCGACGATCGCAACCTGGCGCATGCTCACGCCGAAGCGACGGTGAGACGCGTGCGGTGGGTCGGCATGGCCGTGATTTCGACGAGTCGACCCGACAAATGAAAGCGCGCCGCATCGAGAATTTCGACGTTCGCGTACGTGCCCAGACGTAACTTTTCATCGGCCGTGAAATGCACCAGCTTGTTCTGGCGGGTGCGACCGGTGATGTGATCGGGGTTCTTCTTGCTCATCCCTTCGACCACTACTTCTTCGATGCGACCGATGCGAGAACGGTGCTTTTGCACCGCGGTGCGATCGAGCACCACCTTCAACCGCTCGTAGCGCTCACCCACCTCAGTGGCGTCACAGAACTTGTCGACCATCTCGGCTGCGGTCGTGCCCTCACGCGGCGAAAAGATGAACGCGTACGCCGAGTCGAACTCAGCCGCCGCGGCCACCTCCATGGTCTGTTGAAAGTCGGCTTCGGTCTCACCCGGGAAGCCAACGATCACGTCGGTGGTCACCGCGAGATCGTCAATCGTCCGGCGTGCCTCTGCAAGCCGATCGAGATACCGCTGCGCGGTGTATCCACGATGCATTGCAGCAAGCACTGTGTCGCTGCCCGACTGCAACGGGTAATGCAGGTGTTCGCACACCGACGCAGTCTCTGACATTGCGAGCAGCGTGTCTTCGCGCATGTCTTTGGGGTGCGGGCTCATATAGCGAACACGCTTCACCCCTGGCACCTCGCCCACGGCACGCAACAACGCCGCGAATTGTGGGGCGATACGCACCGACTCGTCACCCGCACGACGGCTGGCCAGCGACAGGTCGCGCCCGTACGAGTTGACGTTCTGACCCAGCAGGAAGATCTCCGACACACCCGATGCAGCAAGAGTGCGCACCTCGTCGACGATCTGGTCGAAGGGACGGCTGATTTCTTTGCCGCGCACCGCCGGAACGATGCAATATGCGCAGGTGTTGTCGCAGCCGATCTGGATGGTCACCCAACTGCGATACGACGTCTCACGCTTCACCGGCAACGCCGATGGGAAGAGTGCGTAGTCATCAACGATTGCTTCGTCGAGAATCTCGGTGATCGGCCCGGATGTGCGGGCGTGGTCGAGCAAATCAACCGTGCGGTGCACGTTGTGGGTGCCGAGCACCACGTCTACCCACGGCGCCTTCTCACGCACTGTCTCGCGGTCTTTCTGGGCCAAACAGCCCGACACCACTATCTGACGTGACGGGTCGGCATCTTTCCAGGCCTTCAGCGTGCCGAGCGTGCCGTAGAGCTTCATGTCGGCGTTCTCGCGGATGCAGCAGGTGTTGAGCACCACCACATCGGCCGAGGCTTCGTCGGTGGCTTGTTCGAGCCCGTCATGTTCGAGCAAACCGCTGATGCGCTCGGAGTCGTGCTCGTTCATCTGACAGCCGAACGTGCGCACTACATAACGACGCGTCACAACACGCTGAAGGCTACCGATGCGGGTCGCCGGCGTTTCGCCGACGACCCGACACCTCAACTATTCAAGATCGATTGGTTCGTCATCGTCCTTGCTGAAATCGGCTGCATCGGCAGCGGCCTCGTTACGAGCCATTGCCTTTTCGCGCACGCGATCGGCCATCTGCATCATGACGTCGGGGTTCTCGATGAGGAACTGTTTGGAGTTCTCGCGACCCTGACCGAGTTGCTCACCGTCGTAGGTGAACCATGCACCGGACTTCTTTGCGATACCCAACTCGACTGCCAGGTCGAGCACGGCACCTTCACGACTGATGCCCTTGCCGTAGGTGATGTCGAACTCGGCCTGACGGAACGGCGGGGCAACCTTGTTCTTCACGACCTTCACACGAGTGCGCGCACCGACGACTTCGGCACCGTCCTTGATCGACTCGATACGGCGAATGTCGAGACGCACCGACGAGTAGAACTTGAGCGCACGACCGCCAGGCGTGGTTTCTGGCGAGCCGAACATGACGCCGATCTTCTCGCGCAACTGGTTGATG
>JBJTOX010000126.1:0-17488 GCA_046074785.1 Actinomycetota bacterium
CTCGGATGCCCTCGCATCCGCTGTCTGTAAGGAACCCCCAACCCGTGAGTCGCATTCTCGTCGTCGGAGCCGGCGGAGTCGGGGCAAGCATGGCGTCAATCGCCGAAACCCGCACCTTCTTTGACGCCTTCGTGCTGGCCGACATCAACGAACAGCGCTGCATCGACGCGCTGAAGATTCTTGACAACCCAGCCCGGTTCTCGACCGCCAAGGTCGACGCCAGCAAGAAGGCCGACATCGTGGCCTTGGCCAAAGCGCACAAGATCGACATCATCGTCAACGCCTGCGACCCGCGGCTGAACGACCCCATCTTTGAGGCGGCGTTCGAGGCCAGCTGCACCTACGTGGACATGGCGATGAACCTCTCCAAGCCGCACCCGACCAACCCCTATTCCGAGGTCGGGGAACCGCTCGGCGCTGCCCAGCTGGCCGCCGACCCGCAGTGGCGTGAAAAGGGTTTGCTGGCGCTCGTCGGCATGGGCGTCGAGCCCGGTCTTTCGAATGTGTTTGCCCGCTACGCCGCCGATCATCTCTTCGACTCCATCGACGAGATTGGCGTGCGTGACGGTTCGAACCTTTCAATTGACGGCTTCGAGTTTGCGCCGACGTTCTCCATCTGGACCACCATCGAGGAGTGCTTGAACCCGCCGATCGTGTGGGAGAAGTCGCGCGGTCTGTTCACCACAGAGTGCTTCAGCGAGCCAGAGGTGTTTCACTTCCCGGCGGGCATCGGTGCCTACGAGTGTGTGAACGTGGAGCACGAAGAAGTGCTGCTCATCCCACGCGAAATCGAGTGCAACCGGGTGACGTTCAAGTACTCGCTCGGTGCCGAATTCATCGACTGGTTGAAGACCTTCGCCTACCTCGGTCTCGACAGCACCGAGAAGATTCGCGTCGGCGATGCCAATGTCGCCCCACGCGACGTGCTGGCTGCAGTGTTGCCGAACCCGGCAAAGCTCGGCCACCTCATGCACGGTCGCACCTGTGCGGGCACCTGGGTGAAGGGCACGTCGTACGGCGAGCCGCGCGAGGTGTATCTGTATCACGTCGCCGACAACGAAACCACGATGCGCGAATATGGCGCCCAAGCCGTGTTGTGGCAAACCGCAATCTGCCCGGTGGTGGCGCTTGAGTTGCTCGCCACCGGCGCGTGGAAAGGCGTTGGAGTTCGTGGCGCCGATGCCTTCGACGCGGTGCCGTTTCTCAACTTGCTCGGCGACTACAACACGCACCACGGCATGGTGGAGATGGGACCGCGCTTGTGGCCGAGCCCCAAGTCGACGGGTCAGCGTGGATGGGATCGCCCGATCCGCCGCGCCATCGTTCCGACGCCGTAATTACTTGCCGGCGAGTGCGGCGACTACTGGCGCGAACGATTCAACGTCGTCACCGCCGACGATGACGTACGACAAACCGAATTGTTCGCGTCGTGCAAGCAACGTCTCGATGAGTTCATTCGGCGGACCAATGAGTGCAAACGGCGAATCATGGATGAGTGCTGCATCGACACCCATGCCCTTGGCGAGTTTCTCGCGAGCCGACTTGCCGTCGTCGGTGACATTCACCAAGAACGTACGAATGTTGAGTTCGATGTCGTTGAACCGCGCGCCGGCCTTTTGTCGTACGACGGCAATCTTGTCGGCAACGGCTTGTGACGACATGTCGGCGATGACCTCGGGGCCGACGAATCCCGGCGTGAGCGAGGGGTTGATGCCGACGATGTCGGCTTCGCGTGCGGCGATGCCAAGCATGCGCTTGCCGCCAGCACCAATCAACACGGGTGGGCACGGCCGCTGAAGCGGCTTGGGCAAACCGTCGTAGTCAGTGATGGTGTAGTGCGTGCCATTGAACGAGAATTTGCCGTCGGCCATGCAGCCACGAATCACCTTGAGACCTTCGACGAAACGATCGATACGTACGCCGGGGGAGTCGTATTGCATTCCCGCTTGGTCGTAATCAGTGCGCATCCAACCGGCGCCGAGACCGATGTCGACACGACCGTCGGACAGCACATCCATCGTCGCGAGTTCCTTCGCCAACACGACGGGGTGCTTGTAGTCGTTGTCGAACACCAGAGCACACACCCGCAGGTTCTTGGTCACACTCGCAGCGACGGTCATCGCTGGCACGGGCGCCAGTTGATCGGTGAAGTGATCGGGCATGGTGAGCACCGCATAACCGAGGTCTTCGGTGCGCCGCGCGAGTTCGGCCCACGCCGTACCCGAAGGTGCAGTCGATGCTTGTACGCCGAATCTGAATGGTCGTTGCTTGTGTGAAGTCACCCGCAGGAGAGTAGCAAGTATCGTTATTCTCACGTGCGTCTAGCAATGTGGTCGTTGCGACTCGTGGTCGCCGTGCTTCTCTCTGCCCTCCTCGTGTCGGCGCTGGTCGTGGGCATGGCGCCGCGCGTCTGGGGCATATTGAACGCCCACGATGAGACCGCGATCTCGCTCTATGAAGTGGGCGGTTTCACTGGCTTGGCTGAACGCAGCGTGCTGTTCGACGCCAAGGGTCGGCAGATCGGCATTTTCCAGGCAGAAAATAGCCAGCAAACGCTGATCTCCGAGGTTCCAACGCACGTCGTCGACGCACTGCTCGCGATCGAGGACAAGAACTTCCGCCAGCATCGTGGCGTCGACCTGCGTGCAGTCGGCCGTCAGGTGATTGCCAACGTGAATGATGGTGCTTCGGGAGGCGCATCGACGATTACGCAACAAGTCGTGAAGAACGAACTTCTCGCCACCCTGCCACGCGACGGTCGCTACAAGTTGCTGCAGATGCGCTACGCGATCCTTCTCGAGCGGGAACTCACCAAAGACCAGATTCTCGAGCGCTGGTTCAACACCAACTTCTACGGGTACAACGCCTACGGCATCAAGGCAGCCGCAGAGGTGTACTTCGGCAAGGACGTGCGCGACCTCACGATTGAAGAGGGCGCATTCCTCGTCGGTCTCGTGCGCGCGCCGTCGGCGTACGACCCCATAGACAACCGCACCTTGTCACTCTCGAGATTCATTACTGCGCTCACTCGAGTGAGGGATGAAGGGCTCATCGAGCTCGACGACGACGAGATCGTTCGTCGCGCAGCCGAGTATCTCCCGACCGGCGTGAGAAGCCGTCCGGGAGAACCGGTGGAGCGAACCCACTTCACCGAACTCGTGAAGGACTACTTGCTGAATCAAACGACGATTCTCGGTGCGACGTATCAGGAGCGTTATGCGCGACTGTTCAGAGGTGGTTTGCGGATCTACACGACGCTCGATCGTGAAGCACAGGAGTCGGCCGACGAGGCAGTCAAGTTGCTTCCAGACAACAGTGTCAATGCTCAGGCCGCTCTCGTCACGATCGACAACGCCAACGGAGCGATTCGTGCGATGGTCGGCGGCAAGCCGTTCAAGGCCGGAGAGAACGAAGTGAATCTTGCGATGCGTCGCCGCCAGACGGGTTCGAGTGTGAAGATGTTCATTCTTGCCGCGGCCCTCGAAGCAGGCGTCGAGAGCGACGACCTCATCGACGGCACCCTGCCGTGCACGTTGCCCAATCCGGAAAACCCCGATGAACCCTTTGAAATCAAGGACGGCGTGAGCGAGCCCGTCGGGTCGTTGCGTCGTATGACCTGGCTGTCGATCAACTGCGCGTACGCCAAACTCTCGCAAATCGTCGGCCTCAACCGTGTGGTCGATCGCATCTATCGCATGTCGGCGAGTGAGTGGCTGACACCGGAGAAGTACCCCGTGTATCCGTACGCATCGCTCGCGACCGGTGCGAACGAGTTGAGCGTGGTCGACATGGCTGCCGGTGCCCAGACCATCGCCAATCTCGGTGTGCACCACGAGCCGTATTTTCTCGAGCGGATTCTCGAGCGGGACAACGCGACCTATGTCTGGGAGCGTGCCGCGAACGTGGAGGGAACCGAGGGTCTGACCACCACATCGGCCGCCAAGACGGTGGACATCATGCGTGGCGTACTGCGCAATGGCACCGCTCGCCGCACACCGTTGGAGAACGAACGACCGGCCGCCGGCAAGACCGGTACGCAGGCGAACAACACCAACGCGTGGTTCGTCGGCTTCACACCGCAGTACTCGACCGTCGTATGGGTCGGTGATCCGCGCGGGTACACGCCGATGCGCGGTGTTCCCGAGTTCCGCGACCAGATCGTCGGGCAGTGGAAGTTTGCCCGTAACACGGTCACTGGCGCGACGTACCCCGCGCATATCTGGAAGTTGCACATGGACAAGATTCATGAGCGGCTTGACATCGTGGATTGGGGAACCAAGCGCGATGACGCCGACTGGAAGGCGCTGGTGGCCGCCCGACGACCAATCGCGAGGTTGTATCTGCCGGGCGTCGAGTGCGTTGCGCAGGTGATTTCGGGTAGCCCGCCGTCGCCCTCGACAACGACGGCTCCGAATGTAACTGCCACCTCATCTCCCGGCGAACAGGCACCGCCATCAACGACGCCTGGTCCGGTAATCGTCTCCGTCTTGCCGACGAGCACGACGATCGACCCGTCGGAAAAGAATCCGTTCGCGCCAGTACCTCTTCTTCCTGCGTCTGGTTTCCTCGTCTATGACTGCGCCAAAGGATTGCCGAATTGGACGCAGACCACCGTCGTGGGAGGCTGATCGACGTGGACTTTCGCTCGTTGCTCCCGCTCCAGGCAATCGACCATCGCCTCACCCAGTTGGAGCACCGCAGGGCCCAGCTCGCCGAGCGAGCCCAGGCAGACGCCGCAAAGAAGGCGTTGGATGCTGCGCGTGCAGAGTTCAAGCGACTCGAAAAACGCCAGGCTGAAGTGACGGCAGAAATCGAGCAACTCGAGCGTCGCGGCAAGGAGCTTGACGCCAAGAAGTTGAAGTACGAGACCCAGTTGAAGTCGGTGGTGGTGATGCGCGAGGTCGAGGCCCTGCAGCACGAGATTTCAACGATCAACGCCGAACACTCTTCGCTCGATGACGCCGAGCTCGTCTTGCTCGACGAGGGTGAGCGACTTGCGGCGAGCCTTGCGAGCATTCGGTCGGAGCTTCCGACTCTTGAATCGACGACCGATGTGGCAACCACCAAACTGACCGAGGCCGTCTCGGCGGTTGACACCGAGATCGCCGCCGCAAAGGACGAACGCAACCGACTTGCTGGCGGCATCGAGGCCGAGTCACTTGCGTTGTACGAGCAGCTTCGAATACGGATGACGAGCGCGTCCGTCGCGGAACTGGCGAAAGGTTCGTGCGGTGGCTGCCGTACGTCACTGTCGCCCAAGGAGCAGGCGGAACTGAAGAAAGTCGCCGACACGCACGACGCTCGGTGCCCGTACTGCAGTTGCTTGCTCGTGGTCTGAGCCGACACATGTTCGTTTGGTTCGTCGCGACGGCAATCTTGACGATCGCCTGGGTATTCAAGGATCCGAGATTCGACTACAGGCTTCTCGCCGTCGGTGCCGTACTGCCCGACATTGTCGATTGGCCGACCGGCTGGCGCATGATGCATTCAGTAGTTACCAGCATCGTGTTGCTCGCGGTGGTGATGGTGGTGACGATTGGGCGCAAACCGTCCCGCAAGATATTGCTCGGCCTGCCGCTCGGCACGTTCCTACACCTGGTCTTTGACGGTGCGTTCACGAACACCGAAATGTTCTGGTGGCCGCTGGGTGGATGGGGATTCTCGGTCGATGCACTGCCGGTCGTTTCACGTGGATGGTGGAACGTGCCGCTCGAAGTGTTCGGGGCCATTGCCCTGTGGCAGTGGTGGCGTCGACGACGAATCGTGAACGGTTCGGCTACGTAGCGTCCCGAGTCAGGGGGTCGTAGTGGTCTCAGCGACCAGCTGACCAAGGAGTGCCCGCATTTGCTCCACCTCACTGGTCTGCACGGTGATGATATTCCCCGCGAGTCGTGAAATCTCTTGTGAGGCCCGGCCATTGATGGCCGCCCGACTTATCTCGATTGCTCCTTCGTGGTGACGAATCATGAGCTCAAGCCACAATTCGTCGTAATCGCCGCCTTGCGCCGCATTCAGACGAGCCAGCTCGTTGGAAGAGATTCGCCCGGGGAAGTCACTTGCCGCGGTCAGCCCCCAATCATTGCGGCGCTCGCTCAACAACTCAACTTCGTGCCGGTGGTAGCCGCTCATCTCGAAGACAAGCCTTCGAAGTCGCACATCGGAAGCACGAAATCCAGCTTGGTCAAGCAGTTCCAATCCGAGATCATGGTGGGGGAGCATCGCCTCGACGAATGATTCATCTGCGATCGTGGGCCGTGCAGAGCATGCTGATGCGACCAATGACAGGAGCAGAAGAGCGCGGAAGACTCGGTTCATCGGTATCGGGTCACGGAACCACGATGGCGTCGAGATCGGGCGCTGAGAACTTCGCGACGCCCGCTGGACGGCTGAAATCAGCCTTGGGCATCGTGGGCTGCGGTGCCGGCCACGGAATGGCCTTGTAGTCGACCGCGGGTGGCGCGGTTGGTACTCGGAGTTGTTCGGGCTTCACCGTCATTGAGGCGGCGTTGCATCGAAGGAGTTTCTCGATGTCGGGGGGTGACGATGTCGTGAAGATATTGCCTGCGAAGCAGTTACCCAGAGACGATCGTGTGGTATTCGGCAGGTACGCCATGTCGATTCGGTTGCCCATCGAAACGTTCTCTCGTACGACGTTGTTTTCTGAGGCATAGCTGTTGAAGTCGAGCACACCGATGCCGATGTAGTCGTGTTCGGTGACGCG
The DNA here is from genome assembly GCA_046074785.1 of Actinomycetota bacterium. Lineage (GTDB taxonomy): Bacteria > Actinomycetota > Acidimicrobiia > Acidimicrobiales > Ilumatobacteraceae > F1-60-MAGs027. Next base: position 6,722 of record JBJTOX010000126.1, read on the forward strand.
ATTTCGAAGCACGAGGTTCCTGGCACCGCCTCCTATGACGATGCCGCCACCGAAAAACCCCTCTGGTATGACTGGTGCAGCCGGATCATCATTGTCCTCGACCAGGTTTCCGGCTACGACATTCTCGGCTTGTGGCGCGAGGGCTTCGGCGTCCTGTGAGTTCGGTGCTATTCCGAGGCGATTGCGACGAAACTTCGACTCGATCACATACACATCACCAGAGGCGTTAGTGCCGTAATACCCGATTGCATTGAGTTCGGCTGTCGTGTCGCGCACGACGGCACGGCACGGTCGACATTGTCCGATATAGATTCCAGAGTCTGGGTGACCCGAGACGTACGTATCTGCAATCAATCCGTCACTCGCCGCAAATGCGTACACCCCATAGAGACCGTTGTTGTGAGCCGTGAGCCATCGAACCTCGTAACCAACGAGCGCTGCGCCTGGTGTGCCGTATTCGGTATTTTCGTCGTCTTCCCCCGCTCGCAAGGAACGGTCGATGCCACTGAAGATCACGCCGTTCTGAGTGAATGCGCGTACGGTGAGGTTCTCGACGCGAACGCCATCTGCCGCAACATATATTCCGTTCGACATGCGATAACCGCCATCCAGAATCACCTGATTTCGATCACGTCCGCGAATGACGATGCCATCCGTCGTGACGATGACGGACTCCCGATAGGTGCCAGGTGAAATCTCGATGATGTCACCAGGCGAGGCGTCGTCGACCGCTGATTGGATGGTGGAGAACGAACTCGGAACATCGAGTAGGCGGGGGCTCGCGTCTTCGGTGCACGCAGATGTCACCACCATGACAACGAAGGTCGTTACAGTCGCAGCCGTGCGCCATCGCATGTCTCAATCTTGGCAGCATGGCGCATTCGGACATGAACGTGTCGGGCGAAAGAAACTTTCTCCGCATCGACTGTGGTGGTGTTCGCTGGTAGTCGTAATGGGGTTTACCTGCGCGTCTTGTCGTGGGAGTACCTCGGTCACCGATACGCGACCGCTCAACCTGAACGAAGCATCGCGCCTGTCCGAGGTGCTCTACCGCAATCACGTGATCGGACGAGCCCGATTTGAGCTGTATTCGGTTACCGAACAGAACGGATCGCAGGTCTTCATGAGCGGAGAAGTTGACTGGGCAGAGGCGCTCGGCATCGCCGAAATTCGGGTCGACTCCGAAGGTTCGTCACTTGCGGCAGTGGCGTGGTTCGGTGATTTTGTCGCAGAACACCGCCCGACACTCGATGGCTTTCTCCGTGTCCGAGGCGTGCAAAGCCCATCATTCGTGGTTCGCCGCGCCGACTCCTACCGTCGGCTTGACACCATCATCAAGATCATCGCATCGCTTGCAACAACGACTCCGGAGAATCAGCTACTTATCCGTCAGGCACCGGGTAGTGCATATTTGCGAGAAGACATATTGCGGGGTGTGAGTGTCGATGTCATGCGATACGGAGAAACGAGCGTCTATTGGATTAGCAAGGCTGACCGCTCGCTCATGCGTTTTGAAGGGAACGATCGGAGTGGGAAGCTGCCCATCGTGGTTGATCTGCTGCCGAGCTCGAGCGGGACAATTGCACTACCACCCATGACGCAGCTGATTCAGCTCGAGAGAGTTCCTGAAATCGAGTCGGCCCTCACGGGTTTCTGAACCGAAGTAAAAAAATTTCTTCGGAATCTGAGCGGCGTGCGATTTCTACCGTGTAAGCGCGCAACTCTTGCGCATCTATGCGCATCGCCGTTCGTCAGCTGGCCGCCTTACTGGCTGTAATCGTGATGTTCTCGCAGTGGCCAGTCGTGAGCTCGACCACCGTGAATGCAGCCGCTGGAACGGTCACCGGCGTGGTATTTGAAGACAAGATCTCCGACGGCGCCAAGGGTGTCGGTGATCCTGGTGTCGGAGGAGTCTTGGTTACCGCATACGACTCGACGGGCGTTTCTGTCGGATCTGCGACAACATCTGCCGACGGTACGTACTCGATGGCCGTGGCCTCATCCAAGACGGTTGATGTTCGAGTGGAGTTCTCGACACCGGTCGGCTACAACCCATCGTTTCTTGGTACCGACAACAAGTCAAGCGTCCAATTCGTCACGCTTGGCGCAACCAATGTGTCGTACGGCGTCATCAAACCTGGGGACTATTGCTCGAATCTCTTTGCGGCCGGCTTGCAAGGAGATCAACTTGGCAGCACGTGCTTTCAGCCTTCTAACGCCCAGAACCGAAGCACGGTAAACACATCGGAGTGGTCGTCTCGAATGGGGACCGTTGGAGTTGCGACCGCGGCCCAGACGGGATCGGTATGGGGGCTCGGGTACGACGGCGTACGAGGACTGTTGTGGACGTCTGCCGTCATTCGTCGGCATTCGCCGGTTGGTCCGCAGAAGCTCTGTGGCATCTATGTTTCGAATCCGGCAACCAATGCACTAGTCACCTCGTTCGATCTCAAACAAGCTCCCTATTCCCTCGATTGCGGCGACGATGCAAGTTTTGATGCAAGTCAGTCGGCGGATCGCGATCTGGTCGACAGTTCCGAGCAAGCCTGGGACTTGCCTGCGTACCCGTTGATCGGTAAGGCGGCGTTCGGTGACCTAGATGTCTCTCCTGACGGCCAATATCTCTTCGTCGTAAATCTTCATGACAAGACCGTGTATCGATTCACGATCGGCGGCACGTCGGCAGCTCCAACCCTGACGGCGGCGGGTTCGTGGGCAGTCAACGACTTGTGCACGACAGGGGGCTCCATTGTGAGACCGTGGGCGCTCGAGCCGATTGACGGAAGCAACATCTACGTCGGCTCGGTGTGTTCCAACGAAGCGGCGGCAGCGGCGTCGACTGCTGCCCCAGAATCAGCCGCGGTACAGAAACTGACTATCGCGGGCGATGGATCGGGAACCTGGAGTACGACCACCTCCGTGAGCCTCGGCTACGTTCGGGCATGCTTCGCAGATGCATGTGGGCCTGAGCAGAAGGGCGACCTATCGAAGTGGAAGGCATGGTCCAATGACTATTCGGCCATCAAAGCATTGCAGCCGACACGTACCACTCTGATCTACCCGCAACCAATTCTCTCCGACATCGACTTTCTCGACGACGGCTCGATGGTGCTCGGCTTCATTGACCGTTTCAGCCTGCAGATGGGCTACAACAATCTTGCTCCAGACCCGACGAAGACGAACTTGCAACTCGTTTCCGTCTTCGTTCATGGAGACCTCTTGCTGTTCTGCAAGAACGGAGCGACGTTCGAGCAGGAATCCGATGGGTCGTGCACCGGAAAGTCGACGACTGCGCACAACGGCGCACTGGACAACTCCACGAGCCCGAACAAGGAGTTCTTTGACGACAACTTCTGGGATGGGGACGATTTGCATCCTGAGCTCAGCCAGGGGGGAGTTGCCGTGAAGAGGGACAGCAATGAACTGGCATTCACGGCGATGGATCCGAAGGACTGGATCAATCAGGGTGGCATCCGCTACTTGAAGCAGTCGAACGGCAAGCGTGCAACTTGGCCGTATTACACGGTGATCACCGATGGCGACGGCGGCGAAACGAACGGAACCCGTAAACACTTTGCGAAGAGCGCGTCAATGGGTGACTTGGAGGTGCTCTGTGATTCTGCACCGGTGCAGGTTGGTGATCGGGTGTGGTTCGATCGCGACGCCGATGGCATCCAGGATCCCGACGAGCCCGGCGTCGCCAATGTGTTCGTCAAACTGAAACGCGTCAGTGACAATCTGATTTGGGGAACGGTAAAGACGGATGCCAACGGCAACTTTCGATTCTCCTCGAACCTCGTAGATCCATGGAACGACACCAGCGATGCGATCGGCGGCGGGCTCGTAGCGAATGAGGCTTTTTATCTCGAAGTCAGCGACGACTTCGTCGGCAACAATTTCGGCGGTGGCGGCACATTGGTTGGCTACACGCTGACGAGCGCAACCCAAACTTCACCAACGTCGCCGAACGACACATCCATCGATTCGAACGCAACAGTCAGTGCTGCGAACGTGTGGCGGGCACAGATTCCTGCGCTCTCACCAGGAAGCAACAATCACACATATGACATCGGCGTGACTGGCTCAGTTTCGGTGGGGGACAAGGTCTTCATTGACGTCAATGGTGACGGGATACAGGACGCGGGCGACACAGGTCTTTCCGGCGCTGTCCTAACGCTGCGAGACATGGATGGCAATGCGGTCACGGACATCAACGGCCAACCCGTGGGGCCAATTACGACGACGGCTTCCGGCGCATATCTCTTTGAGAACCTCCTTGTTGGTCAATACAAAGTGACCATTACCTACCCCGCTGGCTACGGACCGACCCTCACGGGCCAGGGCACTTCGGCAACCGACTCCTCGTCGTACACAGCGACGAGTACGGCCTTTACTGCTCCTGGTCAATCGGATCTCACCCTGGACTTCGGGGTGCTCGTTGGAGGCACGACTACTACCTCGTCAACGACCACGACGACCGCGCCGCCAACAACCACCACGACAACAACAACGACCACGACGACAACGTCTTCGACTTCGACCCTCCCACCACTTCGCCGTGCAGCGGCGGTGTCCGTCGGCGACATCGTCTGGTTCGATGTCAACCGCAATGGGATTCGTGATGCGGCAGATGTTCCGATTCCTGACGTTGTGCTGACGATCACAACGGCCGACGGTGGCGAAGTCAGGGATGTGCTCGGTGCGCCAGTGACAACAGTGGTGACCGACGGCCAGGGTCGCTACAGCTTCGACAATCTTCCGCCCGGAAAGTACAAGGTGTCAGTCACGGCCCCACGTGGATTCGTGCCGACGAAGGCTGGCGTCGGAAGTTCAGCCACCGACTCGTCGTCATTCTTTGCATTGTCGGTGAATCTCACCGCCGATGGCCAGCGCGATCCGACACTTGACTTCGGATTCTTTACAAGATCTCGACTGATGGCAATGCAGATGATTCCGCACGTTGCAGTCGGGGACCAGATCTGGATCGATCAGAACGGCGACGGCGTTCAGGACCCGGAAGTCCGTGGGCTGAAAGGGGTGACCGTGAGTATTCGACTTCCGAATGGCAAGCGTGTCATCGATGTGATGGGGAAGTTGGTCCGTCCCCAGTTGACAGGGGCGGACGGGAAGTATCGATTCGATGGTCTGCCACCAGGCCGTCGTTATGTCGTTTCGGTAAAGTATCCCAAGAACTTTCGGCCTACGACGCCGGAACGTCGTGGTCGACTCATCAACTCCTCTACAGATCGAGTGAAGTCTCGACTGTTGCAGGCGGGAGACGTTGACCTGAGCCTCGACTTTGGAGTCGTGTCAAAGCGCCGCGACGAACTGCCTCAGACGAAGTAGGACACCAGACACGCCCGGTGGTCTTCGTGAGCCCAGAATCATGAGATTTTCGACCCCGTGGAGGCTCATCCCTTTCGTTGTGCTGATCGCATTGATCGAGGTAGCGCCCTCTCGGGCTACCGACGAAGGTGAGGGAACCGTGCCGCCGTCGACACTTCCCATTGAGCAGGAGATGCTCGGGCGAGTACCATCAAACGCGAGCAAGATTGCTTACCTGTACATCCCGCGTTTGAGCAATCGCGTGTGGGGAGTCCCAATCTTCTCGGGTACTACGGAGTCCGAGCTCGCCAGAGGAATCGGACACTTCACGAGCTCAGCACCTCCCGGCGGGGAAGGAAACTTCTCGCTATTCGGTCATCGAACCACGCATCTCAAACCCTTCTTCGGAATCAACGTGCTCAGGACTGGTGACGAGGTGATCGTGGAGACCGCAGACGCTTGGTACGTGTACACGTTACGAGTGGACAAGATCGTTCGCCCAACGGATGTGTGGGTGGCATCTAACGCTCGGTACGCACCGCTCGGCATTCCACGTGGGAAGAAGTATCGAGTACTAACACTGATCTCCTGCGAGCCCAGATTCTCTACGGAGACTCGTTGGGTGTGGTGGGGTGAACTCAGCGCGGAGTTGCCGAAGGGAACGATGCCTCCTTCGCTCGTAGTGCCGACAGTAAGACCTATTTTCATTGCGAGAATTGAGGCGTCTCCGCAACGGTCATAAGCAAACAGAAAAAATTTTACGGAATTCGGTTTTGTAGCTACTGCCGACCGATGTGCGCAACTCGTAGTATCATGCGCGGTGAAATCCGACAGGCACAGCGTGGTCGTAGCCCGAGATGCGATCCTTCGTAGTGCACTGCGCCAAGTCGAGAAGGAGGGAATTCTCGGACTGCGAGTGGCCGAAGTGGCGAAGGGGGCAAACTGCTCAATCACCCAGATCTATCGTTTTTTCGGAGATCGCGACGGACTGCTGGCCCAGTTGCTTGGGGACCTTTATCAAGAAATCTTGGGCACCACGACTCAAGCATTTGAGAGCCGGGTATTTTCAAAGCCAGTCGTCACTATCGATGACATTCTGGCAGCGCTACCTGAGATGTTCGGTGGCCCTTCGGTGCGCGGACAACAGATGCGTTTGCAAATTCTCGCAGCTTCTGTAACAAACACTCAGTTGCGGCAAAGGCTCGAGCAAATCATGCGGGATCAGTCAAAGATTTGGGAAGCCGGTCTTGATGAGATTGAGCGAAAGCTTGCGCCCGGACAGAAGTTCGACCGACGAGTCTTTACGATGCTGCTCGCCAACTTGTTGCCCTATTACAGAACCCTGCTGGGTGTCGATGGGTTCACCAACGAGGAGTTCTTGACGTTCCTTCGCGACAAGCTAACAACCTAAAGAATCCAACCGCGTACTATCGCCACGCCAATAACCAGGGTGGCTATGCCGAGGGATCTGCTGACCAAGTTTGAGGGCCACTTCGCATCGTCCCTTGCAAACCAGTCGACAACACCGAGCGCCAATCCTGGCACGCTCATCAGTACAAAGGACCATTGAACTTCATTGGAGTCGACCAACTTGAGCACCAGTTGCGACCACCAGTGCATCACGATCAGCATCATCACGACGCGCACGAGACGGCGTGGTACGAATCGCGAGTGCCCACGGATACGCGGTAGTCGGTCGGTGAAGGGCTCCAACAATCTCGGCACCAGAAACATCACAACCCCGCCGGCGAGCCACCAGTTGGCGCCAACGAAGACCACCGCAACAAATGCGAACACCGCAGCGCGGATGATACGAGAGCCCATCTTCTGGGTTTCGCTCGGTTTGGGAAGGTGCTCGTTCTCTATCAGTTGCAAGCGGCTCGCGACCGTGACGCGCGCAAAGTTCTCGAGCGCAAATCGAACGGCGAGAATCAAGAGTGCAGAGATTTCGACGGTGCCAACGCGGTTCGACCAATCAACGTCGAGGCCTGAAAGGTGTGGAATGGCTTTGAAGATGGATCCTGCCGCCCAGGCGCCGAAGAGCGGAATCAACACGAAGTCGACGATGCGGTTCCATACGTGGTCGTCAACACTGGTGCGACGGTACGGCCGAGTGGCTGAAGCAACTAGTCCGATGAGAAACATCAGCCCGGCGAGGCCGAGATAGCCGCGCAATGAGTCGGCGCTCTCAAAGCCGCCTCCAATCAGGACCGCAGTGCCGTAGGTCGCAACGGCGACGAGTCCTGCAGCTGCATCGAGGGTTCCAATGACGAGGAGCGCGATCACGATCCAGAGTGATGGCAGAACGACTACGAAAGATGTGTCAAGAGCAGCAGTTATCCCCAACACTGCGCCGAGAAGCGGCAGGGCAAGCCAGAGAATTCCGGCAATCGCGCGCAGGTAGGACCCGTCGTCGAGCGATCGGCCTACCATCGGTGAGATGCGGTGTACCTTGTGGGCCAGCTGTTTGATTCCGAAATCAAGACGATCGGAACTCCACGGTCGATACCAGTCGGATCGCAGGTCGATGCCACCGGAACCCGAACCAGCGGAGTAGTTGGCAACTCCACTTTCCTCACGATCTTCATTGTCGAGTCGCTCGGGCTCAGAGTCACGTCGTCGTTTAAGGGCAATTAATGCGAGCATGCTGGCGAGCAGTGCGACTGATGCCTCACTGTCGAGTGGACGTGTGCGTCCTGCGGACCTCTCGAACAATCCTCCACCGAGTCCGTCTGGTGCATACCTTCCACCGAATTCGAATCGAAGCGGCTCGGTCGTCGGCCCAGCATTACCTGAAGAGTCCATTGGTGTTGCGACGACCGACCATCTGCCGGGTTCGACGCCGACGAGTGTGCAACCTTGAACGGATGGTGACGCAATGAACGAGCACGTGATGGTTCGCTGACCATCGCTTGCTGTGACCACAACGAGACGTCCAGACGCGGCACCCTTCACGTCAACGACCATGACCCCGTCACTGGGGTCGTCACTGGAAGTAAGTACGAGTGGCTCGACGGTTGGTGTCGCGGCGACTACGACGGCGAGACTCGCAGGCGCTTCGGCTTGGTTGCCTGCTCGGTCGGTGACGGCGGCGGTGAGCGTCCAGGTTCCATCACTGAGCGTCGATAGGCGACACCCGGTCGTCTCGCCGACGACGTAGGTGCAAGAAGTTTGGGACGCGCCGTTCGTCGCCGAGATTCTCACCGTATTGCCCGGCGCGAGACCTTCAATTCCGACGAGCGGTGTTCGGTCGGAGGTGACATTGTCATTGGCATTGGGGCCTGTGTCGGACTCCGTTCGTAGATCCGGAAGTCCAGGCGGGCTTTGCGGAACGGTGGCAACCGTTGAGTTCGGAGTCGTGGTGCTTGTCGTCGCAGTCGGGGCCAGCAAGGCAGTGGTCGGAGTGTCAACCGGTGTCACCGCGGTCGTCGTGGGGAGACGTCGCGGAGAGGGGAGTGGTCGGCTCGTTGAAGTTGTTGGAGCAGTTTCGCTGACGGTCGTTGTGGTGGGCAACCGTCGAGGCGTAGGCAATGGTCGTGTGGTCGGTGTGACTGAGGCAGAGGCGAGAGTCGTGGTGGAACTCGTCGTCGTGGCAGTTCTAACAAGAGTCGTGGTTGTCGTAGTTGTGGATGTGACAGTTGAGGGAGGTGTGACATTCTCGAACGGGCTCGTTGTGTCAATTTGCAGTTCGAGAGCGCGGGAAGTGCTGGCACTATTGCCAAGCACATCTGTTGCCGTGCCGGTGACCGACCATGTCCCATCGGAGAGCTCTGGTAATACGCATCCCGTCTTGGTCGGTGAGGCAATGTATTCACACGACACGGTGACGGGTCCGCGCGTTGCTGTGATCTGCACGCTGGCACCACTCTCCACACCGGGTAGTCCAACAAGTGGTGTGGAGTCCGACGTGATGTTGTCGGTGCTCGAGGCTCCAGTGTCCGAAGTGGAATCAAGGTCGGGGCGAATCGGTACGAGCGGTGCCAACGCGTCGATGGACATTGCAAGGGGTGCACTCGGCGCGGAGGTGTTGCCGGCGGGGTCGGTCGCGGTACCGGTGACGGACCACGTGCCACTTGACAGCGTCGGAAGATCGCATGAGGTCGAACTGCCGACAACGTACGTGCATGACTTGCTTTCGGAACCGTTACTCGCGGTGATGGTCGCAATCTGGCCGACCGAAAGTCCCGGCAACGAGAAAGTGGGTGTGGTGTCGGCGGTGTTGTTGTCGGTGTTGGAGGTGCCGGTGTCGGATGCTGCGGCGAGGTCGGGTGCGGCGCCGGGTGCGGATGGAGCAGCAGTATCGACGTCCAGCAGTATTCCTGCCCCATTCGCCGAGGTGTTGCCGGCGGGGTCGGTGAGTGTGCCGGTGACGCTCCAGGTGCCGTCGGTGAGGCCGCTGAGATCGCAGGAGGTTGCTGTGCCGATGACGTAGCTGCAGGTTTTGGTGGTTGCTCCTTTGGTTGCGGTGATGGTGGCGGTGTCGCCGGTGGTGCCGCCGGTGACCGAGAAGGTTGGTGTGGTGTCGCTGGTGATGTTGTCGGCATCAGAGATTCCAGTGTCTGACGAAGCAGACAAGTCTGGAGCCGACGGTGATGCAGGTGGACTGGTGTCGACGACGAGAGATGACGCAGCACTAAGAGGTGAGGAACCTCCGGTATCCGAGAGCGTTCCGGTGATGTTCCAGGTTCCGTCGGTGAGTGCGGGCAGTGTGCAGGAGGTTGCTGTACCGATGACGTAGGTGCACGATGTGCTGAGACCGTCCTTGGTTGCGGTGATGGTGGCGGTGTCGCCGTTGGTGCCGCCGGTGACCGAGAACGTGGGTGTGGTGTCGGCGGTGTTGTTGTCGGTGGTGGAGGTGCCGGTGTCGGATGCTGCGGCGAGGTCGGGTGCGGCGCCGGGTGCGGCTGGTGCGGTGGTGTCGAGGGTCATCGAGGTTGCGGCGCTGGGGGTGGAGGTGTTGCCGGCGGGGTCGGTGAGTGTGCCGGTGACGCTCCAGGTGCCGGCGGTGAGGCCGCTGAGATCGCAGGAGGTTGCTGTGCCGATGACGTAGCTGCAGGTTTTGGTGGTTGCGCCGTTGACCGCGGTGATGGTGGCGGTGTCGCCGGTGGTGCCGCCGGTGACCGAGAACGTGGGTGTGGTGTCGCTGGTGATGTTGTCGGTGGTGGAGGTGCCGGTGTCGGACGCTGCGGCGAGGTCGGGTGCGCCAGGCGCAGAAGGATTGGTGGTGTCGAGGGTGAGTGACAGAGGAGTAGCCGACGTGCCTGAGTTGCCCGCGGGATCAGCGAGCGTTCCGCTAATCGACCAGGTGCCGTCGGTGAGTGCGGGAAGTGTGCAGGACGTGGCGACGCCGATGGTGTAGCTGCAGGTTTCGGTGGTGGCGCCCTTGGTTGCGGTGATGGTGGCGGTGTCGCCGTTGGTGCCGCCGGTGACCGAGAACGTTGG
>JBJTOX010000127.1:0-3098 GCA_046074785.1 Actinomycetota bacterium
GGTGAGATCCCACGGTTGCACGTGACCCGCCTCGCCGAGGAACGGACTGACGTCGTCGTACGTGAGGCGCTGCTTGGTGCCGTAGGTGGAGGCGAGCACTTCGAGCAAGCCGGGCAATCGCGCCGAATCTTGCCCCAGCCACTCGACCACTTCTTCGAGCGCAACCGCGTCGATCTTGAGACCCGCTTCGACGAACTTGGTTTTGTACCACTCGACCAACTCGCGACGTTTTGACGGTGGCGTGGTTTCGAACATCGCCGTGCCGGCCTTCTTGAGCACGTCAGACAGCACCTTCGGTATTCGCCCGCTGGCGGTGAGCACCAGGTGGCATTCTTCGGCCGGTGCCTTGAGGTAGGCAACGAGCGTTTCGACGTTGAGTGGCGTGGTGTCGACGTGGCGCGCCACCACCACGCGGAAGTCGGCGAAAAGCGATTGGGTTTGGGCAGCGTTGACCACTTGCGCAACGGCAGCTTCGCGATCGTCGGCCTGCACCTCGGCGAAGTCGTACGACTCGTACACCGACGAGCGATCGGCATCACCAACCAACTGATCGACCAAGTCGGTGAGTTGCGCCGAGATAAGACGCTCGTCGTCACCGGTAATCAGGTAGGTGGGCACCCTCACAGCCTCGCACGAGGGTGGGCCGTGGTGCGAACTTCACTCACGATGCACCGCGCCGCGCCACACAGCGAGCGCAACGATGGCCAGCCACACGACGAGGTTTACCCAACCGGATGGGGCCAGACGTGTGCCCCACTCGGCCACCCACCACACCCATCGCACTGCGGCGACGACCGGCAACGCGAGCACTTCGGCGACCGTGTCGGGGACGAACGCCGCAACTGCGAGCACCGGCGGGCCGGCCACCATCACACACGATGCCACCGGCACTGCGAGCACGTTCGTTGCAAGCGCGAGGCTCGGCATCGAGCCGAACCACCGGATGACGAAAGGTGCAACCGCGAATTGTGCCGCTGCAGTGGCAGCAAAGATCGACGCGCCGAGTCGTGGGGTGATCGCGATGAGACCCGCGGTTGCCGCCACGCTGAGCACGAACCCGATCGACCAGGTGGCGAGCGGGTCGATCGTCACGATGGTGATCACCGTGAGCGCCAATGCGCGCAACGGCATGACATCGCGACCGATCGCATAACCCACCTGCACCACGGCCGCCATCACGCCCGCCCGCACCACGCTCGACTCGAGTCGCGTGACGAGCGCGAACAACGCAACGGTGCCGAGGGCCGCCGCGAGGCGTTGCCATCGCCCGAGACGTCGCAGTGCAGGTGTGAGCGCGGCCAGCAACAACACCAAGTTTTGCCCCGACACCGCCAGCAGGTGCCCGAGCCCCGCTCGGCGAAACGCAGTGGTCATGCGGCCGGGTTGCCGTGACTCATCGCCCAGCACGAGCCCACGAACCAGGGCGGCATCGTGTTCGTCCATCACCCGCGAGCCGCGATCGACCACCTCGTGCACACGATTGGCGGCAAGATGCCAAGCGGCTGTCGATGGCGACGTCGCATGCACGATGACATCACGCAACTCGCCCTGCACGTGCTTGCCGGCGACGAATCGCAGGCGTCGAGCGTCGTATGCCGTACGTGACGCATCGATAAGTAGTGCGTCGCCCATACGCACGTGATGCAATGCGTTGCGGGCCCGACCTCGCGCGACCAACCGAAAGTTCTCACCGTCCACCTCGACGATGAGCGACGTGGCACCGCGCTGCATTGCTGGATCGGATCGCGCGAAGGCGACTCCGGAATACTCCCCCGTCTGTGGGGAAGCAAGTCGCTGCCATTGCACGGCCCCGTGCGCGGTGCTGAGCACCAACAGCAACATCAGCCATTGCGAGTGATGGCGACCGATGGTGAGCAACCGGATGGCACAGCAACCAACGATCATCCACCAAGCACCGCGCACCAGCAGTGGCGATACCACAAGGTGAGCGACGAATGCATCAACGCGACCGGCAAGGCGTGCGACTTGTGTCGAATGTGATGCGAGTTCACTACCCGCTCGAGCGGCAATGAACACGAAGACAGCGCAAGCAGGGACGCTGCGAATAACATGGCGCGCGTGGTTGTTCCGGGTGGCGTGGTTGCGTATCGCCGCGATCTGCGCAGAAAGGGTGGCGCGTATGCCGCTGCCGCTGCGGCCGTGGTCGCCGTCGTTGGTGCGTTGCTCATCGTGTTGCCTGGGCGCATCACCGGGCTGCTGGGGTTTGCGTTGATCATCGGGGCATGCCCGCTGCTGGTGGCCTTTGGTGTGCCGCTCACTGCCAGCGTGTCGAGCGTGGGTATCGGCGTGGCGCTCAGCCTTTGTCTGTGGTTTGCGGTGGGTCAATTCGCTGCGTACCGTGCCACGCAACGGTCGGTCGCCGACTGGCGCGATTGGTGGTCGAACGTCTGGCCGCTCGGGCTGGCGATGACCCTGGGCGGTGGTGCCGGATTTCTGTTGTTCGCACTCGGCGTACTGTGAACTGACGCTCTCGTTGTCGTCTGCCGCGTGGGTCAGACCCTCACCCACTTGCGGATCTCGGCGAGTTTCGCCGGCCCAATGCCGCGCACCGCGAGCAGATCATCGACCGATGCGAACGGACCATTGCGTGTGCGGTGATCGATGATGGCCTTCGCCGTGGACGGGCCGACACCCGGCAGTCGATCAAGGTCGTCAGCCATCGCACGATTGAGGTCGACGATGAGTGGCACGGTGGTGCGTGATGACGATGCATCAGATGGGCCGGGGCTCGATGTTGTCGCGTCGGGCGACGTGGCAGCAGGGCTCGCGACTACCGGCGTCACACGCTCGCCAACTCGCGGTATGTAGAGCTGCTCGCCGTCGCGCACCGGTGCAGCGAGATTTACCCGACGCACATCGGCATTGTCGGCGGCCCCGCCGGCGGCGCGCAAAGCATCATCACCACGCGAGCCCGGCTCGAGATGGAACACGCCCGGGTTGCGCACCGCACCCACCACATGCACGGCGATGCGAGTGGGTGGCACGGTGCCGAGGGGGTCGAGCAGCACCGGAGCAACCGATTGAGACGCAACGGTCGGTGCGACCGGAATCATGTTCTCGATCGGCGGAGGCGGCAC
>JBJTOX010000128.1:0-2667 GCA_046074785.1 Actinomycetota bacterium
GGCGAGCGGCACGAAATATTGCATCTCCACACGCTCGGGAGACAGATACTCGAGTTTGGTCATCTCGCCACGACGCGTCTGGCACAACTCCATCAGCGCACCGGTGTAGGCCTTGGGCGTGATGATGCTCACCTTGAAGAACGGCTCTTCGATCGAGTCGATGTTGACGACCGGCGGCATCTCGCTGGGGTTCTCTCCACTTCGATTTCACCGTCGGTGCGCAACACGCGATACTGCACCGACGGCGCGGTGGCGATGAGTGCGAGGTTGAACTCGCGCTCGAGACGTTCTTTGACGATTTCCATGTGCAGCAGCCCGAGAAAGCCGCAGCGGAAACCGAACCCAAGCGCACCCGACGACTCGGGCATGTACGAAATCGACGCGTCGTTCAACTTGAGCTTCTGCAAACTTTCGCGCAGCACCTCGAAATCGTCGGCATCGATCGGGAAGAGACCACAGAACACCATGGGCTTGGGGTCGCGATACCCCTCGAGCGGCGTGGCGGCCGGACGTGCGACGTGCGTGACGGTTTCACCCGAACGTGCTTCGCCGACGTCTTTTACTCCAGCGATGAGGTAACCCACTTCACCCGCACCGAGTTCGGCGACTTCTTGCGTCGATGGTCGGCGCGCACCGATTTCCAACGCTTCGTGCTCGGCTGAAGCCTGCATGAACAACAACTTGTCTTTCTTGCGCATGCGACCATTCATCACGCGCACGCTCGACACCACGCCGCGGTACTGGTCGTACTGACTGTCGAAGATGAGCGCCTGCAGCGGCGCGTCGGGGTCGCCCTGCGGTGCCGGAATGCGCGCGCAGATGGCGTCGAGCAACTCGGGCACACCCTCACCGGTCTTTGCGGAAATGCGCATGATGTCTTCGGCCGGAATGCCGAGCACCTTCTCGATTTCCATCGCGTAACGATCGGGGTCGGCGGCGGGAAGGTCGATCTTGTTCAATGCGGCGACGATCTCGAGATCGTTCTCCAACGCGAGGTAGCAATTGGCGAGCGTCTGGGCCTCGATGCCTTGTGCCGCATCGACCACCAACACCACTCCCTCGCAGGCAGCCAACGAACGGCTGACCTCGTAGCCGAAGTCGACGTGCCCAGGAGTGTCGATGAGGTGCAGGGTGTGACCCTTCCATTCGACGCGCACATTCTGCGCCTTGATGGTGATGCCGCGCTCACGCTCGAGGTCCATCGAGTCGAGGTACTGCTCGCGCATCTCGCGGGCATCAACCGCCTTGGTGAGCTCGAGGATTCGGTCGCTCAGGGTCGACTTGCCATGGTCGATGTGCGCAATGATCGAGAAGTTGCGGATGCGGGATTGTTCCATGAGGGGCTCGTTGCGGCCCGCAAAAACGGGGGCGAAACTGCTGCAAATTCTACTCTTCGTGGGTGTCGGCGACGGGGCGATGCGCGCGACTCGGCGAGTGGCGGTCGGCCGTCAGTGCAGTTTCGCTGGTAGCGTGAGCGAGCCATGGCAAACATCAAGTCTCAGAAAAAGCGCATCATCACCAACGCCAAGCGCACCGAGCGCAACAAGGCCGTGAAGAGCGAACTGCGTAGCCGCGTGAAGAGCGCCCGCGAAACCAAGGGCACCGCCGAGAACGCCGAAGCCCTCCGTTTGGCCGTGAAGCGCCTCGATATGGCCGCCGCCAAGCGAATCATTCACCCCAAGCAGGCCGCTCGTCGCAAGAGCCGCCTGATGCGTCAGCTCAACGCCGCGAAGTAGTTTTTCGCGCCGGCTTGCGCGTGTTTCGCGCCGGCAACAACCTGCTGAGTCGCGCCACCAGCACTTCGAGCACCAATTCGTTGTCGAGCCCCGTTGCCCCACGCAACGCCCGATCGGCGCGCGCCAACAACTGCACCGCATCGCTCGTCTTTTTTGAACCGAGCGAACGCGACAAGTCGAGGTACTTGCGCCCCTGAAATTCGCTGCGTGACCCGATGAGTTGCATGGCATCGACCGGATTGCTGGCCCCCGAACCGTCGAGACGCAACGCCTTGGTGTAGTGGTTGTGCAGAATCGACAACACCTGGAACGGGTGGAACTCGCCGCTCGCCAGCATGCGACGCAACATGAACAACGCGTTGGCCGTGTCGCCACCGTCGATGGCATCGGTGAGATCCCACGGTTGCACGTGACCCGCCTCGCCGAGGAACGGACTGACGTCGTCGTACGTGAGGCGCTGCTTGGTGCCGTAGGTGGAGGCGAGCACCTCGAGCAATCCGGGCAATCGCGCCGAATCTTGCCCCAGCCACTCGACCACTTCTTCGAGCGCCACCGCGTCGATCTTGAGACCCGCTTCGACGAACTTGGTCTTGTACCACTCGACCAACTCGCGACGTTTTGACGGTGGCGTGGTTTCGAACATTGCCGTGCCCGCTTTTTTGAGCACATCAGACAGCGCCTTCGGTATTCGCCCGCTTGCGGTGAGCACCAGGTGGCATTGTTCGGCCGGTGCCTTGAGGTAGGCAACGAGCGGTTCGACGTTGAGTGGCGTGGTGTCAACGTGGCGCGCCACCACCACGCGAAAGTCGGCAAAAAGCGATTGGGTTTGCGCAGCGTTGACCACTTGCGCAACGGCAGCTTCACGGTCGTCGGCCTGCACCTCGGCGAAGTCGTACGACTCGTACACCGACGAGCGATCGGCATCACCAAC
>JBJTOX010000129.1:0-10823 GCA_046074785.1 Actinomycetota bacterium
AGGATGCGATTGCGGTATGTGCAGGTTTCAACTTGTTCAATCGCATCGTCGAGGGTCACGGCATCGCACCGCACACCAGTTATGAAACGGCCACCAAGATGATCAACACCCACGGCTACGACCGTCGGTACTAACCAGCAACCACGGCATTCACATCACGAAGAATCGAGACGAATCCATGTCGAGCACCACCAAAGACAAATTTTCATTTGGGATGTGGACGGTGGGCTGGCAGGCCCGCGACCCGTTCGGCGAGCCGACGCGCGCGGCACTCGACCCAATGCACATCGTCGACAAGTTGGCAGAGATTGGTGCGTGGGGCGTTACGTTCCACGATGACGATCTCGTACCGTTCGGCTCGAGCGCCAGCGAGCGTGATGCAATAATCGCCCGCTTCAAGCAGCGACTCTCAGCCACCGGCATTTGCGTACCGATGATCACCACCAATCTGTTCGCTCACCCGATGTTCAAGGATGGCGGGTTTACGAGCAACAACCGCGACGTGCGGCGTTACGCACTGCGCAAGGTGTTGCGCAACATCGAACTTGCGGCCGATCTCGGTGCGCGCACGTTCGTGTTGTGGGGCGGACGCGAAGGTGCCGAGTACGACCACGCGAAGGACGTTCGCGCCGCACTCGACCGTTATGCCGAAGCGATGAACACGCTGACCTCGTTCGTCATCGAACGCAAGTACGACATTCGGTTTGCCATCGAACCGAAACCCAACGAACCTCGTGGCGACATCCTGCTGCCCACGATTGGGCACGCGATCGCGTTCATCGAGAAACTCGAGCACTCCGATCTCGTCGGTCTCAACCCCGAAGTCGGACACGAACAAATGGCGGGGCTCAACTTCACGTCGGGTATCGCCCAGGCGATGTGGCAGGGCAAGTTGTTCCACATCGACCTGAATGGCCAGCGCGGCATCAAGTACGACCAAGATCTCGTCTTTGGCCATGGCGACCTCATCAACGCGTTCAGCCTCGTCGACCTGCTCGAGTTCGGCGGCGTCAGCGGCGCACCCGCATACGACGGGCCGCGACACTTCGACTACAAGCCGTCGCGCACCGAGGATTTCGACGGTGTCTGGTTCTCCGCAGCCGCCAACATGCGCATGTATCGATTGCTGCGCGAGCGTGCGGCGGCGTTCCGCGCCGATCCTGAAGTGCAAGAAGCCTTCGCGGCGGCCCGTGTCGGCGAATTGTCGAAACCCACACTCGCCACGGGTGAAACGTGGAAGGACATCATCTCGAGCGACACCATCGCCGCGCTCGATGTCGATGCTGCTGGTGCCAAGGGATACGGGTTCGTTCGACTGCAGCAACTCGCCGTCGAACACCTGATGGGTGCTCGCTGAGTCGTGACACGCGTTGCGGGGATCGACTCATCCACGCAGTCATGCAAAGTGGTCATCCGCGATGCTGAATCGGGTGCTCTCGTACGTCAAGGGTCGGCCAAACATCCTGACGGCACCGAGGTAGATCCCGCTTACTGGGAAGCAGCACTTGGCAGGGCCATCGCCGCGGCCGGCGGCATCGACGATGTTGCTGCGGTCTCCATCGGCGGCCAACAACACGGTGCAGTGTGCCTGGATGCGAACGGCAACGTCGTTCGTAATGCGTTGCTCTGGAACGACACGCGTTCTGCCGACGCCGCAACGCAATTGGTGAACGAACTCGGTGCTCAGACCTGGGTCGATGCCACCGGTTCGGTGCCGGTTGCTTCGTTCACCGTCACGAAACTTCGTTGGATTGCCGAGCACGAACCCGAGAATGCCGAACGAACGGCCGCTGTTTGCCTCCCCCACGACTGGCTCACCTGGCGATTACGGGGTGCGACCTCGCTCAACGACTTGGTGACTGACCGATCCGACGCATCCGGTACCGGCTACTTCGACTCCGTGGGTAACGCGTATCGACACGACATAGTGCAGCACGCATTCGGAAGAGACGTTGCGTTGCCTCGAGTGATGCAGCCGGCGGAGTCCGTGGCGTGGGGTGCGCGAATCGTCGGGCCAGGTGCTGGCGACAATGCAGCGGCAGCTATCGGCGTCGACGCGCGCGACAAGGCAGTCGTCTCACTTGGCACATCGGGCACCGCATTCGTGCGCAGCAAGGTAAGTGCACGCGACATCTCGGGTGCAGTTGCCGGTTTCGCCGACGCGACCGGTGCGTTTCTTCCACTCGTCTGCACGTTGAACGCCGCCCGTGTGCTCGACGCTGCGTGCGCGTTACTTCGTGTCGACCATGCGACGCTGTCTGATCTTGCGTTGTCGGCGCCCGCTGGCGCGGATGGTTTGGTCCTCGTGCCATATCTGGCTGGCGAACGAACTCCGAATTTGCCACTCGCTACGGGGTCGCTGCTTGGCATGACACTCGACAATGCGACACCGGCACATCTCGCCCGTGCAGCCGTCGAAGGCGTGCTGTGTGGAATGGCCGATGCCCTCGACGCTCTCGTCGCCAACGGCGCAACCATCAATCGGGTGGCACTCGTCGGTGGCGCGGCATCGTCGAGCGCAGTTCAGCGCATCGCCCCTGCGATCTTCGGCGTGCCGGTCGAAGTACCGCCACCTGGCGAATATGTTGCCGACGGTGCAGCACGCCAGGCTGCCTGGGTGCTCACCGGGAAGTTCCCCGAGTGGTCGCATGTTTCGGCGAGCGTGGTACATGAATCGACGCCGACCCCGCACGTGCGCGCACGATATGCCGAGGCCCGCACACATTGGATTTCTCAACACCGCTCCGCGTGAGAGACTGACGACATGTCCGTGTCGCTTCGTGAATGTCCGCTGCCAGTAACCGAAATTCCTGCGACACCACCGCCCGCACTGACTGCGTCCGTCTACCGTGCGCGAATTGCAGCAGCGCGGACACGCGCAGCTGCCCAAGGTATCGATGTTCTCGTCGTGTGGGCCGATCGCGAGCACATCGCCAACATGTCGTACCTCACCGGCTTTGATCCCCGATTCGAAGAGGCGCTGTTGATCATTCCGATCACCGGCTCACGAGCGCCCCGGTTGCTCGTCGGCAACGAGTGCCTCGGATATGCACCCGATCCGGACATCGGCCTCGCAGTGGAGTTGTGGCAAGAACTGAGCCTCATGGGTCAGCCACGCGACGGATCGCGAACCTTGCACGACATCCTCCGTGAGGAGGGCGTCGTTGTCGGCACTCGAATCGGTTGCATCGGTTGGAAGTCGTATTCACCCGCATTGGTTATCCCCAACTCCACCGTCGACGACTCGACACTCATCGATATGCCGGCATTCGTCGTCGATCTGCTTCGCTCGATGGTGGGGGCGACGGGTCACGTCGTCAACTCGACTTCGATCTTGATGCACGTCTCCGACGGCTTGCGACTCATCAATGAGCCCGAACAGATTCGTCTCTTTGAGTACGCAGCATGCGTCAGCAGTAGCGGAATGATGTCGTTGTTGAAGCAGGTTCGTCCCGGAGTTCGCGAAGATGACCTAGAGCGCGAACTCGACAGTCGCGGGCTGACACTGAGCTGTCACCGTATGGTCGGCTTCGGCGAAAAAGCCCGACGCGGCCTCGCCAGCGCTTCATCGAACATCGCAAAGCAGGGTGATGCGCTCACCACCGCATTTGGTGTCGCGGGGGCGCTCACTTGCCGAGCGGGTGCTGTAGCAAGTGGGCCACACGAGATGCCCGAGGCAACCCGCGACTTCTACGAGCGATTCTTTGCGAACTACTTTGCCGTTGCACGGGCATGGTACGCGGCGCTGCATCTCGGTGCGACCGGTGGAGAAGTGTTCGCAGCCGCCGAATCACAACGCGACCCGTCACTTTTCGACTTTGCGTTGAACCCTGGTCACTATTTGCACCTCGACGAGTGGGTGAATTCTCCGTTCGTCCGTGACGGAGTGGTCACACTTCGTTCGGGCATGGCGATGCAGGCCGACATCATCCCGGTTTCAAAGGGGCCGTTCGTCTACGTGAATCTCGAGGATGGTGTCGCACTCGCCGATGATGACCTGCGTGCAACATTGCGTGAGATTGACCCGGCGCTCATGAAACGGGTTGCGCGGCGCCGCGACTACATGATCAATGTGCTCGGCTACGAACTCGATGACTGCGTGCTGCCGCTCGGCGACACGTCAGGATGGCTGGCCCCCTACGTGACCGACTTGTCGAAGGCGCTCACCGCAGCCTGATTCACCGACGTGAGCGCGCAGTTAGCGCGGCCGCGCCTCGACTGAGCACGCTGCACCGACCGCGAGTGGTTCGTCTGGCCCGACATCGGCCACCAACGTCGAACCGTCGTGTGCGCGAATCGTGTAGCGGTACGTCGATCCGAGAAACTCGACACGAGTGACGCTGTGCGGACCACCGGCACTGACCCGCAACTGGTGCGGACGCACGAGCTTTTCCTTCCCGTCTGCGGTGCGAAGATACGACGACACCGCGAGAAAATCGGCGACGAAACGATTCGCCGGTTGGTCGTAGGCGACACGTGGAGACGCACATTGCAGAATCTTGCCTTCATCCATCACCGCCACTCGATCACCGAGCGTGATTGCTTCGTGGCGATCGTGCGTCACCAGAATCGCAGCCGTGTTGCGCTGGGCAAGTATCGACTTGACCTCCCATCCGAGCTCCTCGCGCAGAACTTCGTCGAGTGCACCGAAGGGTTCGTCGAGTAGCACCACGTCAGGTCGTGGGGCGAGCGCACGAGCGAGTGCGACACGCTGCTGTTCGCCACCTGAGAGTTGGTGTGGCCAGCGACGCTGCAGGTGTTCGAGCTTGACGAGTTCGAGCATCTCGCGTGCGCGCCCTGTGCGCTCGCTTCGTGGCAGGTGACGTAAGCCGAATGCCACATTGGCTCCCACCCGCAGGTGTGCGAACAGCGCATTGTCTTGAAACACCAGACCCACCCGTCGCTTTTCGGGGGCAAGTTTCGTAACGTCCTGCCCGGCAAGCATGACAGTTCCACCATCGAGTGGTTCGAGTCCGGCTATCGCCCGCAACAGAGTGGTCTTGCCACAGCCACTGGGGCCCACCAACGTGACGAGCTCCCCGGGCGCCACCGAGAGGTCGATGCCGTCCAACACCGTCTTTGAACCGAATCTCCGTCGTAATCCAGAGACATGAACCGCGGCACCGGTCATGACACGAACTCTCCCCCACGCTCAAGCGCGATCAAGAGCACGCCGACTGCAATCATTCCGACGGCAACCATGAGCAGTGAGGGTACGGCGGCTTGCGCCCAGAGACTCTCCGATGTCGCCTGCCACACCCACACGGCGAGCGTGTCGATGCCGAAGGGTCGCAACAGCAACGTGATCGGCAATTCCTTCACCATGTCAACGCACAACAACGCAGTCGCAGCAAGCAAGCCATACCGGGCAGCGGGAATCTCCACGGCTACGGCACTTCGTACTGGTCCGGCACCCAGCACTCTCGCGCTTTCCAACGTCGACGGCGGTAGACGATCAAGACTTGCCTCGACTCCTTGGTATCCCACCGCAAAGAATCGGGTGATCAGTGCAAACACCAATCCGACTGCCGAACCCACCAACAGGAATCCACCTGGAATCCAATCGCGACGATCAAGTGCCGCGAGCGTCACCACGACTCCGACGGCAACGACTGGTCCCGGCATCGCATAGCCCACCGTCGCAAAGCGACCAATGGCACGGGCGAGTCTTCCACGATGAGTGACGACCAGGGCAAGCAACGTGCCGATGGCGATGCACAGAACGGTCGCCGTACCTGCGAGTGCGAGCGTGCTGACGGCATGATGCCCTACTCCGCCGGCAATCGTGACTGCCTTGCCGGCACGAGTCGACTCAATCGTCCAGTCGATCAATCTGACGAGTGGCGTTACCACTGCAATCATCACGACCAATGTGCAGACGACGAAGGCCGAGAGTGATCCGACGGCCGAAAGTCGACTGGGCGTCAAGGGAGTTTCATTGGCGCCTCGTGACCGTCGTGCCCCTCGTCGAAGCAACCGTTCGACGGCCACCAACAGCACCGCGGCTCCGGTGAGCGCACTTGCAAGTTCCGTTGCCGCTCCACGATCCCCAGTGTCAAACCACACGCGCATCACACCGTCCGAAAGCGTGCTCACGTTGAACAGGCGCACCGTGCCGATGTCGGTGAGCACCTCCATCGCAACGAGTGCAGCACCGGCGGCGATTGCGGGACGAGCGGCAGGTACTGCGACCCGGAAGAAGACGGCCAGAGGGCCGCTCCCCAAGCTCCGCGCAGCAGCGATCGTGCCGGCACCTTGGTCGGCGAAGGCCGCTCTTGCGAAGAGATACACGTACGGGTACAGCGACACGACGAGCACTGCAGCGCACAACCACATCGCTCGCACACCTCGCGCACCGAAGACGTTGGACAATGTGTCGAGCCAGACGAATCCGCCCACGTACCCCGGGATGGCGAGTGGCGCCACCAGCAACCACGAAATCAGTTTTCTGCCGGTGAACTCATAGGCGCTCACCAGCCAGGCCAGCGATGTTCCGACGACGACTGCACCAGCCACCACCGTCGCGAGAAGCACCGTCGTATCGACGATCATCCCCGGCAGACGCGTGCGCCACAACTGCGCCCACACGTCGGTGGCAGGATCCAAGAGGGACCACGCCAGTACCGCAACGGGTGTCGCAAACAATGCGACGATCGCGACGATCAGAGCCCAACCGAACACGGCACCATACGGGCGCGCCAATGTCGGTCGGCTCATCGCTGTCTACTTGTAGCCAGCTGCCGACAGCAGTTCGACCGCCACAGGGTTGAGACGCCCAAGCTCACGAACCGACTTCACATCGGCGAGGAACGGGCCAAATCCGGCGATGACTACACCAGGCTCAACCTTGGGGTTGGCAGGAAACTCATTGTTGGCGTCGCTGAACGTCTTTTGACCATCAGTTGCGAGCCACTCCAACAACTCAATTGCTTCATCACGATTCGCTGACGCAGCGGTCACCGCGGCTGCGCTCACGTTCAGGTGTGCACCGGAACCGTTCTGGTCGGGCCATGTGAGCGTGACCGGGAACGCGGGGTTTTCTGTGAGCAGTCGACCGAGGTAGTAGCTGTTCGTCAGTGCAATGTCGCAGTCGCCGGCAGCAACTGCCTTCAGAATGTCGGTGTCGGAGTTGATGTAGAGCGGATCGTTTGCCACCCACGAGTCAACGATCTTGCGCGCGGATTCAGCGCCGAGATTGTTGATCAGACCTGCAACGAGCGACTGCGTATACGGGTGCGTGCTTGGTCGAAGACACAGACGACCTTTCCATTGTGGATCCCCCACTGCCTCATAGGTTGTGGGTGGGTTGTCGACACGATCCTTCGACGACATGATCACTCGAAGACGTCGACTGAGCGAGAACCACGTGTCGTCGGCAGCGCGCAACTCTGCGGGAATTGCCTCTCGAAGCACGTCGCTGTCAACGGCCAAAAGTAAGCCGGCGGCGGCAGCAAGTTCGATGTTTGCAGCATCGGCCGTCATGATCAGATCCGCTGGTGAATTGGCTCCTTCGGCGGCGAGACGTTCGCGCAACTCAGGATCCGAGCCCGTCGTGAATCGAACCTTGATGCCGGTTGCCGCAGTGAACTCTTCGAACACCGGTTCGATTCCGTAGTGGCGACCGGTATACACGGTGACCTGACGAACCGGCGCAGTGTCACTCGTGTCGTCGTTTGATCCGCATGCCGCGAGAGCAATCACACCGAGAAGTGCAGCGGCGATGGCGATACGGCGCAAACGGTGTACAACTATGAGTTGTGATGTCGTCATGACCCTCAGCATATCCTCAGTTGTTAGGTGAGCCTAACAACTGAAAAATCTTCCGATTCGGCCTTTTCGGTTGTGTTCTCAGCACCAGTGGGTGAAGCCATCCGAGTGGCGCTCCCGGCAGGAATCGAACCTGCGACCTGCGGTTTAGGAAACCGTCGCTCTATCCAACTGAGCTACGGGAGCATTGTGAATTCCGAGCCTCGAAGTGGCGGACTCTCGGCTCGCGAGTCAGGCTAACTACGCTCGCCGCAGAAGCAGGTGCACATGTCGGATACTCCAAAGTTGAAACACAAATACGGAACCATCGACAAGGAGTACGGCATCCACCTCGCCACGCGACCCCCGGAGGAGGACGGCCCGATCTACATGGTCAACCTCATGAAGTATCACGAGGTGGCCCAGTACACCGACGAAGCCGGCGTGGAAAAACCAATCAGTGGTCGAGAAGCCGACGACCGATACAACCCAGCATCGATTCTGGCGAAGATCGGCGCGACGATCGTCTTCGTCGGTGACGTGGTGAGCAACCGACCCGGCGATGAAGACTGGGACCGAATCGCCATCGTTCGCTATGCGACACGCAAGTCGTTCATCGAGATGCAGACCCGACGCGACTTCGCCGACAAGCACGTACATAAAGCCGCCGGAATGCAGCGCACCATCATCGTCTGCTGTCGACCTGAGGATGCTTCACTCGATCAACACGGCCGACCGAAGTCGGACGACGATCGTCTAGTGGCGATGGTAGTGCGGCGGACGGCGGACCGAACCGCAGCACTTCATGAAGTCCCGGGTGCCATCAATTTCACAGTCGAAGGCACCATCATCGGCGACGGGCGCACCTGGGACACCGTGCATTTCATGGCCGTCGATTCAGTCGAGCAACTTCACGACGTCACTCGTAATCTGCCGAGGTACCCGCAAGGTGAAGCGTTCGTGATGGGTGTGCGGGCGTCGATGGATGCAATCACCCAGAGCTGACAGGCAACAAACCACCGTGCACCTTGAAATAGATCGACGTGACATTCGTTCGACTCGTTTCGCGCCGACTTCAGCGCCGTCCACGCTTTCTGATGGTCAAGTGCTGCTCACGTTGGAACGCGCCGCCCTCACATCGAACAACATCAGTTATGCGTTGAGCGGTGACATGCTCGACTACTGGGGCTTCTTCCCCGCCGAAGGCGGCTGGGGTCGTCTACCGGTGATGGGTTTTGGCGTAGTGGCCGCATCGAACAATCCCGATGTCAACGTCGGCGGAAGATACTTCGGCTTCTACCCGCTGGGCGATCATCACGTAGTACAGGCGTCGGCATCACGGAGTGGGTTCGTCGACGTTGCACCGTGGCGTGAGAAACATGCGATGGCCTACCGAAGTTTTGATGTCGCTGCGCCAACGGCGAACGACGATGCGATACTTATTCTTCGCGGACTTTTTCTCACTTCGTACCTGCTCGAGGACTTCCTGCGTGAACATGACAATTTCGGTGCAAACCAGATCATCATTACCAGTGCATCCAGCAAGACTTCGATTGCGCTCGCTCACTGTGTGCAGCGATTCTCCAACCTTCATGTCGTCGGACTCACCTCAGCGAAGAACGCTGATTTCACGAATGATGTCGGCGAATACGACGGAGTGCTGAGCTACGACGACACTCGTGAGTTGCGAACTGAACGCTCAATCGTGGTCGATATGGCGGGCAATCCGAACATCATCGCCGCAATACATCAGCACCTCGAGGGTTCAGTTGCCCATTCGTGCAGTGTCGGCGCAACTCACTGGGATGCGGTCCGTGGGGGCATCAGCATTCCGCCGCCGCGACCAGAATTTTTCTTTGCACCATCGCAGTTGGCGAAGCGCGGCAAAGACTTGGGTCGCGACGAACTCAACCGCCGAATCGCCGACGCTCTTGCCACCTTCATTGAGAGCAGCACTCGTTGGATGATGATTCGTCACACCAATGGCGCCGACGACGTGCGGGAACTGTACGGTGATCTCATCGCCGGGCATGTCGCGCCGAACGTTGGCAACATCGTTTCGTTTGTCTAGTACGGCAACGTGTAGGAGTTTTCGAACTCGTCTTGCAACACCGTGGCCATTGATTGCGTCGTATCGATGACGAGTTCTCGTTCGAGTATTCGTTCCCGATACGTCCACCCCGTTGGCATGCGCAGGCGGGCCCCGAGTGACGGCAACTGCTCCTCGCTCATCGACGAATCGACACCCATGCAGAGCGCCTGCATGACGTATGCCTTGCCGCTGGGATCGACCAATTCGTAGACGGGTTTGCCGCCATCAAAGAAGAACACCGACCCACGGTCGACTCGATTTTCTTTGTACGGGCCACCACCCGGCTTGTCACCCAGTGCAATCGTTGCGATTCGACGAAACGCGATGCCACCGAACTCGCGAATGACGGGCTCGACCGCCGCAACCTTCGTGCCGAGGCCGTCGAGCAGCCATTTACGCGGACCATTCAACTTCACGAAGACCGCACCCATCTCGGACGCAATCGCCGTCGGATCGAGTTTCTCCCAGAGATGCTGCGGGCAATCGTTCAACATCTGTGTGCCGTACACCTCGGCGTGCAGACCGGTCTCACGCAGGTAAACGGGGATGACCTCGCCATAACGAACACCCCGCATGTGGTCGATGAGCCGAGCAGGGGTTTGAGGATTCGTCGTCATCGTGGTCGGCTCGGCGTCACACCATCATGCCAAGCACCACCTTCTCCGTCGTCATCGGTCGTGGCGGTCGGCAACAATGTACGCATGACAACTCCACTGACCACCGCAGACAGTGGTGCCCCCACTCGGGTCGACGTTGTCATCGTCGGTGCCGGGTTTGCCGGCATGTACATGCTGCACCGAATCCGTAGCGCCGGATTCTCGGCCCAGGTGTTTGAACGCGGGTCCGGGGTCGGCGGAACGTGGTATTGGAATCGCTATCCGGGAGCACGGTGCGACGTGCCGAGTCTCGATTACTCGTATCAGTTTTCCGACGACTTGCAACAAGAGTGGGAGTGGTCGGAAAAGTACGCAACCCAACCTGAGAT
>JBJTOX010000130.1:0-7200 GCA_046074785.1 Actinomycetota bacterium
CACATTGTCGGCGGTGCCCGCTTTCGCCACCGTCGGTGTCACCGTGGTGCCGAGCTCGGGCTTGGCCAGTGCGGCAATGCGCGGAACTTGTGCGGCTAGTTCGACGAGGACGTTCACGCCCTTTTCTGGTTCGAGACCTGCGTGCGCCGCGCGGCAGGTAATCGTCACGTTGAACGTGCCGGTGCCTTTGCGTGCGATCTTGAGCGCGCCACCGTCGGCGCTCGGCTCGAGCACCAACACCGCGCCGGCGGCTTTGGCGCGCTCTTCCAATAGCAAACGTGAAGCGTGTGATCCGACTTCTTCATCTGCGGTGATGAGTATCTCGGTGTGGTACCACTCCTTCACCGACGCAATGCCGTAGATCGCTTGCACGATGCCCGCCTTCATGTCGAAGATTCCGGGACCGCGGCCGATGTCTCCTTCACGAGAGAACGGTCGACTCGCCACGGTGCCGCGCGGAAACACCGTGTCGTGATGACCGACGATGAGCACCTTGGTGTCGTTGCTGCCCATCCAGTGCACGTGCGGACCACGGTCGGATTCGATGATCGTCGGCGGCTTGCCGAGCACACGGGTCATCAGGTCGGCAAGGAAGTGTGCACTGCGATCGAGGCACTCGCGTTCGAGCGACGGTGATTCAACGTTGACGAACTGCTCAAGGTCGGCGATCATCGCATCGCTCTGAGCGTCGAGTGCCGCACGCACCTGCGCAGCGTCGCGATGGTCGTTCTCGCCGAGTGGCATGCGGGTTCATTCTGTCGGAAGTTGTGGTGCCCGGGGCGGGACTCGAACCCACACGACGATTTCTCGTCAGGGGGGTTTAAGCCCCCCGCGTCTACCATTCCGCCACCCGGGCGAAGCAATCGTCAGGCTACGTGAGCATCATGTGCGCTTGCCGTGGCCGTGGCATCAGCCGACGACTGGTCGAGCGAGCGCCACAAGGCTGCTCGCACGAGCGTTGATTCGACGGCGGGCAATGAATTGAGCACGATGACGCCCTCGATCATGTCGGCGATTACCGCGGCGAGAGGTCGTGACTTCACTGCGACCGAAACGACGCCAGCCCGCTCCTCACCCGAGAACCTACGGATGGTGCGATCAACCCCGACGATGCGCGGAGGACACCGGAAACCCGGTGCCACCAAACCGAGTCGACGTGCTTCGCCGGCGAGCAAGCGCGCAACGCCCGCAAACTCCGCCGTATTGAGTGCCGTCGTTGATGTGTGCATGGAACCGATCATCATCACACGGGGGTGCCATGCAGTACCCACTGGCTACGGTTGCCTCACCATGCCGAGCACCATCGACACGACGCTGAACCCGATGCAGCAAGCCGTGGTTGACGCGCTCGGCAAGTCTCCCGAGTGGACCCCGCTCCCGCGTGACGTCGTGGAGAACGTGCGCGGATATCTCGATGAACACCTCGCCGATATCGCGTCACGGTTCAGTCGTGACGACTCATTATGGGTGAGCAAACAACGCCTCAACACCATCCATGGCTGTGAAGCCCACCACCTCGCGACGCGGGATTCCTTCGAATGGACCCCGCTCACCGCGCGCGGAACGGTGCTACACAAAGCCGTCGAGCTCGGGGTGCATTGGAAGGGCGAGCCGACACCAAGTGACGTCGTCGACGAAGCCATTGCCCGACTTTCCGATTCGAACAACAACATCGCCGACTTTCTCGTGGCGATGACTCCCGGCGATCGCGCGCAACTCCGCAGTTTCGCCGTCGATCTCTACACGCGGTTCGAAGAGTGTTTTCCTCCGCTCAAGCCTGCATGGCGACCCGTCAGCGAGTCGTCTGCCCGATACGAGATATTCGGAGGCGCGATCGTGCTCGCCACGAAGGCCGACCTCACGCTCGGACTCGCCGACCAAAAAGTGATCATCGACGTAAAGAGTGGCGGGCTTCACACGTCGCATCGCGAAGACCTGCGTTTCTATGCCTTGGTTGAAGCACTGCGTAGCGGTATGGCCCCGCGCAGACTCGCGAGCTACTCGATCGCTGCAGCGCGCGCCGATGTTGAAGACGTCTCAGAAGGCGTGCTGCAGGCCGCCGCACGCCGCGTCGTCGCGGGTGTTCGCTCAATCGTCGAGGTAGAACTCGATGCCCGCGAGCCCGTGAAGCGACCCGCCGGTCATTGTCGATGGTGTCCACTCAACGACACGTGTGCCGAGGGCATCGCGTTTCTCACTCGTGACCCGAACGACGACGAGTAGCGCGCGATTCGAGCGAGTTGATGGTTCCGCTGTCAGCGGGACATCAGCGCGAGCGGCACACCGAGCCCAACCGTCGAGCGCACGGTGGCGATGAGTCGATCTGGCTGCACCGCCGGTTTCGGGCTCCCGATCACGTCCGGCCCGAGATGCTGAGCCACCGATTGGATGTCATCGACGACGATTACAAAGCCCCAATAGGAGGCCTCCTGCGACTGCGTTCCCGGATCGACGAGTCGACGTTCGACCACCTCGAGAATCACGCTGCCCAAACGGTGGAATCCCTGCACACCCCGCTCACCTTCCTTCACTCGCTTGAGCGGCGCGCCGGTGACTCGCTCGACCTCGGCGCATGTCGCTCGCACGTCGTCGGCAAGCACCACGACATGATCGACACCAATGATGTTCAGCGGCGACGCGGGTGGCTCGGAAGTGTGCTCGGGTGTCGGAGAATCGACATGTTGCTCGAGATGCTCGACGGGCAACCCGGCTACTCGCGGCTCCGTACTCGGACAACCGACGAGCACGAGGTGTCGTAGTCCGGGCGGCAATGACTCGTCGATGACGAGATCGACATCACCCAATCGCGCGCGGTGACGTCGATCGGTGATGTTCGACGTGGCAAACCCAAAGGAGTTCCACGGTGCCACCAGACCGCCTACGGCGATCGCTGCGACGCGGGTCAGAACGAGTGAGGTACTGAGTCGACTAGCGGCGACCCATGTTGGGTCGCTTGCCGTGATTCGCTTTGGAGCGGCGCAGACGCGCCTTGCGCTTCTTGGTCTTCTTTGACATGCGCTTTCACAGTAGTGCCGAAACGGCGCATTACCGCGTCAAGACTGCCGACGCCAACGAGCCCGATTTCCTGAGTACGGATTGCCGTTCACATCGGTCTTCGAACAGACGTAGACCAAACCGTTGTACGACCCGAGCGCTCCTTCCGGTGCGCAGAACGAACCTGGACGTCCAGCAATCGGTGAGAGCGATGCCGAATCCGCCCCAGACTGCGTAGCGGCGACGGTGGTCGCCGACGCTGCTCGTGTGATGGGCGGCGCAATCGTGGTGGCACCCGACACGACACGGGTCGATGTCGGCGCGAGTGTCGTCGTCGTAGACGTCGTCGATGATGTAGTGGTCGGCGATGCTCCACCCGGTGGCGGATTCCAGCCGCGCATCGTGGTACCTGAGCATTGACCGTTCAACAGATTGTTGAGCCGTCCCCACTCGCTCTGGTCCATCGAGAGATTCCAACGAGCCTTCACCGAAATCCAGTTCGACACGTACGTGCACACGTATCCCCTGAGTGAGGGCAGCCAGTTGCTCGGGTCTTTGTCGCTCTTGGATCGATTGCTCGACGACGACACCGCGATGAGCGTTCGCTGGTCGGATGTGTCGTTGGCGAATGCGGTTCGCAGCGACTCACTCCAACTCCATGCACCGGAGTCCCAGGCTTCTTTCAAGGCCACCACGTGGTCGATGTCGACTTCGGTGCGATCCGACGTTTTCTTGCCGTCGTACGCCGACACCCAATCGGCCTCGACCACGAAACAGCGGAACGGATCGACCTGCGCCAGACCCACCGCGTCGCGCTTCAGCACCTGTTCGCGTGCGTCACAACCGTCGCCGTCAACGTCCAGCCAGTGTTTGAACAATGCGCGGCGATACCCGCGCGGATTTTCGCTCTCGACACGGATCGACTGCAGAACGTCAAGAGCAGTGAGCGTGTCACTCGGGCTCGCCGGCGCGCTGTTGACCTCAGCCTCGGTTGCAGACGTGGCTGATGCACTGACGAAAACCACGGCAGCAGCGACGCCCGCGACGGCGAGACGCCACTTCACGAAATGGTCGTGGCACCGCCGATGAAAGTGAGACGCTCTTCTTCGTCGCGTATTTCGATGAAGATGCACTCACCGGGGCACACATCAGCAGCCATGACGACGGCGGCAGAGTGTTTCGGATCCACTTCGGCGAGACTACCTGCGCTACCCGGATCGTTGAGTACCATTCCGTTCTCTACGACGTACGCGATGCCGTCTTCGAGCTGAGTAAAGACGTCGGGACAATGATCGACGCACAAACCGTCACCGGTGCAAAGGTCTTGATCGATCCACACTCGCACCCCGTCAGGTTACGAAAGGATCGCGACGAACACCAAGACGAGCAGCGAGACGTTTCGCACAACGTCGCGCACACCGATCGGTCGCTGGCTTGATCCGCCGAAACATGCACAGGGTGGGCGATTGCCGGCCCGCAGATGCTTGGCGAGCAACGAAGTGAACGCGACGAGCAGGACCGCCCCGGCCACGAGGAAGCTCGTTCGCCACGCATCACCGAGCACCATGCCGAGCCCGATCACCACTTCGGCGACCATCACGAAATAAGCAAGTGGGGCGACGACGCCGAGCCGGGCCGCCGATCGCGGCCATTCGCGACCAGACAACAGCTTCGACACCCCGGCATAGACGAACACCGCACCAACTACAGCGGAACTCAATGCAGCGACGTTCACCGACGAAATCCGCGGTGTCGCACGTGGGCTCCTGGTATCACGCTTCGATGTGGGCGTCGCCGGTCTTGCCCTTGAAGAACACCATGGCCGGCTGCCCGGCATTGATCGTTCGCAGGTCGGTGACGGATCCGACCACCAAGTCATGGTCGCCTATCGACCGAACTTCCCTGATCGTGCAGTCGACGGTGGCAATCACATCCGGCAATACCGGTGACCCATTGGATGACGTCGTGGTGTGCAGGTCGGCGAAGCGAGAACCTTCGGGGTGATCCTTGGCGAATCGCCAACACAGGTCACCCTGCGATGCCGACAGCACGTTGGCACAGAACGTTCCGCCCGCGGCGATCAATGGCCACGAGCGCGACTTGTTCCCGATGAAAAACCCGGCGAGCGGCGGATCGAGCGAGATCGACGCGAAAGAGCCGATGGTGATCCCGAGTGGTTCTCCACTCGGACCATGCCCGGTGACGACGACGACACCGGTTGGCAGATGCCCGAAGACGTTTCGGAACGATGCAGAGTCTGGTTGACGCGATGGCTCGCTGCTCACCCGTCCCACGTTACGACGTGCGTAGGTTCAGGCGCCGACGTGCACCGACTCGCCCTCACGAGCCGCGAACACTGCAACGTTCGTCGAACTCGCGACCTCGGTCGCCAGACGAGCAAGTGTCTCGTCCGTGCGCGCCGGGTCGTGGTGAAAGAGCGCGAGTTGCTTCACACGGCAAGTCTCGGCCACCCAGCGCGCATACGAATAGGTCGAATGTCCCCAGGCGCACTTACAGGCAAACTCCTCGTCGGTGAACTGAGCGTCGTGAATGAGCAAGTCGACGTCGTCGCACAACTCACGCGCGCCGTTGGCGATGGTGTACTGCTCGCCCGTCGGCTGCTGATGATCGGAGAGATACGTCACGCTGGCGCCGTCGTAGGCAACCTTGAAACCGAGCGTCGGCCCGACGTGCGGCACGAATCGGCTGCGCACCGAATACTTTCCGATCGAGAAATCCTCGTCACCAATCTCGTGGAAGATGATGCGTGCGGCGAACTGATCGAGGGGAATCGGAAACATCGGCGGCTTGATCTTCTCGAGAAAGATTTCCTTGATACTTCTTCCGTCAGGTTGCTTCGGTGCATAGATCTCGAGCACGGTGTCGGCCCGCAACAACGGTTCGAAAAATGGCAGGCCGAGCGTGTGGTCGTAATGCAGGTGCGTCAAGAGGCAGACGACACGCAAAGGTGCTGCTCCGTTGCATTGCTTGCCGAAGTAACGCACGCCAGTGCCGAGGTCGAACACGATCGGCACCTCGTCGGGGGTGCGCATCGAGACGCACGATGTATTGCCACCGAAATGGCGCGTGTCGTCGCCATGACACGGCGTAGAGCCACGGACTCCGTGAAATGACACCGTGATCATGGGCTGTGGAGACGCTAAAGCGATGCAGTATCGACCTCCCTGACGAGTCGCGGTGACGTTCGTCGCAAGCACGGCGCGCCGTCTAAGGTCGCAGACATGGCGAACTCACTTCGAGAAATCCCGCACATGAAGCAGGCAGCGATTCGCGCCGGTGAGCTCGAGGTGACGTACTTCGAGCTGGGCGAGGGTCCACTCGCCCTGTGTCTGCACGGTTTTCCCGATTCGCCGCACACGTGGCGGCATCTGATGCCCGCTCTGGCGTCGGCCGGCTTTCGGGCGGTCGCGCCATACATGCGCGGTTACTCACCGACGAGCGTGCCAGAGTCCGGCGTGTATCAAACGGCGGCACTGGCCCGCGATGCGAACGCCCTGCACGAGGCACTGGGCGGCGACGAGCGCGCCGTCATCATCGGCCACGATTGGGGTGCTCCGAGCGTGTGTGGCGCGGCGATCGATGCGCCAGAGCGTTGGAGCAAGGTCGTGAGCATGGCGGTGCCGCCGGGACCGGCACTCGGCGCTGCGTTCTTGTCGAATCTCGCGCAGATCCAGCGGTCGTGGTACATGTTCTTCTTTCAACACGGACTGTCGAACCATGTCGTCAGCGCGAACGACCTTGCGCTCATCGACATGCTGTGGTCACAGTGGTCGCCCGGGTTTGACGCTGCTACCGATCTTGCGCACGTCAAGGATGCGCTGCGCAACGCGGACAATCTGCAGGCGGCTCTCGGCTACTACCGAGCGACGCTCGGCGACGGCAAGCGCGACCCGCAACTTGCGACATTGCAGCAACGGATGGGTGGCGAATATCCCACGCAGCCATTGCTCTATCTGCACGGCGAAAACGACGGCTGTGTCGGACGAGAGGTCGCCGAGGTCGCGCGCACCATGTCACCGACGAACGTTCGATACGAGTTCGTCGCCAAAGCCGGTCACTTCATGCAACTCGAACAGCCGCAGCGGGTGAACCAACTCATCGTTGTTTTCTTGTTGAACTGAATTCGAAACACGGCGGCGTCGCCGAAATCCGACTAAGGCAGGCGACACCAGTCGCCATCAACGA
>JBJTOX010000131.1:0-33796 GCA_046074785.1 Actinomycetota bacterium
TGGACCGTCGCCATGGCGCTCTTTGCTCTCGGGGCATTTTCGTTGTGGTGGGCCACGTCCACGGGTTGGTCGAGTGGTGTATTCCGCGTGTTCTTCCTGGCCGGTGCGGTGCTGAACGTGTCGTGGTTGGCGCTTGGTTCAATCGCACTCCTCGCTGGCGGTCGCGTAGCGAGACGAATCGGCCGCGTGCTCGCGATGTTGAGTGCGTTCGCCGTTGGCGTGATGACGGTCGCGCCGACGACCAAGGCGATCGTTGGAGATGATTTACCTCGTGCGCGTGACCACTTCGGTGCGCTTCCCAGGGTGATGGCCGCCCTCGGATCCGGCATCCCCGCAATCGTGATCTTCGTCGGCACGCTCTGGTCGATCGTTCGTCTGCTGTCGCGCCGTTCACCAACGATCAACGATTCGCCGAACTCACCCGTCTCTTCCCCGGGGCGCCTGGTGGCGAGCAACCTCGTCATTGCTCTCGGTGTGGTGGTGTTGTCGGCGAGTGGCTCGTTGGCGGGACGATTCGGCGAAGAGCGTGCATTCACCATCACCCTGTCAATCGGAGCGATCATGCTCTTCGTCGGCTTCATGCTGCCGAGTTCGCGAACGACGAGCCGACTCGTGCGGGAGAGCCTGTCGCGTTAACGCAGTTGTCGCCGCAGCACTTTGCCGGTGCCACCGACCGGCAATTGCGGCACGAACAGCACCTTGGTGGGGCACTTGTAGCGCGCGAGTCGAGATCGACAGTGATCGATGAGTGCATCCTCGTCGAGCGACTGGCCCGACTTGAGCACCACGTAGGCACGGACCGCTTCACCAGTGTGGGGATGCTCGACACCAACGACGGCGGCTTGCGCGACAGCCGGATGCTCGAGTACCGCTTCTTCGACTTCTGCGGGATACACATTGAAACCCGAGACGATGATGAGATCTTTTGCCCGGTCGACGAGGTAGAGAAAGCCGTCGTCGTCGACGACCGCCACGTCACCGGTTCGTAGCCAACCATCCGGTGTGAGTGCGCGTGAGGTGGCCTGCGGGTCTTCGAAGTATCCGCGGAACACGTTCGGACCGCGCACCCAGATTTCGCCAGAGTCGCCACTCAGCACGTTGTCGCCGTTTTCGTCAACGACACGCACTTCGACCCCGGGCAGTACTCGACCGATCGAGCCGATCTTCTGTAACGCAACGTCTTTATCCACGTCGGTCGTGGTCGTGACGACGGGTGAGCATTCGGTGAGACCGTAACCCTCGGTGACCAGCAATCCAAAGCGTTCGTACAGGGTGCGTGTGGTGTGCTCTGGCATCTTCGAGGCTCCGGTCAGAGCGGTGCGAACCTTGGCGAAGGTGTCACGGGGCAGGTTCGGCATCTGCTCGAATGCCATCCACAGCGGTGGGGCGCCTGGGATCAAGGTGATGTTTCGATCACGAATCGTCTCGACGGCGGTCATCGGATCAAAACGCTCAACCAACACGATCGACGAACCACGCATGAGCGAATAGGCCAACACCACGTTGAGACCGAAAATATGGAAGAGCGGCAGCACGCCGTAAACGACGTCGGTGCCGTCAAGCTTGCGCACTTTGGCGAGCTGGTCGAGGTTCGACTGCAGGTTCCCATGCGTCAACATGGCGGCCTTCGGTGAGCCCGCCGTGCCACTCGTGAACAGCATGACCGCGAGATGATCCGACTCAAGCTCGACGATTGGTGTCGGAGCGTGCGTAGTGAGCTCACCGAACTGGAGAGCGCCGGGCACCTCCCCCGTTGCTGCAATCACATGCACGAGATTCGGTAACGCCGACCGGTCGATGTTGTTCCAGCCGCCGGCAGCCGACGGCGCAACGACCACTGCACGCGCACCGACGACGCTCAGCTCACGCTGCAGTTCTGGTGCCGGCGCAGTCGGGTTCAGCGGAACACACACGATTCCGCGACCGAGACAAGCGAAATAGGCGACGACGAACTCCAACGTGTTGCCGCACAGCAGCGCGACGCGATCGCCTTTCCCGATTCCAAGACCGTCGAGCGCACCGCGCATCCCCGCAATCTGGTTGCGCAACTCACCGTAGGTGTGCACCGTGCCACGACTGATCACCGCTGCAGAAGCCGCGGGATGGGATTCGAGGATCTTTGCCAGATTCACGAGGTCAACTCATGAGTATCGAGGCGATTCCGGCTGCAAAGATCGCCAGCAACAACAGTCCGAGTGCGAGGGTCGTGGCGGGACGCACGGCGACAACCTTAGTGAGGTCCGCTACTCGCCCGCCGGGCCGCGACGTAAGTGAACGTTCGTCGTCACTCCGCCTGTCTCGGTGAAAGCCGACAGTCGCACCGCATCACCGGCGGCGATCGAAAGTTCGTCGGCGGCAGAACCGCGATCGATACAGATTGCAAGCATGCCGAACGAGTCGACCACGAGACCGATACCACCACCAATCTCCGCGAAGTTGTTCACGATGCCCGCGGCACGAGTCGTGCGTTCACCGGTGGGAGACGTGAGCACGACGCTCACCCTGTCGCCCAATGACGAGACCTCATCGGGTCCGACGTTCAGTTGGCAGTTTCCGTAGCGATCAACCCACGTGACTTCAGCGACGACCTCGTCACCTTCGTTGCGCGGAAGTGGCACCACACCAGGCAGCAACAAATTGGGGTCGATTGCTTCACCGAGTTCATCGAACGGCACCCCGTTGCACAGATGCGCAGCAACGGGAGCAAAGATGTCGCGGCCAGCAAAGGTGGTGCCTGGCGCCTCGAGATGGAATCGTGGATTGTTCAGCACGACCGCCGCATC
This sequence comes from Actinomycetota bacterium, assembly GCA_046074785.1. Classification (GTDB taxonomy): domain Bacteria; phylum Actinomycetota; class Acidimicrobiia; order Acidimicrobiales; family Ilumatobacteraceae; genus F1-60-MAGs027. The sequence continues at coordinate 2,784 of JBJTOX010000131.1, forward strand.
GGCTCCACCGGCGAGCGCCGTGCCCATCGACAGCAGTCCGTTGTCGGGTCCGATCAAGACTCCGCGACCGCCACCGACCGACAAGGCGACGCCTCGGCGCGCGGTTCCGACGCCGGGGTCGACCACCGCGAGCACGATGCCCGAGGGCACGTACGAAATACACCGGGCGAGTGCCAATGAGCCCGCGCGGACGTCGAATGGCGGAATCTCGTGCGTGAGATCGATGACTTTTGCGTGTGGGGCGAGATCGGCGATGACACCTTTTACGATGCCGACGAACTCGTCGCGGGTTCCGTAATCGGAGAGGAACGAAATGGTGTCGTATCGATGTCCGCTCATCGCAGGGTCACGCTACGAGCGCCGTCACGAGGCGTGACGAGGCTGCATTCACCACGGATGCGCGGAGTGAATTCGTCCGGAGAAAACGTAAGGGTCGGTGCCAACCCCCCGACGGCACCGACCCATACGGCGCAACCCTTGCGGGCGCGACTCCCGGAGCGGCAAGCCGCCCGGTGATTTGTTGTGTCCCTACCTTACGCACCGTTTCACAGTTTGCAACATCCGGTGAACAGATTTTCCAGGTGAAAAAAGTGCTGACACTTTCGACTGAGGCTCGGTTGCTATCCTGAGCCGCCGACGCTATGCGTCGCCGAGTTCTTTGCTGCGCTTCGTCGCGGCACGAACAGCGCTGACGAACGCGTCGCGCACGCGGTCGTCGTCCAGCGAGGCAATTCCAGCGGCGGTGGTGCCGTTGGGTGAGGTCACTCGTCGTCGAAGGTCGGCGGCGTTCGCAGGTTCCCGAGCCAGCAATGCTGCTGCGCCGACGAAGAGTTGCGACACCACATCGGCTGCCGTGGCTGGATCGAAACCCTCGGCGACGGCGGCATCGCGTAGCGCTTCAGCCACATAGAACACGTATGCCGGACCCGATCCGATGAGTCCCGTGAAGGCGTCGAGCATCGTCTCGTCGAGTTCGACCACCGCACCAACTGCCGACAACAGTTCGCGTGCCCACTCTCGATCGGCCGCCGCGCAATTGGCCGAAGCCGCGAAGGCGGTGCAGGCCTGCCCGACGAGGGCCGGAGTGTTCGGCATCGCGCGCACGACTTTGATCGTTGCGCCGCACGCTTCGGTGAGACTGTGCAGTCGGACACCGGCGGCGATCGACAACACGCGGGTTGCTCCTGCTTTCACCGCGGATCGGCAGGCCGACGCCACGTCACCGGGCTTCACGGCAATGATCGCCTCGCTGCACGAGTCGGGCGACTCGACCACCGGAACGTCCGGGAACTCGGTCTGCAGTGCCGACCGTCGTGCCTCGCTGACCTCGCAAATGGCGATACCCGATGGGTCGAATCCGCCGCGCAACAAGCCCGTTACGAATGCCGCACCCATGTTGCCGCCGCCGATGATGGCGAGCGTCGCACGATCCCCCACGACGCGAAGGCTACTGAGATGAGGAAAACCGACTCGCGAAACCGAGCCGCACGAGATCGTCGAACTGCGCTTCAACGGTGGCATAGAGCGTTCCGATGATCCGGTCGAGTTCGTGCTCGTTGACCGCACTCAGCACCAGTTCGCCGGTGAGAAAGACCGCACTCTCGGCCCCGAGGGCGTAATGCGCGCCGACCAATCGTTCGTTGCGCTTGAGGAGCAGTTCGAAGACCTCCTGCGAATTCTCCTCGGGATGGGGCATCACATACGTCTCATAGCGCAACGTGCGTTGACCCAGCCGCAACCAGATGGTGGTGAACTCCTTTACTTCGCCGCGGAGTCGGACCATCCAGCGGCCCGCCTCGTCTGATGCGCGTTGAGCGGCGACGGCGTTGGGGTGCTGCGTGTGCACTGTCGCGAGCCATTCGTCGATACGACGCTCGAGGCCCGCTCGTGCACTCTCGTCGTAGAGGTCGCTCACCACTGCACCTGCACGAATCGACGCGACGACTCAGCTACACAAGACGAGGTCTCGCGCGGCAAACTCGGCGACGACTCGCCGCATTCGCATCGCCGCGCGCTGCCACGAATACGCCGCACTGCGGCGAACGGCTTGCTCGCCCATTCGCGCGGCAAGATCATCGTCGGCGAGAATCTGCGCGACTCGCCGCGCGAACGTCTCGCCGTCTCGGTCGGGAACCAGGAAACCATTGACACCTTCGTCGACCAGCGAGAGCAGTCCGCCAACCGCCGTAGCAACGACCGGGGTGCCACAGGCCGATGCTTCGAGTGCAACGAGTCCGAAACTTTCACTGCGCGACGGCACGAGCACCACGTCGGCTGCCCGATAGTACGTGGCGAGTAGATGGTGTGGTTGCGGCGGAACGAATCGCACCCGCTTCAAGACGCCCAGCGATTCAGCGAGTGCCTTCACACGGGCGAGTTCTGCCTCACCCTCCGCACCACTCGCGCCGCCGACGATGAGCAGAACCGCCGTCGGGTGACCGAGTGCGGCAAGTGCTTCGATCGCAACATCAACACCCTTCAGCGGCTGGATACGACCGACGAACAACAGCACGGGATGATCGCCGAGATCGAGGGCACTGCGCGCACCCGCGCGGCTGCCGGGCGAGAAGTAGGCCCGGTCGACACCGGGAGTGATCACGTCGACGGTGCCCGGTGACGCTCCGTACAAACTGCGGAATTGCTGACGCTCCTCTTCGCACGAAACGAAGATCGCATCGCTGCATCCGATGATCGACGACTCAATTGCTTCGCGGTCGCTCGACTCATGGTCGCCATGCAACGACTTCACTCGGGCGAGCGTGTGGAAAGTGGTGATCAGTGGCAGCGAGAGATCATGCTTCAGTTGGTGCCCGGCGATGCCCGACAACCAATAGTTGGCATGGATGACCTGGGCTGGAGCATGATGTCGCAAATGGTGGCTCACCGAGTCGGTGAATTCAGGGACGACATCGACCAGCCGTTCTTTGGGTAGGTCGAAATCGCCCGCCTTGACGTGCACCAGTCGGTGGTTCGGCTCGATGTCGACGACGTCGGGTAGCCCGTCTCGCCAAGCGCGGGTATAGGTAGTGCATTCGACACCGAGTCGGGCGAGCGACGAGGTGAGTTCGCGAACGTAAACGTTCATGCCACCGCCGTCGCCTATTCCAGGTTGCGCAAGCGGCGACGTGTGCAGGGACAGCACAGCTACGCGCTGCGCGGGGGAAGCAGCCATGACAACCTGAACCTATCTGGACACCCACGCAAGCCGACGAGTCGGACCGTTCTACTGAGGCATTTGCGTCAACCAACCGCAGCTGGTTGGAGGCGCTCGTCAATCCGGCGTTTCACCCGCCACGAAACTGCGGTAGATCGCCAGCATCGCCTGTTTCTGTTCGTCGTTGAGTTTCACGTCGGTGGCAATCGCATCGACGACCGCATTGCCCTGCGATTCCTTCGGGTCGAGCATTCCGGCTCGTTCGTAGAGCGTCTCGGCCGAAATCTCGAGGGCTCGGGCAATCTGTTGGAGGATGTCCGCCGAAGGTTTGCGGAGTCCTCGCTCGATCTGCGAGAGATACGGGTTGGAGACCCCTGCCCGCTTGGCGAGATCGCGAATCGACTGCTGTGCGATCTCACGTTGCTGGCGGATGAACGACCCGAGATCCGGTCGCTTGCGGCCTGCCACGGTGTGATCGACGCTCTAGCGATCTTTGTCGAGCAACGAATCGACGCTCGACGCAGAAGAGCGATAGCGGCGAACCAATTCGGCAGACAATGCATCGATCTGTACGAACAATTCCTTGCGCCGACTTGACACCATGGATTCAAAGTCCGCAAGCTGCTGGGTGCACGCCGCAAGCTCGGCGTCGTCCAACTCGCGCAATGCTGCGAATCCGCTGGACTCGCAGATTCGCTCAAGATCAGAGAGCAACGGATGATCGACGACCACCTCGGTGTCACGCGGTGGCCTGTTTGACCCTGTACCTCGTTCGGTGGCGAACACTCTCGTGATGCCGTCGGTGATGTCGCGATCGACGTCACCACTGGAACGTCGGCGCATCTCGTCGCGTACGATGTCGATTCGCCCTTGGGCGAGCCGGCGCACGAATGAAACGGCGTCCTCTTCGGCCTGAAGTTCGGCACGTTGCGTTCGCACCTCGTCGAGCGAAAGTGCCGACAAGTCCCCCGCCCCACCGGAGACCGGCGGGAGAACGGCCACCTCGTCGTCGTCCGACACCCGGTCGTCCCGACGACATTCCTCACCGTTCAACCACACCGTGCACGAAGCAAGGACCGCCTCGAATCTCGGACCGAACTGCTGAGTGGCCGCTGCGAGCACGTCTGCGACCGTGGCTCCGTCGATGAGTTCTCGCGAGCGCCCGGCGGCTTCTCGTGCCGAAGCAAAAAGCAAGAGGCGCGCCACGAGGTCAGCGTACCCAAGCCACTACCCTGCGACGGGCACATTCGACGATGACAACGCAACGACCGACACACCGCTTGCTTGGGCCGTCGATCATCATGGTGCGACACGGCGAGTCGGAATGGAACGTGCTCGGCAAGTGGCAGGGTCGTGCAGATACCCGACTCACCGATGCCGGTCGTACGCAAGCCAGCGAAGCTGCACGACACATTCGTGCATCGGGACTCATCATCGATCGCGTCGTGGCAAGTTCGCTGAGCCGGGCTTTTGAGACTGCCCGGATCATCGCCGAAGAATTGGGGCTTGCCGCCCCGCACGCCGACGAACGGCTCGTCGAAACTGACGTCGGTCCGTGGGAGGGCCTGCGCGAACATGAAATCGAGGCCGGATGGCCCAACTACTTGCGCGATCGCCGCACCCCGCCCGACTTCGAGCAACCGAATGCGGTGTTCGACCGTGCATCAAAGGCGCTGCGTGAGCATGCGCACTCAGATCAGCGAACACTCGTCGTCAGCCACAGCGGTGTGATTCGCACCGTGCGTCGAGTACTCAATGCGCACGATCGTCGACTGCACAACCTCGAAGGCTGTCACTTCGAGTTCGGCGTCGACGGCTCACTCGTCGCCGGAGACTTCATCGCGTTGTCAGCGGCGGCGAAGCCCACCACCAACGACGCCGTCTAGAGTCGGTCGTCGTGCTGGCACGGCTGCTTGACGAGTCGTACGATCGCGCAGTTCGCAAGAATCTGCTGTCGCTGACCGCCACACGAATCGTCGCCAACACCGGCTACCGGTTCGCTCCACCTTTCATCGCGATCATTGCCGGCGCGCAGCAAGGTTTCGATGTCTCGATTGCGCGGGTCGGTCTCATCATCAGCATCTCCGAACTTGCCGGATTCCTCGCGCCTCTGCTCGGAACCTTCGTCGATCGTGTGTCGCGACGTGCGGCAATGGCGACGGGCCTTGCCGGTTCATTCCTCGGAATCATGCTCATGGCGTTCTCGCCGAATCTGGTCGTGCTGTGCGTCGGTCTCACGATGATCAACTTGATGAAGTCGTGCTTCGATCTTGGTATGGCGGCATGGATCGCCGACCGGGTGCCCTACGAACGACGCGGTCGAGTGGTCGGGCTCACCGAGACATCGTGGGCACTCAGCTTGCTCGTTGGCGTGTCGGCGCTCGGACTCATCACCGCGGTGTCGACATGGCGTGTCGCTTGCGTGGTGGGCGGAGTGCTCATCGCATCGTGTGCATTGTGGCTCGACTCGAGGATTCGCGAAGCCGGCGACCTGCCGCGCAGCGAGCACACCACCGCACCGACTCCCGGCACGATGTCGGCGCGCGACTGGTTGGTTCCACTTTCGATGTTCGGGATGATGGGAGCGGCACAGTGCCTGTTCGTCACGTTCGGTGCGTGGCTCAACGACGACTTCGGCTTTGGAGCCTCTGGAATCGCAGCAGTCGGATTTGCACTCGGCATCGGTGAACTCGTGTCGTCCACCTCGAGTGCGCGCATGACGGATCGCCTCGGCAAAGAAAAGAGTGTTGCGCTCGGAGCAGCCCTCATGGTTCCGTCGGCGGCGTTGCTTGCAGCGTTTGACTCGTCGCTCGTCATTGGTCTGCTTGGACTCGCCGTCTTCATCATCGGATTTGAGTACGGCGTGGTCAGCATGTTGCCACTGGCCACGAACCTCGTCTCTTCGGCGCCAGGCAAAGGATTCGGACTGGTGATCGGTGCCGGAACGTTCGGACGCGGCGTGCTCACGTTCGTGGCGACATCGCTGTACGAATCAACGGGTATCAGCGGTGCAGCCCTCGCCGGCATCGCCTGCGCCGTGCTCAGCGCAGTGACGATCTACGCGTTCAGCCGCGGTAGGAGTTGGTGATCGGCAGGCGACGGTCCTTGCCGAACGCCTTCGTCGTCACCCTCACACCCGGAGGCAACTGACGACGCTTGTATTCGTTGTTGTCGACGAGTCGCACGATGCGACGCACCAGCGTTTCGTCATGTCCGAGCGCGATGATCTCGGCGGCGGTGCGGTCTTGTTCGACGTACAGCGCGAGCACCGCGTCGAGCACGTCGTAGGGCGGCAGGCTCTGATCGTCGCGCTGATCAGGACGCAATTCAGCCGACGGCGCTTTGGTCAGGGTGTTGCTCGGGATGACGTCACGGCCCGCGCGATCGTTCACACGCCGACTCAGCGCATACACGTCGGTCTTGAAGATGTCCTTGATGACGGCGAAGCCTCCAACTGAGTCGCCGTACAACGTGAAATACCCGACTGCGAGTTCGCTCTTGTTGCCGGTGGTGAGCACCATCCAGCCGAACTTGTTCGACAACGCCATCAGTGTCGTGCCTCGTACACGGCTCTGCAGGTTCTCCTCGGTGAGATCGGGCGCACGTCCAGCGAACGCGGATTCGGTCATCGAGAGATACGAGGCGAATGCTGGCTCGATCGGAATCGTCAGCATCTCGATACCAAGGTTCTTGGCCAGCGCAGCTGCATCAGACTTCGAACCTTCGCTCGAGTATCGGGACGGCATCGACACGCCGTGCACGTGATCTGCGCCGAGCGCATCAACTGCGATTGCGGCAACGAGCGCCGAGTCGATTCCGCCCGACAGTCCGATGACGACGTCGGTGAATCCGTTCTTCGTCACATAGTCGCGTGTGCCGAGGGCCAAGGCGGCGAGCACTCGGTCTAGTTCATCTTGTTGGGAGGCCAACCGCGTCGGCACGGCCTTGCGTACGCCGCCTTGGTCAGTGACACGAATCGTGCGTGTCTGGGATTCCGCGACACGAGCACCGGCAGTCAAATTGGCAACCGGCACGTCGGCCACGAGAAGTTCTTCCGTGAACGACGCAGCGCGGGCAATCACCGTTCCGTGAGGGTCGACGACGAGCGAGCCGCCGTCAAAGACGAGTTCATCCTGACCGCACACCTGGTTCACATAGACGATGGGCATCCCCGTCTCTTTCGCGCGGCTCACGACCGTGCGCTCACGCTCACCACCCTTGGCGCGATCGAATGGCGAGCCATTCACGTTGATGCACAATTGCGAACCTGCCTCGCGCTGGCTGGCGACCGGACCGTCGGCGACCCAAACGTCTTCGCAGATGCTGAGCGATACGCGCGCGCCGGCGATGTCGTACAGCGTCCGGTCGTCATGTCCGGCGGCGAAATACCTTGCCTCGTCAAACACCGAATAGTTCGGTAGCAGTTGTTTGCGGTATACGCCGACGATCGAGCCGTTCGCACACAGTGCAGCTGCATTGAAGAGCCGCGGCGGTCGTGCGCTCGACACCTCGATGGGTTCATCGTTCGCCACATCGACGAACCCGACCACCACGGCACATCGACCGCTGCGGGCCGCCACCTTCTCCAGCACTGCGCGATTGTCGGCGACGAAACCCGACTTGAGCACGAGGTCCTCCGGCGGATATCCCGAGATCGTCAACTCGGGAAACGCAACGATGTCGCAGCCGGCCGCTTCGGCGCGGGCGAGAAACTCCTCGATTTTGGCGAGGTTGTGGGCGAAGTCCCCGACTCGCGGGTTGATTTGGGCGAGTCCGACCCGCAGCGTCGTTGCGGATGCCGCACTGGCCACGCCGTCAGGCTACTGAGCGCGCCATTTGGTGGTCCCACGAGAGTTTTCACACTCCGTTTACAAACGGATGATGTCGCTGACACGAAGATGAACGAGACTTGCGTGTCCCGTTGACGAAAGGAATCAACATGCCGTATCAGGCCGAATACATCTGGATCGATGGTGTCAAGCCGACACCCCTGCTCCGTTCCAAGACCAAGGTGCTCGACAACTCCGTGAAGACTCCACCAATCTGGGGATTTGACGGATCGTCGACCGAGCAGGCAACCGGCGAGTCATCCGACTGCATGTTGAAGCCGGTGTTTTGGTGCAAGGATCCGCTGCGTGGCGGACGCAACATCCTGGTGATGTGCGAGGTGTACCTCGCCAGCACTGGTCAGCCGCACCCGACCAACACCCGCGCAGCGTGCGCCGAAGCGGCCGCCAAGTACAAGGCCAACGGAATGATCTACGGCATCGAGCAGGAATACACCTTCATGCGTCTGAATGGTCGCCCGTACGGCTTCCCCGAAGTCGACGGTGAACCAGGACCACAGGGCCCGTATTACTGCGGCGTCGGCGCAGGACGCGTCATGGGTCGCGATGTCATCGAGATTCACACACAGGCGTGTCTCGACGCCGGGCTCATGATCTCGGGCACGAACGCAGAAGTGATGCCCGGTCAGTGGGAGTTCCAAGTCGGACCGCTCGACGCATTGGCAGTGAGCGACCAGCTGTACGTCGCTCGTTGGCTGCTGCACCGCATCGCCGAGGACTTCGACATCGTCGTGTCGTTCGATGCCAAACCGCAGAAGGGTGACTGGAACGGTGCAGGAGCCCACACGAACTTCTCCACCAAGGCCATGCGTGCCTCGTATGACGCGATCGAAGCGGCATGCAAGGCGATCGGTGGTCGCGTCATGGAGCACGTGAAGAATTACGGGCACGACATCGAGAGCCGGCTCACCGGCAAACACGAGACCGCTCCGTGGAACCAGTTCAGCTACGGCGTGTCGAATCGTGGCGCATCGATCCGAATTCCGTGGCAGGTTGCCCGTGACAAGAAGGGCTACGCCGAGGACCGTCGTCCGAACGCCAACATGGACCCCTACGTCGTCACGCGGCTCCTGCTCGAGACCGTGTGTTCGCAGGAGAAGGTGCCGGCAAGTAGCGGCAAGAAAAAGGCCAAGGGTCGCAAGTAACGAGTTGTCGGCTGGGCGCGCCAACGCACGCCGTTGGTCATGCGCCCAGCCGAGACTGCAGCGAAGGATGCTGCGGCGTTGACGGTTGACTGAAGGGATGCCAGGCATGCTCGACGCCCAACGTGACTATGTATTGCGCACCGTGGAGGAGCGCGGCATCCGGCTCGTTCGGCTCTGGTTCACCGACGTACTCGGCAACTTGAAGAGTTTTGCCATCAGTCCAGCCGAACTCGAGAACGCCCTCAACGATGGCATGAGCTTCGATGGTTCCTCCATCGACGGCTACGGACGAGTGCAAGAAGCCGATGTTCTCGCGATCCCCGATCCCAACACGTTCGAGGTGCTGCCGTGGGTCGACTCGAAGGCGGCCGAAGCGCGCGTGTTTTGCGACATCGCACAACTGGACGGCACTCCTTTCGAGGGTGACCCACGCCAGGTTCTGCGCCGCAATCTTGACGCCGCACGCAAACTCGGCTTTGTCTTCTACGTTGCACCCGACATCGAGTACTTCTACTTCGCTCCACCTGACGGCAGTCGCCCGAAGCCACTCGACGAGGGCGGCTTCTTCGACCTGACCACCACCGACATCGCGAGTTCGTTGCGCAAAGAAACCATCCGCACGCTCGAGACGATGAGCATTCCGGTCGAGTACAGCTTCCACGAAGACTCACCGAGCCAGCACGAGATCGACTTGCGACACACCGATGCACTCGCGATGGCCGACAGTGTGATGACATTCCGCTTCGTCGTGAAAGAAATCGCGGCGATGCGCAACGTGCACGCCACGTTCATGCCCAAGCCGCTCGAGGGTGTGCAGGGCTCGGGCATGCACCTTCATCTGTCGCTGTTCAAGGGTGACAACAACGCCTTCTACGGCGAGGACGATCCGTACAACTTGAGCGATGTCGCGAAGTCGTTCATGGCCGGCCTGCTTCGTCACGCCGGCGAGATCACGGCGATCACCAACCAGACGGTGAACTCGTTCAAGCGTCTCGTGCCCGGCTTCGAGGCACCGGTGCATGTGTCGTGGGCGCGCAACAACCGCAGTGGTCTCATTCGCGTTCCCGTGCCAAAGCGTGGCAACGACCTCGCGACGCGCATCGAATTGCGTTCGCCCGATCCCGCTTGCAACCCGTATCTCGCATTCTCCGTCATCCTCGCCGCCGGCATGCGCGGCATTGAGGAGGGTTATGAACTGCCGGCCGAGGCCGATGCAAACTTGTTCGAAATGGGCGACACCGCACTGGCCAAACTCGGTATCGAACAACTTCCCCAGTCGCTCAACGATGCGCTGAAGATGATGGAGTCGTCACAGCTGGTTGCCGAGGCGCTCGGCGACCACATCTTCGAATGGTTCTTGCGCAACAAGCGCGCAGAGTGGCGCAAGTACAAGACTCACGTCTCCCAGTTCGAGATCGATACCTACCTGCGATCGCTGTGACCGCAACCAATTCCGTCCCCTGCCTGCCGATCGACGGGGCCACTCGATGACGGTCGGAATGATCGCGGTGTTCCCCGATACGCCCTCGGTCGAGCTCGCACGCACGCTCGACCTTTCTGGATACTCATGGAAGGGCGTCGCCAACGTCGATGCGATGAACCGGATGCAACCCACCGGTGGTTGGGCGGGAGCCGTCGTTGCCTGTGACGACGACCCCGAAGGCGGATGGATGTTGTGCCGGGCACTGCGTCGTCTCGACCCACCCGTGCAGCGAATCCTCGTGCTCGTCACCGGCGCGCAGGTCGCCGATCTCGAGGTGCGCGACCATCTGTTCGACGACTTCCAACTGACGCCGTTTCATCCGCGCGAACTCGAGGCCCGTCTCCGACACCTCTTCTATAACGAACTCACCGCGCCATCGTCATCCGTCGTCGAGCACGCCGGACTGCGTCTCAATCTTGAGACGTATCAAGCAACGTTCGGTGGTCGCCCTCTCGATCTCACCTACATGGAATACGAGTTGCTCAAGTTCTTCGTGAAGAATCCTGGTCGCGTCTACTCACGCGAGGTGATTCTCTCCGAGGTGTGGGGCTACGAGTATTTCGGCGGCGCACGAACGGTCGACGTTCATGTTCGACGTCTGCGCGCCAAACTCGGTGAAGAGCACGCTCACCTCATCGAGACGGTGCGCAGCGTCGGATACCGATTCGGTGCCTCGAAGTGGTCGGGCTGAACCACGTCGACTGAACGTCAGACGAACGTCGCCGCGCCAATCACCACGAACAACACTCCGGCTGCACGTTGAATGATCTTCACGTTCAGACGACGCACCAACGCCGAACCCACGAGCACCGCAAGACCCGACACGCTCGCCAGCGCCAGCGCTGCTCCGATACCGACGAACACTGGATGGTCGCGCGTAGCGGCGAGGCTCGCCGTCGCCAACTGCGTGATGTCGGCGAACTCCGCGACTCCCACCGTCGCCATCGAGAGACCGAACGTCGACTTCCACGATGCCGCGTGTGAATCGGCGACGGCATCGCTCTCTTCTTCTTGCTTGCGCCACGAACTCCACATCAGATAGCCGCCGGCGCAAACGAACAACATCGCGACACCTTGGCGTACCGCGTCTGCTGGTAAACGCGAGAGCAGTCCACCGAGCACCACTGCAACCACCACGTGCAGGGAGTACGCCACCGACACTCCTGCCCACACGGCAGAGCGTCGCGAAAACCTGCTGGCCAACAGCAGCGTGGCGAACATCGTCTTGTCGGGGAGTTCGGCGAGGAACACGAGCCCGAAGGCGGTGAGGAAGTCAGTGATCACGCCGACGCCTGCTGCATGCGTCGCGACAGGCGCGCATGATCCGCAAGCATTGCTTCGGTCTTCGTGCTGACCAACTGGTGATCACGCACCACTGCTCGACCGTGCACGATCGTGTGCTTGGCGCTCGACGGGCCACAACGCAGCCAGCCTTCGATCGGGTCGCCGACCACACCCGCGAACTGCGGACCCTCGAGCGACCAGACCGCGACATCACCGACGCTGCCGATGCTGAGCTCGCCGATTTCGCCGATACGACCCAGGCATCCTGCCCCGCCCCGCGTCGCGCATTCGAGTGCCATACGCGCCGTGCCTGCTTCGGCCCCGCTCGTCAACTTGGCGAGCAACATTGCTTGTCGCGCTTCCAACCACAGCGAGGCGGAATCTGCCGACGACGATCCGTCGACACCGAGTCCGACGTGCACGCCGGCAGCGCGCAGTTTCACGGTCGGTGCGATGCCCGACGAGAGGATGAGGTTGCTGCTCGGACAGTGGGCAACGCCGACACCGGCTGCGCCCAAGCGGGCGATTTCCGTGTCATTCGGCTTTACGCAGTGCGCAAGCCATGCACGCTCGCTCACCCAGCCAACTTCCTCCAGATAGTCGGTCGGTCGGCACCCGAACGTGGCGAGCGAGTACGCGTCATCTTCGTCGTTCTCGGCAAAGTGCGTGTGGAGTCGAACGTCGAGTCGCTCCGCGAGCGTCGCTGAGTCGATCATCAGTTGTTTGGTGACGCTGAATGGCGAACAGGGTGCGAGCGCGATTCGCACCATCGCACCGCGCGCACGGTCATGGTGCTTGGTGACGGCCTGCTCACTGTTGGCAAGAATCTCGTCGTGTTCGAGCACCACATCGTCGGGGGGAAGTCCCCCGTCTTTTTCCGACAGTGACATCGACCCGTGCGTCGGATGAAACCTCATACCGAGATCACGTGCCGCCAGAATCTCGGCAGTCAGCAAGTCGCCGCCACCGCGTGGATGCAAGTACAGGTGATCGGACGACGTGGTGCATCCTGCGAGCGCGAGCTCAGCCAAGCCGACCCACGCCGAGATGTGTGCCGACTCTTCGTTGAGTGCTCGCCACAACGGGTAGAGCGTGCGCAGCCAGCCGAACAACGCCGAGTTCGTCATCGGCCCGTAGGCCCGAGTCAGGTTTTGGTACAGGTGATGATGAACGTTGACGAGACCCGGGGTGACGAGACAGCCCGACGCGTCGATCGTCTCGCGCGCAACGGGCGGAGTGCCGGTGCCGATCGCCGACACGAAGCCGCCGGTGATCGCGACCCAGCCGTTGGCCAGTTCGCGCCGATCATCATCGAGCGTGGCGAGCAGCCGCGCCGAGTGGACGACCAGGTCTGCCGTGGGCGACGAGTTCAGGTGTTGAGCTCGAGCAGCTCGCTCGCTTCGTTGCGCGCGCGAGCATCGCGGTGGAGCGACTCACCGAGAATTGCGGCGATGACGACGGTGCCGAGCCCGACGAGGATCGGAAACGCAAGCAGTATTGCAACGAGGACGATCGCGCCAGCCATCGGGCTACTTCTTGTGTCGACCCGCGGCGGGCACGTAGGCCCACGCCTCGATTTCCACCGCGCCACCGGCGGGCAACGATGCGACACCGATCGTGCTGCGGGCCGGGCGGTGCGAGCCGAATCCGGCGACGTACGCCTCGTTGAAGGTGGGGAACGTATCCATGTCGGTGAGGAAGCAGAGTGTCTTTGCCACGTCGGTCAACTTCGCGCCGGCGCTCTCGAGTTGCGCGCGCAGATTTGCGATTGCTTGCGCGGTCTGTGCCTTCACTCCGCCTTCGACGAGACTGCCGTCACGCAGCCCGAGTTGTCCCGAGACGATGATCCAGTCGCCTGCGCGAACGACGGGTGTGTACGGACCGATTGGTGCTGCCATGCGAACAAGGTTAGACGCACCGGTGCTCGTTACCCTTACCGCGTGCGCTCACGTACACGCCGCGAGTTTCTCGGCGACTCCGGACGCTTGCTCGCCGCTGGTTCGGCATCGTTCGCGCTCGGATCGTTGTTGACGGGTTGCGGTTCGGGGTCGAACGGTGCGCTCACTGACGACGTACAAATCGTGCAGCGCTTCCCCCAGAACCTCGTTACTGGCCCGGTGCGATTGCCGATTTCTCTGGCGAGCAACGGGGGGCTACTCACGGCTTCCGACGACACCCCGGCCGAGTTGTCCGCGCGCGTCGAGCGAATCGACGGTGGACGCGATGAGGTCGTCATCGACAATGTGACGGCGACTCGCCACGATGCCGGCATCAGCACGCCGTACTGGCCGTTCACTCTCAGCATCTCAACTGCGGGCTTCTACCGATTGGTGCTCGATGGAGGTCCGCAGGATGGTGCCGCCTTCCAAGTGTTCGAGCGCGGAGAGATTGCCGTGCCGAGCGTCGGTTACCGGCTCACGCAATTCGACACGCCGACGTTCGACAATGCTCGAGGCGTCGACCCGATCTGCACCCGACAACCTGAGCCTTGCCGCTTGCACGACATCACGTTGCGTGAAGCGTTGACTTCGGGTGTCGCGGTCGCCCTGCTCGTTGGCACTCCCGCCCACTGCTCCACCGGAACGTGCGCACCGGCGCTTGACGCGCTGCTCTCACTCGCCGAACGCGACGAGACCGGTGTGAGGTTCATCCACGCCGAGGTGTACGCCGATCCGAACGCGACGAAGATTGCACCAGTCGTCTCAGCGCTGGCGATGAACTACGAGCCTGCGCTCTTCCTCACCGACGAGAGTGGTGTGGTCACTGCCCGACTTGATGCAGTGTTCGACGAAGTCGAACTACGAACTGTGATCGACGGTCGCTGATCAGCTGAAGCTCTGACCGCAACCACAGGTGCGGTTGGCATTCGGATTTGTGATCTTGAAACCCGACTCGTTGAGACCGTCGGTGTAGTCAAGGCTGGCTCCTGCAAGCAGCTGTGCCGACGCCGGGTCGACGACGACCTTCACATCGCCGAACGACTGCACCTTGTCCTCGGTGGTGAAGTCGCCATCGAAGTACATCTCGTACGAGTAGCCCGAGCATCCACCGGGACGCACGGCGACTCGCAACGCGAGGTCGGCGGCGTTCTCGGTCTCGAGCAGTTGCTTGACTTTGGTTGCGGCAGCAGGCGTGAGGGTGATCATGACGTCCCCAAACTACCGCCCGTGTCGGGTGTGATGACAAGCACTGTGACGACAAGCGAGCGAAACCCGCCACATCGGTAGGTTGAGGGCGTGACCTCCCGTCAGGTGCCACCCCCTTCGGTCGACGATGTCCGCAACCTGTTGCGTGCCGTGATCGACCCTGAATTGGGGGCCAACATCGTGGATTTGGGGATGGCCACCGACGTTGCCGTCGGGTCGGACGGCATGGTCACGATCGGCGTGAAGCTCACCATCAAGGGTTGCCCGTTGCGCGCCCAAATCAAGAACGACATCGAGTCACGCCTCGAGGCTCACCCTGGTGTCACCAAGGTGAAGATTGATTGGGGTGAGATGAACGCCCAAGAGCGTTCCGACGTGATGACGAAAGCGCGCTGGAACGCCCGCGAGAACGCAACCGACACCGCGGTGCCAGTCACTGCCCGTGTGCTCGCGATCGCGAGCGGTAAGGGTGGCGTGGGCAAGAGCTCGGTCACCGCGAACTTGGCGGTTGCGCTGGCATCCGAGGGTCGTACCGTCGGCGTGCTCGATGCCGACATCTGGGGATTCTCGATGCCGCGCATGCTCGGTATGGCCGACCGACTCGAGGCGCGTCGCATCGATGGAGCAGAGAAGCCCAAGATCATCCCCAACGAACGAAAGATCGGCAACGGCCTGCTCAAAGTGGTGAGCACCGGCATGCTCGTCGAAGACGAGGGCACCGCACTCATGTGGCGCGGCCTCATGCTCACCAAGGCCGTCGAACAATTCTTGAACGACGTGCACTGGGGCAATCTCGACTACCTACTCATCGACATGCCGCCGGGCACCGGTGACGTGCAGATGGGGCTGGCACGCATGTTGCCGCGTACTGACCTGATCATCGTCACCACACCGGCCGTTTCGGCGCAGAAGGTTGCGATTCGGGCCGCCGACATGGCGCAGCGAAGTTTCTTGCGGGTCGCGGGCGTCATCGAGAACATGAGTCACTTCACGTGCGAGCACGGTACGGCGTATCCACTCTTCGGCGAAGGTGGCGGGTCGGCGTTGGCCAAGGAGATCGGGGCGGAATTGCTCGGTCAGGTGCCGATCGAGAACGCGGTCGCACACGGCAGTGACACCGGTGAGCCAGTTGCGCTGTCGGGTCGCTCCCCGGCCGCTGAGGCATTCCGCGATATCGCCAAGAAGATCATCAGTGCCACCGTGCCGGCCGGCGAGATGGCGGGATGCTCGGCGCGTTTGCTCGAAGCCGTCGAAGTCGCTCTCGGTTCCAAACCGCGCGCGTAGTCGTCGGTTGTCGTTACGACAACTCGGCGTACCCGGGATCATCGGGAAACACGATGCCGATGACTCGGCCATCGCCGTCATAGCGGAGTTTGGGCAGGATCGGGGTGGGCACACCGATCTTCTGTGCTGCGCTGATTGCTTGTGACGAACTGCGATGCGCGGCGAGGAATTCGAGATTGGCGATCGTCGGGGGAATCATCGCCAATTCGCCGCGTCGTGCCTTTGACAACGCATCGGTCGGCGTAACCCAGAGACTCGCGACCGTTTCTTTGTCGTCGTGCAACGGGTCTTGCGATTGTGGTGCTACGGCAACGAAGAATCGCGTGTCGAAACGCCGCTTCTCACCCACCGGAGTGATCCAGTGACTCACGTACCGTATTGCATCGACCGCCAACCGCAGTCCCTCGGCTCGACAAAGCTCTGCGAGCGTGAGCGTTCCGTCGTGCACGGCGTCTCGCGCCTGGGCGAACCGCGACTGCGAGTCGCTGTCGTTCAACGCGACGAACTCACCGCGAGAATCGCGGGCGAGCAACACACCTGCTTCCTCGAAGCATTCGCGAATTGCCGCAACCCAATACGCAAGGCCACCGCTCGGCACCCGCAACAAATCGCTCGCCTCGGCGTCCGAAAGCCCGTCGCTCAATTCATCGAGTTCGGCTGCCGCGTCGAGATCGTCGACCCTTCCTCCCGGAAAGACGTACATGCCGCTTGCAAAGACGGCGTTCGTAGTGCGCTGCAACATGAACACTTCGATGTCGCTGGGCACATCGCGCACCAGCATGACGGTGGAGGCTGGCCGCAGGGGAACCGCGTGCGGATCGCTCGAGCCGTGCAAGTCGCTCATTGCTCGCGGGGCTTGCGCATCTCGCGGTAGTCGCGTGCCGCTCCCTCGAGCGGTTCAACATCGAGCGTCACGCCGTCGATTGCCGAAACTCGCAGCGCGTCACCGGCTTTGATCGGAGTCGCACGATTGGTGCGGGCCCGCCAACGAGCGCCGCGCACCGTGGCCTCACCCTCGGGTGAAATGTCCGAGGCCGCGACGCCCTCGAGTCCGATCAGCCATTCACGTCCGATGGTCGGCGTGGCGAACCGGGTGCGCACCATCGAGGGCATGCCGACGACGAAGGCCAGCGTCATCGACGCAACGCCGGCAATCAACGTCAACCACGAGAGTCGTAGCGCCTCTTCCTGCACCGATCCGAACAGCGTGAACGACGCAACGACGTATGACAACACCCCGACGCCCGTCCAGAATCTCGGAATTCCCACCTGCACGTCGATTGCGAACGCAAAGACCGCAAAGATCAGTAGTGCGATGCCGGCTGGCCGAACCGGCAGCTCGGCGAGTCCGAACGTGCCGAGCAGCGTGCACAGAGCGCCGACGAATCCGGCGATACCGACTCCGGCGGTGTAGAACTCGAACACGAGGAGCGCCAAACCAAACGAGAAGAGTAGGTATGCAAGTGCGGCGCTCGCCGAAGTGTGCATGAGTTGTTCGAGGGTGCCGAGTTTGAAGAACCGGGTGGTCGCTGCCTCGCGCACGACACCACCGTCGTCGCCCACCACTTCAACCACCGTGTCGAGCGATTTACCTTTCACCGTCAAGCCGTCGAGTGCAAACAGCATGTTGCGCAGCACCGGCACTCCTTCGTCGGCGATGTCGAGTCGCAGCACTCCGCGCTCGCGTGCCTCGTCGGTGCCGAGCGTGTTGCTACGCAGCAACGTGCTTGCATCGCCGAATGTCACCGGCTCGCCATCGACCTCGAGCGCCGCACCCGTCTTGCCGATGGTCGAGTTGGGGGCCATTGCCGAAACATCGGCGACGGCGAGCAAGAGAGTCGACCACCCGAGCGCTCGCGAACCACTCGGCCCCACCCACACGCCGACGGGAATCGACGAGTTCTTGATTGCGGCGAGCACCTCGGTCATCCGGGCCGCATCCACCACGGCACCACGCGAGTTCACCTGCAACACGAGGGCCTGCGCACCGTTCGACGATGATCGTTCGATCGCCCGTTCGATTCCGTTGGCGACGACCGAATCAATGAGCCCGCTCACCTCGAACACGTCGACCTTGGCGAGAGCCTCTGCGTCGTCGGCGCTCGCCTGTGACGACCATGCACCGGCCCCGAACAACAATGCGAGACTCACAGCAATGGATGCGAACACGACACGACAACGGTATCCACGCGCGAGATAACCTTGGCTCGTGCACGTCCTCGTCGCCACCGACGCCCAATACGTGCTCGATGACATCATCGCCGCACTCGGCACTCCCGATACGTCGTTCAGCGTCTGTCGCGACGGCCGTGACGTCACCGATGCGGTGAAGCGTCGGGTGCCCGACGTGGCGGTGCTCGACCTGCAAGTCGGGTCGATGGGTGCGATGGCAGTCACCATGAATCTGCGACTCGACGAAAGCGGAGGTCGCCTTCCCCACGTTCCCGTGGTGATGTTGCTCGATCGCATCGCCGATGTGCATCTTGCCCGCCGTAGTGGTGCCGAAGCGTGGCTGATCAAGCCCGTCGACTCGTTGCGCCTGCGCCGCGCCGTGCAAGAAGTACGCGCCGGTCGAACGTGGCACGAGTCGGAGTCACCGACGGTGCAGCACCGTTAGGCTGACCGAGCACGAATTGCAATACGGGGAGTAGCGCAGCTTGGCTAGCGCGCCACGTTCGGGACGTGGAGGCCGGGAGTTCAAATCTCCCCTCCCCGACGAGAGAGTTACAGCGAAGCGACGACGAGTTCGGCGATTTGCAGCGCGTTGAGTGCAGCACCCTTGCGCAGGTTGTCGTTCGACACGAACAACACGAGTCCGCGGTTTCCGTCGACTGATTGGTCCTGACGAATGCGGCCCACATACGAGGGGTCCTTGCCGGCAGCGAGGAGTGGTGTGGGGATATCGACGACGCTCACCCCTGGTGCACGACCCAGGATGGCGTTGGCGTCGGCAGGCGTGATCGGCTTGGCGAATTCAGCGTGCAACGACAAGGAGTGGCCGGTGAAGACTGGCACGCGCACGCAAGTCCCCGACACTTTCAAATCGGGGATGTGGAGAATCTTCCGCGTCTCGTTGCGCAGTTTCTTCTCTTCATCGGTCTCGAGCTGCCCGTCATCGACGAGCGATCCGGCAAATGGCAGCACGTTGAACGCAATCGTGCGGGCAAACTTGCTCGCTGCCGGAAACTGCACGGCTTCGCCGTTGTAGGTGAGTCGATCGACACCCTCGGCGGCCGCCACCTGCGCATCGAGCTCGGCAACGCCCGCGACTCCTCCACCGCTCACCGCCTGGTACGTGCTCGCAACGAGTCGTACTAGTTGCGCGGCATCGTGCAACGGCTTCAGCACCGGCATCGCCGCCATGGTGGTGCAATTGGGGTTGGAGATGATGCCCTTCTTGGCGAGCGCGATGTCTTGCGGATTCACTTCCGAGACGACGAGCGGCACGTCGGGGTCCATGCGCCAGCAAGAGGAGTTGTCGACGACGATTGCGCCGGCTGCGGCAAACTTCGGTGCCAACGCGCGAGAAGTCGTGGCGCCGGCCGAGAAGATGGCAACATCGAGACCCGATGGGTCGGCCGTGGCGGCGTCCTCGACGACGATGTGACGGCCACCGAAATCGATCTTGCTACCGGCGGAACGGGCCGACGCAAAGAACCGTAGTTCGTCGTGCGGAACATTGCGCTCAAGCAGCAATGTGCGCATGACATTGCCGACCATTCCGGTTGCGCCGACGACGCCGATGTTCGGTTTCTTCGCTCTTGGCACCCGATCAGGCTAACCGTTCAAGCAGCCACCAGTGACTGGGGTGCACGCGTCGTACGGCAAGTTTGCGGACACCTGCGGCCGACACCGTGACACGCCGACGAGGTGAGTGGATGACCGTCACGTCGAGCAATCGCGTGCCGAGGAGATCGAGTCCGATCGACGCAAGCACGTCATCGGGGCTCAGTCGATTCGCCTGCCAGCCGAGTCTCGTCAGCGCACGAACTCGTGCCATGTATTTGGCGACTTTCGGCGCGCGCCACATCAGACGCACGAGTCCGCCGAGCGGCACGAGTGCTGCGTCGAGCGGCGTCCAGGTGCGGAAGTTGAGCGCGACGAGACCTCCGCTCTTGGTTACGCGCAGTGCTTCTGACACGAGCGATTCGGCATCGGTAGAGCTGCAGTGCTGCAGTGTGATGTACGAGAACGCGAAATCGACGGAGGCCGAGGGAAGGTCGAGTGTGCGACCGTCTGCAACGTGCAGTGTTCGCAACGCCGTCGGCTCCCCGTGGTGAAACACCGTCTCACGGCAACGCTCCAAGAATGCGGCGTCAACGTCAGCGGCGTACACCGTGCGGAACCGCTTCGTGAACCCCGCCGTCATTCGACCGATGCCGCTGCCAATCTCGACCATCGACAAGTTCGTCGTTGATCCGACCGGGTATCCGAAGATGTTGAGGTAGCGACGCACCTCGTCGTCGCCGCTCCCAGCGAACGATGCGAGCGACACATCACCGGTCTTGTTGTCGAACACCCATCCGGTGCTTCTCACGGCTTCGTCGGCAGTGAGCGACTCGGTGAGCAGGCCGGCACTGCGCCACGGCACACCTTGCGGTCGACGCAGACGCTCGATGGCGCGTCGCAGCAAGTTCATCGACTATTTGCGTTCAGGAAGCGGTGCGGAATAGTCATCGCCACTATCGAGCCCGAATGCCGTGTGCAGTGCCTGAACTGCCTTTTGCATCATCTCGGCGCGCACCACCACCGACACTCGAATGGTCGACGTCGAGATCATCTCGATGTTCACACCGTTGTCGGCGAGGACGCGGAACATCTTCGCGGCGACTCCCGGACTCGTCTTCATGCCGGCACCGACGAGCGAAATCTTCGCGATGTCGTCATCGTGGTTGACTCCGCCGGCGTGCAATTCCTTGCCGATGCGAGCCACGATCGGTTCGGCGGTCTTCACGTCGGCCTTCGGCACCGTGAAGGAGATGTCGGTGGTGCCGGCGGTGCTCGTGTTCTGCACGATCATGTCGACGTTGACGTTGGCGCTTGCAAGGGCCTCGAAGATGGCGGCTGAGACTCCCGGCCGATCGGGTACGCCGAGAATCGTGAGCTTTGATTCGCTCGCGTCCTGCACGACCCCCGAGATGACTGGCTCTTCCATGTTCTTCATCCTTTCGTGATTGCGACCTACGACCCAGGTTCCTTCTTCCCACGTGAAACTCGAGCGCACGTGGATGGGCACGTCGTGGTTGCGTGCGAACTCGACCGAACGCAAGGCCAGCACTTTGCTTCCTGCGCCGGCCATCTCCAGCATCTCGTCGAATTGCAGGACGGGAATCTTGCGGGCCTGTGGCACGACACGCGGGTCGGCACTGAACACGCCGGTCACGTCGGTGTAAATCTCGCACGAATCCGCCTTGAGCGCCGCCGCCAACGCGACCGCCGTCGTGTCGCTGCCGCCACGTCCGAGTGTGGTGATTTCCTTGTCCGTGCTGATGCCCTGGAAACCTGCCACCACCGCGACCTTCTTCTCGGCGACGGCGGCACGAACGCGATCGCCTTTCACTTCGAGGATCTTGGCCTTGGTGTGCACCGTGTCGGTGATGATGCCGACTTGCGAGCCCGTAAAGCTCACCGCATCGACGCCAAGATCGTGCAATGCCATGCACATCAACGCCATGCTGATGCGCTCGCCGGTGGTGAGCAGCATGTCCATCTCACGGCTGGGCGGGTTCGTCGACACCTGGTGGGCCAGTTGCAGCAAGTTGTCGGTGGCCTTGCCCATTGCCGACACCACGATGACGAGGTCGTGACCTGCGGCCCGAGTCGCGGCGATGTGCCGCGCCACGTTGCGCATGCGTTCGGGGTCTGCCACCGATGTGCCGCCGTACTTTTGCACGATGAGCGACATGACGAAATAACGCTACTCGTGGGCAATCTGCGAGTCGGTAGCATCTCTGACTCGTGGGCACATCGAAGCGCGAGCGACAAAAACGTAACCGTGATGCACGCAGAGACGAGCAGGTTCGTCGTCGACAACGCGGGCAGGTTCGCAAGCGAGGCGCGCGTGCCGGAATCATCGGGCTCGTCGTCATCGGACTCGTCGGATTCGTCTTCGTCACCGGCAACAGTTCGCAGCCAGACTCGGCCGACACCACGACGACCATCGCCGACACCGCCAGCGACACCACCGCCGCTCCGGTAGAGAACGCCCCATTCGAGTTCGGCACGGGTGAATGCCCGCCCGCCGAGGGAAGTGCCGACCAGCGGCGGGAGTTCTCGGCGGCTCCACAGTTGTGCATCGACCCGGCCAAGTCCTACGTCGCCACGTTCGACACCACGCAGGGTCAGTTCAGCGTCCAGCTCTTTGCTGATCGCGCTCCGGGAACCGTCAACAACTTCGTCTCGCTCGCCCGCTGGAAGTACTTCGACGGCACCAAGTGTCACCGCATCATCGAGAACTTCGTCGTGCAATGCGGAGACCCCACCGCAACCGGCAGTGGTGGTCCGGGCTATTCGTTCGCCGACGAACTGCCGCAGTCCGGCGAATACAAGATCGGTTCACTCGCCATGGCCAACTCGGGTCCGAACACGAACGGCAGCCAGTTCTTCATCATCACCGGAGAAAACGGAGCGCAGTTGCCACCGAGCTACTCGCTGTTCGGTGAAGTGACATCGGGGCTCGATACCGCCGTGAAGGCGATGGCGGCACTCTTCAATCCCGACCCGGCAGCCAACGGCGTGCCGCCTGCGGGCGACGTCACCATCAAGTCGGTGACGATTACCGAGTCGTAAGCACACCGCGTTCGAGCGCGGTGAGTGAGTCGTCGGTGACACCGATGGCTCGCACGTAACTGCGCACGGAGCCGTGCTCGTCGATGATCTCGTCGAGGATGAGTTTCATCGCCCGAGGATCGGCAGCGGCGAATCGTGCGGGCATCTTGGCATAGATCTCGGCGAGTGCGGGCTGGTGTTCCCGCGCCCAGACGATCAATCGCTGCATCGCAAGCTCGGTGAGTCCGTAATCGGCAGTGATGATGTTCTCGCTGACACCGAGCGAACCAAGGACAAGCGCCGACAAGATGCCCGTGCGGTCCTTTCCTGCAGCGCAGTGGAACACTGCCGGCAGCACATCTTCTGTGGCAAGCAGCGTTATTGCTTCGGCGAATCGTGGTGCTGCTTCCTCGAGCATCGAGCGGTAGGCCCACACGAGAAACTCAACGACGTCGTCGATTTCGGGTGTGGAACCTTCTCCCCATGTGGCGTCGATGATCGGCAGATGGTGGTACGCCACATCGTGGTCGTCCTTGGGGAACGTGCCGCGAGTCTTGACTTCGTTGGCGGTGCGCAAGTCGACCACGGTGCGCACACCGAGCCCCACCACCACGCGAGCGTCGTCTGGGGTCAATCGATAGAGCCCGTCGGCGCGAAACAACGTCCGCCATCTGATTCGTCGCCCATCATTCGTCGGATAACCGCCAAGGTCTCGGAAGTTGTGCACTGCAAACAATGGGATGACCCGCCGGTCATCGGAGACGAGCGTGGCGATATCGGGAACGAGCACCTTCGTACCGTAACGCCACGAGGGGTACGCTCGGCGTGGTGACATCCACGACGGGCACGGTCGGCATCGTCGGCTCGGGAATCATGGCGGGTGGCATCGCCGAGGTGGTGGCACGCAGCGGAATGCATGCAATCCTGCGCGCGCGTACCGAGGCTGCTGCCACTGGTGCGTTGCAACAGGTGGCCAAGGGTCTCGCTCGGCAGGTGGAGAAGGGCAAGCTCGATGCATCAGAACGCGACCGAATCCTCGCCAACATGAGCACCGTTACCGATATTTCCGGTCTGGCTGAGTGCGACATCGTCATTGAGTCGGTGGTCGAGGATCTCACCACCAAACAGCAACTCTTCCGCGAACTCGATGCGGTTGCGAAGCCGGGGGCCCTTCTCGCAACGAACACGAGCACACTTCCCGTCATTGAAATGGCGAAGGTCGTGGGTCGACCCGAACGGGTCTGTGGTATTCACTTCTTCAATCCAGCCCCGCTGCTGCCGCTCGTCGAGGTCGTACGCCCGGTAACGGCGAGCGACGAAACGATCGACCAAGCGCTCGCTTTTGTGGCATCGATCGGTAAGGACGGCGTACGGGTGCTCGACCGTGCGGGTTTCATCGTGAATGCATTGCTTTTCCCGTATCTCAACAACGCAATTCGAATGCTGGAAGACGGCACCGCCTCGATGGAAGACATCGACACCGCGATGAAGGGTGGTTGCAACTTTCCGATGGGGCCGTTCGCCTTGCTCGATCTGGTTGGCCTCGACACGTCGTTGGCCATTCTCGAGACCCTGCACGCTTCGTTCGGCGACGACAATTTCGCTCCACGACCGATGCTGCGCTCACTCGTCGACGAAGGTCGTCTGGGTCGCAAGACGAAGGCCGGCTTCTACGTCTACTAGGACGTCCAACCACGACTCGCGCTGGGGCGACCTTGCATTGTTGCGTGCGACCTCCGGATGGGATCGACGTCCGCAACCCGTCGCCGAATGCAAGTTCGCGTGGCCACCCGTCGAGACATGGCCACTCGACGAAGACTTGATCGGTCAGGGTGCCGACCTCGATCCATCGACGGTGATCGACGGCTACCGCCACGGGCTCTTTGCCATGGAGCGCGGCAACGACGATGGAACATTGTTCTGGTGGTCCCCCGCCGAACGCTGCATCATTCCGCTCGACGGGTTGCGCATCACGCGCTCGATGCGTCGGAGTGCTCGGCGTTACCACGTTCGTGTCAACAGTTGTTTTGAGCGAGTGATGCTCGGGTGTTCGGCGCGTCACGGCGACGAGAACGTGTGGATCACATCTCGATTCGTCGACTGCTACTCCAAGCTGCACGCACTCGGTTGGGCGCACAGCATCGAGACGTTCAATGAGGACGGCGTGCTCGTCGGCGGCCTGTATGGCGTTCGCATCGGCAAGTTCTTTGCCGGCGAGTCGATGTTCCACTTGGAACGCGACGCTTCCAAGGTGGCGCTGATGGCCCTCGTCGACGTGATGCGTTCGGCGAAGATGACGCTGCTCGACGCACAGTGGCAGACCCCGCACTTGGCGAGCCTCGGAGCTCTCGAGATACCTCGCGCCGAGTACCTGCACAGACTCGCAACAGCGACCAGCCTTTAGCCTTGCTCTGGTGACCGTGCCTGGCGAGCGTCGCAAACGCGACCAGCCGTGGCTGATGCGCACGTATTCCGGGCACTCCTCGGCAGAGGCCTCGAACCTGCTCTATCGAACCAACCTTGCAAAGGGCCAGACCGGATTGTCGATTGCCTTCGATCTTCCCACCCAAACGGGCTACGACCCCGATCACGTGCTTGCTCGCGGCGAAGTCGGCAAAGTCGGCGTGCCGGTTGCACATCTCGGTCATATGCGCGCCCTGATGCGCGACATTCCGCCAGCGACGATGAACACGTCGATGACCATCAACGCCACGGCCGCGTGGCTACTTGCCCTCTACGTGGCGAATGCAGCCGAGCAAGGGGTGGCGAGCAGCGAATTGCGCGGCACGACGCAGAACGACGTGTTGAAGGAATACCTGTCGCGTGGAACGTTCATCTTCCCGCCACTTGCTTCTCGGCGAATCATCGTCGACATGATCGCATGGACCTCGCGTCACGCTCCGAAGTGGAATCCGATGAACGTGTGCTCGTACCACCTGCAGGAAGTCGGTGCGACGCCCGTGCAGGAGATCGCCTTTGCGTTGGCAAATGCAATCGACGTTCTTGATGCGGTCCGCGACAGCGGTCAGGTCGACGCCGATGCATTCTCCGATGTGTTCGCCTCGATGTCGTTCTTCGTGAATGCAGGCATTCGCTTCGTCGAAGAGACCTGCAAGTTGCGGGCGATGAGCGACATGTGGGAGTCGATCGGTCGCGATCGCTACGGCATTCGGGACGAGAAGGCACTGCGGTTTCGCTACGGCGTGCAGGTGAATTCACTCGGCCTCACCGAGGCCCAACCGGAGAACAACGTGCAGCGCATCGTGCTCGAGATGCTTGCAGTCACCTTGTCGAAGCGGGCGAGGGCCCGCAGCGTGCAACTTCCTGCCTGGAACGAAGCCCTCGGGCTGCCACGACCGTGGGACCAACAGTGGTCGCTTCGAATGCAGCAAGTGCTGGCTTTCGAGACCGACCTGCTGGAGTACGGCGACATCTTCGACGGATCGCGAGTCGTCGACCAACTCACGAGCGAGATCCGCGATGCGGCGGAGGCAGAACTCAACGACATCCTGTCGCGGGGCGGCGCTTACGCCTCGGTCGAAGAGATGAAGAAGCGTCTCGTTGCATCGATGGCCGAGCGGACTCGACGCATTGAGAGTGGTGATCAGGTAGTGGTCGGCGTGAATGCGTTCACCGAGACCGCCGATTCACCGCTCGGCGGCAACGACAGCATCCTTCGTGTCGATCCGTCGGTCGAGAGTGCGCACATCGCCGACGTGCAACGCTGGCGTACGCAACGTGATTCAAAGGCCGTTGACGCCGCACTGCGCGAGCTTCGTGATGCCGCTGCGACTGACACCAACCTGATGCCACCCTCGATTGCGCTCGCCAGGGCCGGCGGCACCACGGGTGAGTGGGCATCGACATTGCGCGAGGTCTTCGGCGAATACCGTGCACCAACCGGTGTGGGCGGCGTCGCTGCGCCGCGTGGAGACGCACTGGCGTCGGTCGCCAAACGATCGTCCGGGTTGGCCGGTGGGCCACCGCGATTTCTCGTCGCCAAACCAGGACTCGATGGTCACTCGAGCGGTGCGGAGCAGATCGCCATTGCTGCCCGTGACGCAGGCATGGAGGTGGTGTACGGCGGAATCCGACTCACTCCGCGACAGATCGCCGAGTCGGCACGCGACGAGGATCCTGACGTCATCGGATTGTCGATACTTTCGGGATCACATCTGGCGCTCGTGCCAGACGTTTTGCGTGAGCTACGCGAACTCGGGGTCGGCGCTCCGGTCGTGGTCGGTGGAATCATCCCCGATGACGATCGCTCGATGTTGTTGAGTGCCGGCGTCGCCGCGGTGTACACGCCGAAGGACTACGCAGTGGCTCGAATCATGGCCGACATCGTCGACATCGTCGAGCGGCATCGCGCCGCGTCTGCTTGACCGACGGGTATTCGCTCAGCACCGCTGAATTCGCGGTATTTCAAGTTGCCTACGGCAGCATCGTTGTTGACGGCGCAACCGGCACGAATCCGGTCGCGGGTGGCATGACGAGTTCGTCACCGGCTTCGACTCGATCGGGGTTCGTGATGCCGTTCAGGTCCATGAGTGCCTGCATGTCGACCTGAAAACTCTGGGCGATGCCGAACAGGGTGTCGCCTCGTTGCACGACGTAAGTGATCGGTGGCTGGTACACCGTGGTCGTGGTGGTGGTCGTGGTGGTGGCGACGGTCGTCGGTGTCGCTTCCACGCTCGAATTGTTGCGCTGGGCAAAGAGGAATGCGAGGGCACCACTCACGAGAGTGACGGCCAACAGCGACCACTGCAGGCGTCCGCGCAAGAACATCGCGCTCATGCTAGGTGCGTGAGTCGTAGACGGTTGTACCGCGCCACCACGATGCAGGGCAGGTTTGCAACCACACAGACCGCGAGGCACAACACGAGCCACCATCCGCGGTTCCAGGTTGCGGTGAACAAGATCGCGAGGCCAAAACTGAGGTGCACGCGCTCGGCCCGCAATGACTCTGCCGCGAACCGTCGCAGGCGACCTTCACTGGCGGTGGGCAGCGACCGCTTGCTGATGCCACCGAACCACGTGCCTGCCTCCGGCAATCGATCTTTCCATCGTCGCACGAGCAGAACGCGTTCGTAAAAGCCGCGGCGTTCCCAGTTGCGAAGTCGCGTGCAGAATCCGGCTGGTGACAACGACTGCCAATCCCGCCGTGCGAACCACCAGCCGATGACTGCACCCGACGCAATCCACACCGAGAGGTTGAGAACGAGCAATCTCACGTTCGCCGCGCTCAGCGACGCGCGTCCATGAACATGCCGCGCAAGGCCTGGTAGTTCTCGATGCAGTGTCCGGCACCGAGCACCACGGCTTCGAGCGGTTGAGGTGACATCATGACGGGAACCTTGGTCTCCATCTGTAGACGATCAGCGAGCCCGCGCAAGAGTGCACCACCGCCCACGAGGTAGATGCCGCGCGTCAGCAAGTCCTGTGCAAGTTCGGGTGGGGTCATGCCGAGGCACTCCTTCACCGAGTCGATCATGCGAGTGACGACTTCGTCGAGCGCCTCACGGATCTCAGCGGCTGTCAGCACCACGGTTTTGGGCAGGCCCGTCACGAGGTCGCGTCCCTTGACCTCGGCGTCGCGATCTGCCGTCGACGCCTGCGCGCTGCCGATCTGAATCTTGATCTCTTCCGCGGTGCGCTCGCCGATCGCCAACCCGTGCTCCTTGCGGACCCAACCCTGAATGGCTTCGTCCATCGAGAATCCACCGACACGTTCGGCACGCAAGGTGACGATTCCGCCGAGACTGATCACCGCGGTCTCGGTGGTGCCACCGCCGATGTCAACCACCATGTTGCCGACAGGTTCTTCGATCGGGAGGTCGGCACCGATTGCCGCCGCCATCGGCTGCTCGAGCAGCTGGGCGTCGGCGGCACCTGCGCGGCGGGTGGCCTCAGTGACGGCACGACGTTCGACTTCGGTGATAGCCGACGGCACGCAAATGAGCACTTTTGGACGGGCAAAACGCGATACGCCGGCCCGCTTCAACAGCAGTCGAATCATCTGCTCGGTGGTTTCGAAGTCGGTGATCGCGCCACCGCGCAGCGGGCGCACGGCAACGATGAAACTCGGTGTGCGACCGATCATGTCCCAGGCTTCGTGGCCGGTGGCAAGCACCTCGTTGGTGCGACGGTTCTTGGCGATGACCGTCGGCTCGTTCATGATGATGCCTTCGCCCTGCTTGTACACCAGCGTGTTGGCGGTGCCGAGGTCGATGGCCAAGTCGCGTGCCATGGCTACTTGTTCTCTCGTTGCTCTCTGGCGATACGAATCTGTTCGCGAAGGTGCTCGCGCGAGTCGTCGGACAATGCCGCGAGGTGTCGGCGAAACTGCGCGGCGCCATCAACCGGGCGCGAACGACTTCCGTCGGTGGCCACGAGATACGCAAGGGTCGCCGCAGCCGAGATGGAGATTGCCGCAAAGATCAGGCTCGCAATCGAGGTAGCTGCGATCATCATCGGGCTGCTGCCGACCGTTCGCTGTGTGCGACTTGTGAGGCAGCAACCGGTGTGCTGGAGTTGGTTCCCCAGTCGCTTCCCGTTGCCCACGTTTCTTTCTTCCAGATCGGCACACTCTGCTTCAGCGCGTCGATGCAGAAGCGTGCCGCATCGAATGCCTCGGGGCGATGCGGGGCCGACACGACCACGAGAACCGACGATTCGGTGAGCGAGAGTTCGCCGAGTCGATGTACCAATGCGATTCGGGCAACGGCCGGATACCGGCGTCTCGCTTCGGCAACCACTTCGTGCATCTTCTGCGTTGCCACGTCGTGATAAGCCTCGTAAGAAAGTGACGTCACTCCCGCACGACCCTCTGCGTGGTCACGCACCGTGCCGGAGAACATGACGACGGCACCGCAATCCGACGACAGGGCCCACTGGTACAACTCACCGACGTCTAGTTCAGCTTCGCTCAACTCGACGCGATCGGCCTTCATCGCGTTTCAGCGTACTTGCGGTCAGTCATAGCCTTGGGCGCGTGGCCGACGAAGACGTACCGAATCCGTTCAGCAACCCGCTCTTCGCACAGTTCCAGCGGGCGATGTCGGCACAAGGTCCGTTGCAATGGGATGTGGCCCGACAAACAGCGTTGATGTCAGCTACGCAAGGCGTCGCCGAACACAACGTCGACCCGCAACGCCGTATCGCAGTCGAGGGACTGGCACGAGTCGTCAGTATGCACGTGGCCGATGTGATGGGTCGCGACGCAGTCGAACCCTCCCGGGTGGAGGTCGCGAATCGCGCCACGTGGGTGCAGTTGACGCTCGATGCATGGCGGCCGTACTTCGACGCGCTCGCTCGGTCAATCAGTGGTGAGGCTGCACCGCGTGATGATTCCGGCGAACCCGAAGAGGGTGACCCGATGATGGCAATGCTCGCCAACGTGAGCAAGATGATCGCTCCATCGATGCTCGGCATGTCGGTGGGCAACCTCGTGGGTCGGCTTGCCGTGCACACCTTCGGTCAGTACGACTTGCCGCTGCCGCGTGAACCGCACGGGCGGTTGGTCATCGTCGTGGGCAATGTTGATGCGTTCGCCGATGAGTGGTCGGTGGCCCGCGATGACATGCTCGTCTGGGCAATCACGCACGAACTCGTCACACACACGGTCTTTTCAGCCGAACATCTGCGACGCGCGGTGAGCCGGCTCGTCGCTGACTTTGCCGGTGGTTTTCGACCCGATCCGAGCGCGTTGTCGGACAGTTTGACGAACATTGACGTGTCATCGGGCGATCCGATGAAGATGCTCGATTCATTGCTCTCCGATCCGACGGTGCTGCTCGGCGCGAGTCGCTCCGGTGTACAAGATCGCGTTGCTCCATCGCTCGACGCGGCAATCGCAGCAGTCGTTGGTCTCATCGATCATTGCGTTGATCTGGTTGCAGC